>CAZYRJ010000024.1:10560-11096 GCA_964649625.1 uncultured Candidatus Saccharibacteria bacterium
TCAATATCGAAAAAGCCAAGGACGGCATCAAGTTCTTGATCGAAACGCTGGATGATGTTTCCAAGAATTGCTTTGTGCCGATAACAGCGGGCGGCGGTGTCCGCGACATGGCGACCATTAAGGAGTTACTCCGGCACGGCGCCGACAAGATTTCAATAAATTCCTATGCGATCGAAAATCCCTCTTTTATAAAAAAAGCCGCGGCCAAATTCGGCCGACAGTGCATTGTTGTCTCGATCGATTTCAAGGAGGTCAAAAAAGGACACTACGAGGTTTTTGTCGACCGCGGCCGTAAAGCCGCCGGTCTTGAATTGGTGGAATGGGCCAAGAAAGCTGCCGAATTGGGGGCAGGGGAGTTACTCATTTCGTCGATAGATAAGGAAGGCACTATGAAAGGCTATGATCTAGAGGCAATAAAATTGGTTTCGAGGTCGGTCAATATTCCGGTTATTGCGAATGGTGGCGCCGGTACGTGGGTTGATGGCGTGCTCGCTGTTAAGGCGGGCGCTGCTGGGATTGCCGCCTCGTGGGTGCTC
>CAZYRJ010000024.1:11106-18231 GCA_964649625.1 uncultured Candidatus Saccharibacteria bacterium
TATACAGCGCGGAGGAGCGCATGCCGCCGCCGCCTCATCGGTCTTCCATTTTTCCGATTCCAACCTGACCCAGGTAAAATCTTTTATTTTTAACGCCGGCGTGCCAATTAGGCCGATATAATAACCCCACGTAACCATTCTCTAATTCGCGCGAATAGGAGAATAGTAGCTTCTGGAGTTTAAATGTGAACATTATGGAAAAAGAACTGCCAAAACAACTGGAGAAATATTTCGACAAGCTTTGGCCGATACCGCGGAGTATCATGGGTCCGGGTTTTCGCGACTCGCTCGATATTTTGGAGGAAGTTATGCCGATGTCGCGGCTCAACTTCAAGACCGGCAAAAAGATTCTCGATTGGACCGTTCCCAAAGAGTGGTGCCCGAAGGAGGCTTACATTATCGACCCTAACGGCCGTAAATTGGCCGATTTCAAAGAGAATAATGTTCACCTCGTCGTTTACTCGACTCCGTTTAAGGGCGAGGTGTCCCTCTCCGAGCTTAAGGAACATTTGTACACTCTACCTGAACAGCCGGAGGCCATTCCTTATATAACCTCGTACTACAAGGAGCGCTGGGGTTTTTGCCTGTCGCACAACGAATACAAAGCTCTGAAAGAGGGCACCTATAAGGTCCTGGTCGATACCAAGCTAGTTTCCGGCAAATTGGTCATTGGCGAAACTTATATTAAGGGAAGAAGTAAAAAGGAAGTTTTGTTCTCGTCGTATCTTTGTCATCCATCGCTCGCCAATAACGAGCTATCCGGCCCCTTGGTCTTAACTCATCTCTATAAAGAAATAGCAAAAATAAAGAACCGAAAGTTCAGTTATCGTTTTGTGCTCGTTCCCGAGACTATCGGTTCCATCGCTGTCCTAAGCCAACGTGGCGAGGATTTCAAAAAGAATTTGGTCGCCGGTTATGTCATAACCTGTGTCGGCGACAAAGGGCCGCTTATGTACAAGCGCTCAAGGCGGGGCAATAGTCTGGCGGATTCTCTGGCGGAACAGTTCATGACCAAGGAAAATAATAAGAACATCATCGACTTCGATCCGGCCATCGGCAGCGACGAACGGCAGTATTGCTCGCCCGGATTCAATTTGCCGATTGGGAGTTTGATGCGCACCACCTATACAAAATATCCGGAGTATCACACCTCTTTGGACAATAAGAGCATGATGGATTTTTTGAACATGGCCCGGACGGTTGAGGCTTACCTGTCTATCGTGAAGTCCCTCGAGGGCGGAGAATATTACGTCAACAAATTGCCCTACGGCGAGCCTCAGCTTGGGAAGCGGGGCTTGTTCAGGCACTTGTCTGGCAAGATCCGTCAGGAAGACGAATTGGCAATGTGGTGGCTACTGAATTATTGTGACGGCACCCACGACCTCTCTGCTATCGCCGAGTTGGCCAAATTGTCGAAAGAGGTGCTCGATCGCGTCGCCGGAAAGCTCACCGATGCCAAGATATTGGAACGCATTTGATCCCAAACATAATTTTATGGAAAAGATATCCGGTGAAAGAATATATTTGAGAAAATTAACGATGGAGGATGCAACTCCGCGCTATTGTGCCTGGTTCAACGATCCCGAAGTGACGAAATATTTGGAGATCAGGAGTTCGAACATGGACCAGCTGAAGAGCTATGTTAAGTCGAAGAGCGATAACCCGGCCGTATTGTTCATGGGCATCTTCGATAAAACCTCCGATCTGCATATCGGCAACGTCAAATTGGAACCCATAAATGCGCCGGATAAGCGGACGATATTCAGCATTGTGATTGGCGATAGATCTTTTTGGGGTAAAGGCATTGGCACCGAGGCTACGAGACTGATAACCGATCACGCTTTAAGAGAGCTTGGCATAGATGAGGTAGAGCTCGGCGTTATAGACGAACATAAAAAAGCATCGAGAGCCTATGAGCGGGCAGGTTACAAACAGGTTCGAATAAAAAAGAACGCGGTTAACCACGACGGGATAGTTTATGACGCTGTTATAATGGTAAAGCGAAAGGAAGACCTGGAAGGACAAAAATGAAAACCCATCAAAATATCCTAATAATCGGCTATGGTTCGATAGGCAAGAGGCATTTCGAAAATCTCAAATCTTTGGGGTATTCGAATCTGACCGTGTATGATCCCGAAGCGTTTAAGACGGCGGGTCTCAATGTTCTCCCCGAACTGGATCCAAAGAAGCTCAAGGAATTTAATGCAGCAATAATTTGCAGTCCGACGAATTTACATTTGGAACATGCAACGATTTGTGCAAAGTCCGGTTTGGCGTTCTTTGTGGAGAAACCTTTGCTCAATAACCTCGCCGGTTTGGATGAATTGGAGCAAATGGTCAGGGAAAAATCTCTTGTAACGATGGTCGGATGCAATATGCGGTTCCACCCCTGTTTGCGCTTCATCAAAACCTATCTCGAGTCGAAAAAATTGGGACGCGTTTACAGCATAAACAATGAGTTCGGTTACTATTTGCCGGAATGGAGGAAGGGCGATTACAGGGAGAACTATGCCGCGCGGCCCGAAACGGGCGGAGGTGTCCTTCTCGATGATATTCACGAGTACGATCTCATGTTTTGGCTGAATGATTTCTCGAGCGTGACCGACCACAAGGTTATCAAGAGCAAATCAAGCGCGCTTGAAATAGAGACCGAGGATCAGGCATCGGGATCATTTCTTTTCGAGAACGGTGTCATCGGCAGAGTGTTCTCTGACTACCTTTCCCGGGCATACCGGAGGACCTGCCTTGTAATCGGCGAGCAGGGCAATTTGTCCTGGGACTGGAATACCAATGTAGTGGTTCTTGCTTCGGCCAAGGGACACAAAGTCGTCTTTAAGGCCGATAATTTTAACTCTAATCATATGTATGTCGCTGAGCTGGAGCATTTTTTTGCATCCCTCCAAAGCGGGCTTCAGACGCAAAATGATATAAGTCAGGCATCGATTTTAATGAAGTTATTGCTCAAGAAAAATGGTTAACACGAGTCTCATCGACCCGATCGTCGTCTTGGGCGGCGGCCTTGCAAAAGATAAGGAAGGCACTTGGCGCACGACATTCGGCGCCTTTCAAAGCGGCAACTCAGGAATTTTGGATGACCGTTTGCGGGTCTTCGCAGCGTACGAAATTTGGAAAATAGACAAAGCGAGGAGTATCGTCGCATCGGGTGGGCGGGGTGCGCTTGATAATGAATTGCCGCCGGGTGTGACAATAGCAACAGTGATCAGCGATGAGTTGGCGGCGCTTGGAGTTCCGAGAGAGATGATCGTGCTTGATAACGAAAGCGGCTCCACGTTCCAGCAGCTTAGGTGGTTGGCCAAGGCCTTGGATAACGGATATGCCAAAGGTAAGGCAGAGGTTATCTCAAACGATTATCACTTGCCGAGGATCGACGCAATGGTCAATTATACCGACCTTGCATCGAAATTGAAAAATAAAATTTCCCTTGTGGGTGCCGAGGACATATTGCTAAAGTCGGATAAAGCCAGGTGGTCGGATTACCTCGGCAAAAGGATGATGAGTAAAGACTATATATTGCGTCTGAACGAGGAGAAAAAAGGCGTTGAGCATATTAAATCGGGCACATATAAATTCAAATAAGATGCATATTGTTTTGGTACGACACACAACCACAGATTGGAACGAGCGCGGCCGTCAGCAAGGCCAGCATGATACAAAGCTGAACGACAAGGGCGAAGAAGAGGCCCGTGCTTTGGCCGAATTGCTGAGGAAATTGCCCATCAGTAAGATCGTATGCTCGGACCTCAAAAGAGCGTCGGCAACGGCCGATATCATCGCGGAGGTCCTCAGCAAAAAAGTTGTTTTGGATGAAAGGCTGCGGGAGTGTTCGTTCGGCGAGATAGAAGGCATGACGGAGGCCGAAGCATTCGCCAAATACGGCGATAAGCTTAAGGAGAACTGGACCAAAAATTATAAACATTACGATTTCAAGCCCTATGGCGGGGAGAGCCGCGAGGAGGTCTTGTCGAGGCATCTGGAATGTTTGCGAGATATGGACACCGGTCTTCAAGATTGGGTATGTATCGTCGGTCATGACCGGGCCTTGTGCACACTTCTCGATTATCTTAAATTAGATTCCAAGTTGCCCTTGGGTAGCTATAAAACGATCGAATTCAATGGCCAAACCAAAAACGCTTAAGATCGGAAAAAGGCAGGTCGGAGAAGGACAGCCGGCATTTATCGTGGCCGAGATGTCGGGCAATCACGAGCAGAATTTCGATAAAGCTGTTTCCCTGATCAAAGCGGCCAAAGACTCCGGCGCGGACGCCATAAAAATACAGACCTACACTCCGGATACGATGACGATCGATTCCGATCTGAAATGGTTCAGAGTGGGCGGCGAAAAAAATCCGCAAAGCTGGAAGGGTCAGACTTTTTATGAACTTTACAAAAAAGCTTTTACGCCCTGGGAATGGGTGCCTAAACTCAGGAAGATAGCCGACGATATCGGTTTGATATTTTTCTCGACTCCGTTCGACGCTACTGCGGTGGATTATCTGGAGGGTTTGAATATGCCGTGCTATAAAATTGCCGCCTATGAGTCTATAGACGTGGCCCTGCTGAAGCGTGTAGCGAAGACAAAGAAGCCGGTCATTGTGTCGGCAGGATTCTCGTCTTTAGATGAAGTTGAATTGATGGTCAAGACGCTAAAGAAGGCCGGGGCGAAGGACCTTGTAGTTTTGCAGTGCACAACTTCATACGCTAGCGAAGCTCGAGTCGCCGCAACCAATCTTCTTACCATGTCGGATATTAAGGATAGATTCGGAGTGCTGAGCGGACTTTCAGATAATATGGGGGGTATTAAGGCTCCGATACTGGCTGCCTCCCTCGGCGCATCAGTAATCGAAAAACATTTGGTCTTGAGACATGATAAGGCTCTTGATGACAGGTTCTCCCTTGATCCCGACGAATTCAGGTCTATGACATCTGCGATCCGTGAAAACGAGCAAATGCTCGGAATCGTTTCCTATGGTCCCCAGACGGAAGAGGAGAAATACAACAGGAACTTCCGCCGGTCTCTTTTTGCCGTGGCCGATATAAAAAAGGGTGAAAAATTTACCGCTTTGAACATCAGATCGATCCGGCCGGGTTATGGGCTTCCCCCTTATGAACTCGACAAAATTGTCGGAAGAAAAGCGAAACGTGATATAAAAAGAGGAACCCCGCTCAAGTGGGACTTAATCGATTAAAAATTCGATATGCTAAAACCAGTAACGGAAGCCGATGCGCAGTTATTGTTCCAGTGGCGAAATGATCCGGAAACACGGGCCAACTCCATCAATACGGAGCCGGTGCCTTGGGAAAAACATCTTGAATGGTTGCGGAAAAGCATAAGCGATTCCGATCGCAGGCTTTTTATTTTTTTGCAAAATGGAAAACCGGCCGGTACTTGTCGAATAGATAGGTCGGTCGAAAATGGGGAGGAAATCCACGAATTGTCCTGGACTGTCGCTCCGGAATGGCGCGGCAAAGGGATCGGCAAAGCCATGATAGGCGAGCTCCTTCAAGAAAAGATACTGTCTGGCAAAAAGAAAAAAGCCGTCATAAAGCCCAATAATATCCCTTCAATAAAAATAGTGGAAAGGCACGGTTTCAAAAGAGGTGCTTCAAGTGGCGGTTTGACCACCTGGTACCTTATGTAAAGCCGTTTTTTGATAATTCTGTTATTGACGCTTGTCCAATTAAAGGTTATTTTTAAACCCAATTATGGGCGCACGATCGGAATTTTCAAAAGTAGTGAAAATAGGCATGAGGGCGGTAGGCGAAGGCCAGCCGGCCTTTATCATTGCCGATATCGGCGCCAATTTTGACGGCAATCTCGATAAAGCAAAGGAGCTCGCGCTTGCCGTAAAGCAGGCGGGTGGCGATGTGGTCAAGATCCAAAGTTTTCAGGCCAAGAAGATAGTTTCGGGAAAAGGTTTTGTCTCAATGAAGCTGAAAGGCGTCCACGGGAGCTGGAAAAAACCCGTCGACGAAGTTTTTAAAGATGCAGAATTTCCGCGCGAATGGCATAAAGCTTTTTTCGATTATTGCCGGTCCATAGACATTGAGGTGTCTTCTTCGCCTTATGATTATGAAGCAGTCGATCTGTTGGAACGTTTGGGTGTGAACTTCTATAAGATTGGGTCAGGCGATATTACGTGGCTTGAGATGCTCGAATATATCGCAAAGAAAGGAAAACCTGTGATCTTGGCTACCGGAGCGAGCACTTTCGCGGAAGTGGATGAAGCCGTTCGCGTTATAAAAGCTGCGGGTAATAAAGAACTGGCGCTCCTTCAATGCATCACTAACTATCCTTCCAGGATCGAAAGCGCGAATATCAGAGTGATGGAAACGTACAGGCAAGCATTTGGTACCATCATCGGTTATTCGGACCATACACCTGGCGACACGGTCGTGCTTGGTGCAATTGCTCTAGGCGCGAAAGTCATAGAAAAACATTTCACTTTGAATAAAAAAGACGCGGGACCCGATCACCCACACTCGATGGAACCAGCCGAATTCGAATCGATGGTCAGGCATATCCGCGACCTGGAAAAGGCTCTCGGCACGGGTCAAAAAGATGTGGTCGAAGAGGAAGCCGAGACCGTTATAGTGCAAAGAAGGGGGCTTTATTATGCCAAGGGTCTTAAAAAAGGCCGGAAGATAGGCAAGAATGATCTGGAAGAGCTCAGGCCGGCCTTGGGGCTGTGCCCGGCCCATAAAAAGGCAATTGTCGGGAGAATGGTCGGCCGCGATGTCGCCGTCGGTGAGCCCGTTAGGTGGAGCGATCTCATGTAACCATGACCTTATCTCTCAGAGAACAATTCATAGCGATAGTTGATAATGATACCATCATGAAGGCTGACGCGATCGTTCTGCTTCAAGGTGATGGGCATTATCGTGTGCCCAAGACGGTTGAGCTGTGGAAGGCCGGTTATGCCCCGATCGTTGTTGTGTCAGGAGGTGCGCTTAATGAAGCTTACGGCAGTTTTAACTGCGACGGTCTGAGGGATAAATTAGTCGAGGTAGGTGTTCCTTTAAAGAACATCGTTATCGAGGGTCTTTCGGAGAATACCTACGAGCAGGCAAAGCAGGTTATTAAATTGGCGATCGAAAGTAAGTGGT
>CAZYRJ010000025.1:0-16557 GCA_964649625.1 uncultured Candidatus Saccharibacteria bacterium
CATTATTTTACTCTGTTAAGAGAGAAAATGTGTCCAGGAAACAGGGTACCGGTCATCATTGTCGGCCACATCGCGACACTTCATTACATCAACAGTAAATGCCGAACCGGCATTCGCTGAACCACAAGAACGCAACCGCGTTCTTTTTTAATGGACTAACCTCTATTTTTGCGGTAATAAATACAGAGCAGTTCCCTAACCGACCCCTATGATAAAATGACTTTATTTCCGATTCATCGACTGGCGCCTTCAACGCAAACATCGACAATGGGTCAGACTTTCAATGAGCTTCACCTATTGCGGGGACAAACGGACGAAAGCCCGCTTGTTGGAGGTCGCAGACAAACTGGAAGCAGAGATGAAGTCCCTCGAGCGAAAGCTCCCCTATCCTTTGTCCCAGTGCTCATAAGACCGAACCTCGTTCGGTTTTTTTATTGCCGTGGCGAGGGACCGCGGGAATAGTTACGCGGCTGAAGTTTATTTAAGGTACTTGGCTTTGTTGATGACATGTTCATCATGCGTTTTGGCATAACGCATCACGCCATCATGGTCCGTTAAATAGTACAGATACGGACTTTTTGTCGGATTGACCGTGGCCAATATCGCATCGAGACCGGGATTGGAAATGGCCGTGGGCGGGAGACCTGCCCTAGTATACGTGTTGTAAGCCGAGTCTTTTTGCAGGTCCGCCGTGGTCAATTGGAATGTATTCTTGCCGTTAATGTAAAGAAACGAAGCGTCTACCTGAAGAGGCATGCCTATATCGAGCCTTTTCCAGAGAATTCCGGCGATCATTTTCCGAGTCTCCATCGTTCTCCCCTCCTCCTCGACGATCGACGCCATTTTAATAATATCCTCGAGCGGCCGCCCGAACTTATCGATATCAGACCGAACACTCTCAACTTTCCTATTAAAATTATCAAGGAAAGTCTTTAAGACAAACTCCGGTTTGGCGTCGAAAGAGAAATGGTAGGTATCCGGAAAAAGGTGGCCCTCGTTAGGTTTAGCGATCTTGATAAATGCCGCAGTGTCAAAATCCGGTATGTTGGCTCCGAGGATGCCGGCTATGCCCTCCGCCGATGTGCCTTCGGGCACGACCGCTTGAACGGACGCATAACCTCTTTCTCCAGAAACCATGCGCCGAGCGATAGTAAACAAATTCTGCCTATCTTCGAAAAGGTAATCGCCTGCCTTGACGCCGGTCTGCCCGTCCAAAACCCGAACCATCATCCTAAACAATATGGGGGAACGAATGATAGAATTCTCGGCCAAAATAGTGCTCGCAAAGACAAGGGACGCGCCGCTTGGAATCGCGACTACTTCCTTCGCGGGGAAATCGGCGGGAGCAGCAAACAACAGCCTATAGCAAATAAGCAGGACCAGAACGACGGCCGCCATTAAAGCTTTCCGATTGACGCCTATCTTCGGAAACGCGCGGCCATATTTATTGAAAAAATAATTTTCTTGTAATTTGTCTCGCTTCGTATCAATCCACATTCTGGGTAGCTTATTTTGGCAAATTGGGCGGCGGTTCGGCCTTCTTCGACGTTATACGCTCAAGTGTTGGTGTCTGGGATACTCCGCCCGGCAAGTGGAAGATCGTCGCTAACTCTTCCGTTGTCAAAATGTAGGAATTGCTCTCGAAATTCTTGAAAGGATACTGAAAAAACGACCGGAGCTTGTAGGCCTCGAGCATCTCCTTCTCCATATGATTGCGCCTCTTCCTTTTGTAATCTCGCCACGGCAAGTCGGGGTCGGTATACCAGCCCAGTTTGAAACTGGCCGAGTTCATTGAATTATACTGCCTGAAACTGCCTATGAGGCCAGTGATGCCGATCGGGTTGAAAGCCTCCTTGGTCGAAATATAGAAACCGCGGATTGTAGCGTCGTAAGGCAACTTGTCCCTGCTCCGCTGTAAGGCCTTCATCGTGTCAACCTGACCGGGAGTCGGATGAGGAAAACCGGCTATCTCATTCCCTTCCTTATCTTTTTTTATCGGCACGGAGCTCTCTCTGATATCTTCTATCTCTTTATCTATTTTCTTTGTCCAACTCGACTTAAGACCGAAGAATCGCGCGTCTATCAGCTTCTCGGCGCGGTGAGCCTGGATTATGATCTGTATCCATACCTGCTCGCCCTTCCTCATTGAACCGAGGTACTCGAGGACCGAGGTCATGGGATCGATCTTGAATTCCTCTTTGATATCCAATTTATCCAGGCCATAGTCCACATAGGTCTTGAGCGGATAGTACGACTTATCCTTGACGAAATAGGTAGCCCAAAGCGGCAAATTCACCGGGTCATGCCGGACACTGTCGGTGTAATCAGCCACCTCATGTATCTCAATGGTCGGATATTGGGCGTAAAGCTGAGCTTCAATGAGGTTACGCCATTTCCGAAGCGCCCAGATGAACAAGTGGACTTCGCCGCCTTGGGAAACGAGCTCAAATGAAAACCATGGCCTCACTTTGCCCTTCCAAAACGCCTCGACCAAAGTAGCCGAACCGGTCTGATAAAGTGCTGTAAAAAAGATCTCCATAGCCAAAGGAGACTTGTTGGTTTCTTTGGGTATTTTGATCTCCAGCAGGACAGACTTTTCTTTTTTTATCCAATCCGCCCGAATGTACCTTATGTAGTAAATAAAAAACACTCTGGCCAAAAGGAGCGGCAACCAGAGGGGCATTGTAACCGCCAAGAACCAGATAGCATTCTGTACGAACGGCTGAGCCAAAAGTGTCGGCCCAAAAATGTACAAAACGACGAACCCCGCAATGAGGGCGCTCCAAAAAACGACGAAATCTATGGGGTGATGCCATTTTTTTGGAATGAATAACCCCTCGATAAAGTCGATAACGTTGAAAATGAAGCCTTCCACCCTGCAGTTAAATTTCAGGTCGTTCGCTTAGCGAACTTCCCTAATTTACAATTATTATGCTAAACAAACATGAACTCCGCCGAAAATCGAGTGCTAACTCCTTGTTCGCTCATTGTCCGAGCGCGATTAGCAAGGTTTCGTACTACGGGGTCCACAACAACATTGTATCAAAATAAGAGTCGTTCCAAAAGAACGAAAAACCACCCTCGAGCTTATCGAGCGTGGTTTTTGGTTTAAATTTAGGCGGCTGTAGCCATCGAATATTTTCCCTCTTTGTCTTTTTTGAAAAACTTTGGATTTTGGAGATTGACGACGATAGTATTCTCTTTTACGTATCTCTCCTTCATGACTTTGTCGATGACCTCGTTCTTAGTAAGCGGACCGTTCTTCTCAAGAACCTTGCGAATAACATCTTTGACCACTCCGCTCATGTATCCCCATTCGGCCAAAGCATAGAGACCGCGGCCGACAAGCACAAAGCGAGAATCTTTGATGAGTTCGTTATGGGTTGTAGCAACATGAGCCTTTTTGCCAAAAAGCTTCTCTATGGATTTCGCGACTTCCCTAAAATGAATAGGCGAACCGTGCTTGCGCAACACCAGGAAGGCGTAATCGCGAATTCCTTTAGCGCGGATATTCGGTGACGAAACAAGGCCCCACTCGCCAAGAGGATTTTTGCCAATGGTCTTTGATATCGAAAGCCAGCGGCGAATGATATCGTCTTTCTTATAGTGATCGGCTACATCCTCGACGTGGACCAGAAATTGAGAAACGATATCGAGTTCTGAGATCAGGTGCTGGTCGTTCAAGCCTTCGTAAAGCTTTTTCAGGGCTTTGTGAACTTTTTCAGCCAATTGGTCGTCGATATACCAGCGGTGCTTAAAGTGGTCATCTTCCTTTTCCTTTTTGAATACGTCGCCTAAGACAAGAAGGAAATGAACGTGATTTTGAGTGCTCTTATCGCTCGAAATATCGCCGAGAAGGTCTTCTTCGGAGATTATGCCGCCCAAAGATTCAAGCAATTTTTCCAATTCAGCGAACAACTCCTTTTCTTTCACGGCCTGATACGATTTTTTTATACTATGAACGGCGTAATTCTCGATCTGCCGCACCCGTTCTCGAGTTATTCCATATTTTTTTCCGATCGATTCCAGTGTCAGTTTAACCGGATCTTTACCGAGACCGAATCTGCCGATGATCACGTCCCTGGCCCTTTCAGGCAGAACCGCGAGTAGACGCTTCACGACCTGTTTGGGTTTGGAGTTGATGCTGCTTTTTACGCTCATAGAAAGATAGGCGACTTAAATGATAATTGACGTCCTCAGCTCTATCACTTTGCATAATACTCGTCAAGCCGAACGTCTGTCAAGGCGGTTGTCAATGTATAGGAAATCATAAAAAGGTCCCTTTTCGACTGACAGATGAATTTGGGCGCCGGAAAAAAACATTACACGACGAAGTTCACTAAACGTCCTTTCACAAAAATGGCCTTGCGGATCAGCTTACCGGCCAACCAGGGCAAAACGGCGGCGATATTCTTCGCTTTTTCGAGAGCGGCGGCTTCGTCTATCTCGGGAGGGGCTTCAAATTGGCCTCGGACCTTGCCATTAACCTGGACGACTATTGTTACTGCCTGGCTTAAGATCTTATCGGCATCAAATGCCGGCCATTTTTGATCGGAAATCGAATCATTATGCCCCTCTCCCTGCCAAAGCTCTTCGGCGATGTGCGGGGCGAACGGGAACAATATCCGAAGGTAAAGCTCGAAGACTTTTTTAGGAACAGATGGAGCTGTATCCAGTTCATTTATGCAGATCATGAGGGCGCTCACCGCCGTATTGAACCGCATGTTCTCTATATCCTCACCCACCTTCTTTATTGTTTTATGTATTAAAGCTTCAGAAGCTACCGAAGCTTCAGAATCAACCGAAGCTTTTTCAGAAATACGCCAGACCCGTTCCAGAAAGCGCCGGATGCCCACCAGACCGTCGGTGGACCAGGCAATGGCCTGTTCGAAAGGCCCCATGAACATTTCGTACATTCGCAACGTGTCAGCGCCAAAACGCTCGACCATCTCGTCGGGATTGATGACATTACCCCTCGATTTGGACATTTTTTCGCCACCCTCGGCCAAAATCATTCCGTGCGAAGTTCTCTTTTTGTACGGTTCCGGACTCAAAACCAAACGAAGGTCGAACAAGAATTTGTGCCAAAAACGCGAATAGAGAAGATGCAAGGTCGTGTGCTCCATGCCGCCGTTGTACCAATCCACCGGCAACCAATAATTGAAGAGGTTGCCGGAAGATTTAAGATTTAAGATTTTAGATTTAAGATTTTTATGCATTACGTAAGCAAGGTAATACCAACTTGAGCCCGCCCAGTTAGGCATAGTGTCGGTTTCTCTTTTTGCCGGAGAACCACAGCGGGGACATTTCGTATTGACCCACTTTGATATAGCCGCGAGCGGCGATTCACCGGTATCGGTAGGCTGATACTTCTTTACATCAGGCAATTTTATCGGCAGGTCTTTTTCGGGCACCGGCACGATTCCCTCTTCGTCGAAAAGTTTCAATATTTCAGGCTCTTTGTCCGCCCTGAAATGTCCTTTAACGGGAGTCACCATTACCTCTCGAGCGTCAAATATATTGGCGAGCTCATCAGAGTCCTCCTTACGGATAGTGTCGAATGTGTCGTCCGCCAAAACGACGAATTCATCTGCCATTTTTTTGATTTTGGCGAAATCGAAATTCCAATTATCCGCCGCCGCGACGAGACGCTCCTTATCCGGAAAAACCGGCCGAAGCACGGAGTCAAGAAAAATAGCTTTGTAAATTTTCGATTTGGCTTTTTCGAGAACCCTCATCATGACCGGTCCGCCCAGGCTGTGGCCGAGAATTATCGTATTTTTAGTGAGCTTGGCATTCTTCAGTATGAACTCGGCTTGTTCCGCGACATTCGGCTTTTCGGTATTCGGCAAGTCAGGACAGTAAACTTTGTGCCCGCGCTTTTCGAGCTCAGCTTTCAACCAAGGCTTCCAGGTTTTTTTTGAATCACTACCATAACCATGTATAACAATGACGTCGTATTTCCTATTCTTGCATTCGTCGCAAAAAACCACAGGAATGGGCTCGCCCCAATAATGCTGACGGGAAAATACCCAGTCTCTCAGTTTGAATTTGACTATCTTTTTTCCGCCCACCGCTTCGGTAATTTTCCACTTGGCCTCCTCAGAATCCATGGCGTTGAACTTGCCGGAATTCACCATTTTTCCATTTCCCGGGTAACAAAATTTATTCTGTTTAAGTTTAGAAAAACTCTCGTCTTCTTCCTTGGCCTGTAATTCAGCTATGCTCCCCTCGCCCTCAACAAAATCAATGAATGGGAGCAGTTCCTCTTTTTTCTTCGGCTCAACCACATGCTTAATGTAGCCATCTGCAGGCTGTCGTGTCTCAGCCACAATAACATATTGGACGAAATCCCAGTCCCTCTCATCATGTGCAGGCACAGCCATGACCGCCCCGGTGCCGTACTCGGCCAATACATAGTCGGCTATCCAAACAGGCACTTCTTCTCCATTGGCCGGATTTATGGCCTTAACACCCATAAGTTCGATTCCTGTCTTATCCTTTTCTTCCGAAGTTCTTTCGATTTCGGTTTTGTTCTTTGACACTACGATATATCGTAGTACTTCTTCTTTATTTGAAGTCTTTTCCAAAAGCTGATTTACCAGTTTATGCTCCGGTGCGAGCACAACGTAAGTGACGCCGAATAAGGTATCGGGTCTGGTCGTAAAAACTTCCAGACGGGTTTCGGGCTGTGGGTTGTTAATTTTGCTTTCAACTTTCAACTTGAAACTTAAAACTGCTCCCTCAGACCTGCCTATCCAGTTCCGCTGCTGAGTTTTTATCTTCTCGGAATAATCGACGAGGTCGAGGTCTTTATCGAGCCTATCCGCGTATTTCGTGATAGCGAGCATCCACTGCTCTTTATCGCGCTTCTCGACGGCCGTGCCGCAGCGTTCGCATTTCCCATCCACGACCTCCTCATTAGCCAAACCGATCTTGTCTTTCGGACACCAATTTATGGCCATTTTCTTCTTGTAGGCCAGACCGCGCTTCAGGAATTGCAAAAATATCCATTGGGTCCACTTGTAGTATTCGGGGTCGGTCGTGTTTATCTCTCGGGACCAGTCGAAAGAGATCGCCAAACTCTTAATTTGCCGGCGAAAATTATCGGAATTGTTCTTAGTAACGATGGCGGGATGGATACCGGTCTTGATTGCGTAATTTTCGGTCGGCAAACCGAAAGCGTCCCAGCCTATCGGATAAAGGACGTTCATACCCTCCATTCGGCGTTTCCTGGCAATAATGTCCATTCCGATGTAAGGCCGCGGATGGCCGACGTGGAGTCCATCGCCGGAGGGGTACGGAAATTCTATAAGGGCATAAAATTTCGGCTTCTTGCTGTTATCGAGAGCTTTGTAAGCCTTTTTCTTTTCCCAATATTTTTGCCACTTGGCTTCTATTTTTTTATGATCGTATTCCTTCATAGCCCACCGCTAAGCCCTAAGAATAGGGCTATACCGCCTCCAAATAATATGGAAATAATACAACACTTTTCGAGAATTAACACCCGCGATTACCCCGCACGATCTGCCCACAAAGGAATGAAAAGCGTCCGCCGAGGCGGACGCTTTTCATTTCTAGAGAACCGGCACCGGTCTCTTGATTCCTCCTTCGGGTTTTACAGGATAGAATTCTTCGTCAATATTTCGATCATAACAAGTTTTACCCGTGTCGTGCTTCCAGTTATTATTCTCGCCCGGCCCGTAAATATAGGCTCTGGATTCCTCGTTGCGCGAAGGCAAATCGAAAGTGGCACACAGTCGGAATTCTTTGTCTCCAATCTTCTCGTATTCATATGACTCCTTGCTTTCGGGATCGAGCGGCGCCTTGAAACCGGAGATATTATCGGAGAGGGTCCCAAGATCCTCCGGCAACTGCCCCTTGGCCTGCCAGAAACTTACTATCTGGGATTGGATCTGCGCCAAATCATTCGTGCGGCGGTCATCGAAACGGCGCTCGCGTTCGGCCATAGGCGACCCAATAACGGAAAACGACCAGGCGAGCGAGGCGATGACGAGAATAGCCGAGCCCCAGGCGAAATAATCGCCCTTCTTTTCGGCGAACGATTCGTCTCTTAGATCATAGAAGTAGTACCCGAACACCGCGCCAACCACGATAAATAGCGCCAGAACCTTAAGAAGGACCCGGGTCGAAAGCTCACCACCCAGGAAGCTGTTTATAAGGACAATGATGTCGACGACAACGGCTAGGCTCGAGAGGAATAAAGTCAGATAAACCAGCCAGCGACGAACCCAAAGTTCCCTCTTCGACGGGTCGGCTACGAAGCTCTTCCTCAAATATCGCGTGATAAGGACATAAACCGGAAAGAAGACAACGAGGGTGGCGATAGCCGCCCTAATGCCGCCCGAATAACCTCCGTAGTAATAACCTTGATTGAGGGGGTCGGGAAAAACCTGATTGATCGTAGCGAACAACAGATTGATCAAACTGATGACGCTCGCATAAAGGGCGATAAGCCATCCCAAGTTCAGAAAAAAATCTTTGGGTGTCGTTTTCGCTTTGCCTTCCAGGATTCTTTTGTCGGTTGAAAGAATTTCCATAAAAATGACTATAAACTTGTAACGAGTTAATTATACCCCATATAGTCTGCCATTATCATGAAATTTTAATGAAGTCTCAAGCCTTGCTGAGCGTAACAGTGAAGGTCGTCCCCTTGTTCTTTTCGGAAGAGACCTCAATCGAACCGCCCATCTTGTCGATAAGTTCCTTCGTTATATAGAGGCCCAATCCCGTGCCAAGGACCCCTTTCGTATCGGCACCTTCGACGCGATAAAATTTTTCGAAAGTATGCTTCAATTCTTCCGGAGTCATGCCAATGCCGTTATCCTCGATGATGGTACGGACACTCGCGTCTGTCGCCTCGTGCCGAACTCGGACATACCCACCGGGCTTATTGTATTTAATTGCGTTAGAAATTAAGTTGATCAAAACTTGACCGAGTCTTTTCGGATCGGCTTTGACCGATAAAACGTCGAGAGGCTCAACGTATTGAACCGAGATATTCTTATCGGAAGCCGTGATGCGCATCTCGGCAACAACCCCCCTCGCGACGAAAGCAAGATCGACGTTCCCCATATCAACTGAGAGCTTGCCGACTTCGGCTCTTGCCGCGTCGAGAAGGTCGTTTACTAAAACGACCAAATGCTCAACCGACTGACGGACCGGATCAAGAAGCGTTTTGATATTCTCAGGCACGGGCCCGCCTTCACCTTCGTCAATTAGCGAAATATAGCCCTTGGCGGCCGTTAAGGGCGCCCGCAATTCATGTGTCACGATATAGACAAACTCCTTCCTCAATTCTTCCAATCGTTTGAGTCCCTTTGCCATTTCATTGAAAGAAGCTCCTAATTCTTCCAACTCGTCGCCTGTTTTAAGCTCTATCGGCCTATCCAGTTCGCCCTGCTCGATCTCCTTGGCACGGGCCCGCAATTTCCGGATCGGTTCGGTCAGCCGGCTGGCAAAAAGAGGAGCCAGCAGTAAGACAGCGAGAATGCTTCCCAGCGTAACTTTAAGCACGCCGCTTTTGACGTCGGCGATCGTCGCGTCGGCATCGGCAATAGGCCATTCGGCCAACATAAACCAGTCGGTCGCCGGAACATTTTTGCCAGCCCCGACAACAGCCGTATTACTCGCAATGCTTTCGTAACGGTCTTTTTCGCCCAGGCCGTCATAACCTCCGGTTTCTATAAGACTCCGAAAACGCGGAGACTCGGCGAACGAGATCTTGTGGCTTCCCAAAGGCCCGGCAATGACGCGCCCGTTCTTATCGACAAGAAGGAGGTAGCCGCGCAAACCGATCCTGGCCGCTTGGATCGAGTCGGCAATTTCGTCGATCGAGACTTCGGCGTTCAACACCTCGACGATGTCGCCGTTACGGTTGTGGACCGGCGCGCTCATATACACGGCCGGGCCCGTGGGCGTCCGGAAAACCTCGCTCATGAAAAGCTCGCCGCCTGTTACCCGTCCGAAGAACGACATCTGCGAGAGATCCTGCAGTTCTACGGCATCGCTAGCCATCCCGCGGACCAATTTGGTCGTTTCCTTGCCGTCCAGATTGGCAAAAGACAACGTAAGAAAGGCGGGGTTTTCGCTTAGCATGGTCTGTAGCAAAAATTCCTGCTGGCTCTGTTCTATCTCGGACTTCTGCGTATAGGCGACCCGAAGGTCGAGGACGCCTGCCGTGTCCGCAAAGAATTTTTTTATCTCTTCTATTTTCTGGTCTATAAGTTGGGTTTCCAAAGTCGCCACATCCTGCTTGTGTGTCTCGACGATGAGCAGAATAGCGATACCGCCGAGCAAGATGACCGGCGCGACGGCAAGCACGATGAAAAAAAGCGCGAACTTGCTTCGCAGGCGCGAGCCGGCAACGAATGATCCGAGTTGTTCGCGAAATCCGATCATATTCCCATACGCTTCAATACCTCAGGTTTGATAAAAGCATAAGGAAGTGGCATCGTCCGCGCCATGCCCATTATGTCGAAACCATGCGGCCTACCCCCCTCAATATCATAGTCGTCGCGCATGCCGAGCGTGTGGTAAAACTCATGCGCTAAGAGGCTCGAAACAATGGCCTCATACTGCTTATCCGTCAGAAATTTTCGGGAAAGCAAGGCAAACCCTGGCGTTCCGGCAGCTCCTACTCCCTCGTAAATGATAAGGATGGCATTGTAACCGTCGGACTGAGCAGGGTCGCTTTTTACCAGTTCCCGACGGAGGAGCTCATCACGGATGGAGAGAAGAGCCGCTGGATTACCGTGGCTCGTATCTTGCGTATCATAGGTCAGATTATCGTACAGGCCCGCAGTCGAGGTCGCAGCTACTTCGTATCGGATAATCGACGTTCCTGCGAACTGAGACTGATGAAAATTGGCAAGTTCTTTCAGGGCTCTTTCCAGAGCCTGTTCCCAATTCGGCTCGGGACGCTTGTTTTTGGGTACGAAATAAAAAGTTTTCAGCTTGATGACCGCGATATCCTGTTTGGCATCGTAAACATGGGGGTTCGCGACCACTCTCCTCATCTGGTCAGTGGCCACGCTTCCGGCACTTATGCCGAAATATATCCAGAAGCAGGCTCCTAGAATGGCTCCGAAAACCACGTAATAGTATTTAGAACTCATCTCAAAACCTATCGCAATCCCCGCCTGCCATCGCACCAAAGCAAGGATAGTAAATTTTTACATGCTTTCTAAGTAAATGCCCGCGGTGATTTATCGCGAACTTTTTGCTCTGGCTTTGGCGGGCAGGAAAAGCCGCGTCCCATTCGAGGAAAAAACGGCAAAGACGAGTGAGGCGTAGCCAGCTACTCCGACCGAGGATGAGCCGTTTTTTGCCGAATTTGACGCGACGACGATGCGAAACAATTATTGAATTAATCATGTGTTAGGTTTGGAGATGAGTTCTATCATTCAAATAGAGATCTACAGCTGGTTAAGTTTGGCCGCAGTATAACTGCCAACCATGCCAGTCGGCCTCGAAAAACCGGCTGGCGTCAAAACCTCAGCCTTATATTTATCCTGAAAACGTATAACGGCCGCTCTGGTCAAAGAGCCGAAATACCCGGTAACGTAGCCCTCCGGATAGAAACCTAGATCGCGGAGCTTGATCTGAAGCAACTTAATATTGTCTGAACGCTGACCGAATTCCAATATGTATCCGATATCGCCGGATTCGGGCACTTGCGATACCAATGCCGCCGCGACGACAGAATTGCCCACACCGCTCACCTGTTCAGTGTTGACGGATTCGTTACCAGCGGGGTCAACCGAACGCACGGTGTAGTAGTAGATCTTGCCCGAAGTAGCGTTGACGTCAACATAGCTGGTCTCCGCTGTCTCCGGAACAATGATATCGCCGAGCGTACCTCTTAATGTTGAGCGGTATATCTTGGAGTGGTCAAAATCTTTTGCCGGATTGGTCCAAGCCAGTTGGTTTCGTCCACCCGCCGCTTTGGCAAAGGTTACCCGAGTTGGGCCCGAAGGCGGCGTAACATCCGCCGGAGCCACTATCGCAAAACGGGTCAGGTGGCTGACCTTCGCGATGGTGCGATTGTTAACCTTGTCGATCATAAAGTCAGCGAGCCGAACCCAAGAGCCGGTTTTTTTATCAAAATAGCTCGGCGCAATATCATCCTCTCCAATGCCATTGTCTTTCAAGTCGCTTTCGCTATACGGCAGGGTGATCTCGGCCGAAGATGCCAAGTTCGTGACCTCTTTGCCCGCTTGGTCCTTGACCGTAATGTCATAAACCGTGCTCACAACCTGGGCGCCAGCCTGGGAGGGCGCCTCAATGGTTGGCCTTACCTCTACGGTTACCGATGGCGCGGAAACAGCACTCGGAAAAATGCTCATGCGCGCTCCGTCGGTTGTCTGGGTTACTATGTGTTCAGTGGCCGCCTTTGTAACCGACTCCGGCGACGGCAAGATAACGTTTTCAGCGTGCATGGCCACTTCCCGAACTAAGGACTGATCTGTTATGTCCAAAATCTGTTCGTCAGATTTGTACGGACGATTTTCAATGATCTTGCCGGCGCTTAAGTGCCACTTAGTATTTCTTTTCAATCGAAAAGCGTAGAAGCCTTCGGAATTCGAACGGCTCTCGGCCACGCCGCCATCATCGGACCAGGCAAAAACCGAAACATCGCCGAGTAGCACTTTGTCCTTGGTTGTTTTGCCGGAAACTGCGACTGTTGTAATTTCAGTTTTCTTTGCAAAAATTAACTTGATCGATTGACTGCCCTCTGACGCGAGCGTAACGACTTGCTCGGGCGGATTGTTCAAAGATGCATCAAGAGAGACCGTTCCTCTAAGCGTGTACGAACCCGGAATCATTGAGAACGTAACTTTGCCTAAACTATCCGTTGCCGCAAATTGGTTATAGTGAGTGCTAGAAGTGCGGGCCGTACTGACGTTGATGCCGGCATTTTTTACCGGTACGCCGTTCTCATCAACGGCGATAACGGTGAGCTTGGCATTCGGCAAAGGCAAGGTAAAGGTCAGAAACTTGGTTTCGGCGGAGCCGTCCGAAAAATTCACGTCCTGTTCGAGACCGGAATTGCTCCAAATACCGCTCTCATTTTTGGCGTAAACCCGGACCTTCCAGGCGCCGGCTGAGACTTGAATGACGAAAGCGCCGGTTGATTCGACAGGCGCGTTGATGAAGGTCCCGCGCTCGACGGAATAAACACTGAGGCCGGCATCTTTCACGGGCGAACCATCGGAATATTTGACCGAACCGGTCAATGTCTTCGTCGGCAGAGAAAATTGCATGGTTACAGTCGTGCCAGCCCCGCTTAAAACAGAGACGGTCTTAGCGGGGGGTTTGGCCAGATCATTCCGGCCGGACGGCGAATGAGCTTCAACCACATAATTTCCAGTGGGAACGCTTATTTTATAAATGCCCGTCGAATCGGTCTTACCTGAAAAGGAAGTATAACTTCCTGAAATAGTCGTGGCTTTGTACATATAGAGATACGTGCCGGGAAGAACTTTTCCGCTTTGATCGAGCGCCAACACTTCAAGGGTCCCGTAAGAAGTTGCGGCAGTCGAGGTGGTCGTCGCCGCGGCATAGGTTGTTTTGGTCGTGGTGGCGTAGGTCGTGCTCTGGGTCGTAGTAGAGGTTTGAGAAGAAGTGGTCAAAGTTCCCGCGTCAACCGCCCTTCTGAAAGAAGGAGAAAAATAATCCCGAATTAATCTGTTGCCATAGAGGTCCGTAACGGTGCTTTTTACGATCAATTGGTAATCCATATTGTATTCCGCGGCACTGGTCGTGACATAATCAACGCTCAGATTACCGCTATACCTATTGACCGAGCCCGCCAAGATCTTGCCTGTCGAGGAATTCATTATAAAAATGTTTTGTGCGATCAAGGTCGGCTCACTCATAGGCTCGGAAAACACCGCGCTAGCACGGATGCGGCCATCAGATTCCCAAAAAGTTCCAAAACTTACGATATACGGGGCTATAACGTCCAGATATGTAGTTTCCGAACCCGACTCAGTATTCGAAAAGGTCGAAGAAGAATTGGTGGTTGTGCTTGTCGCGCCCTCAACCGTTGTCGTTTCAGTGGTTGCCCCCGTCTCGGACGAACCGCCGCCGCTAGTCGAAGAAAGGGTCGTAAAGCTAAAACCGGACAAATGACTGTCAAGACCCGAAGTGTTCATCGATTCAACCTTAAATTGATAGGTTGTGGCTGGCACCAAATTGCGCAAAACCACGCAGTGGCTGGTAACATAGCCGCCACCATCACAACGCTCCAAAGTAATGGCCGCCGCGGTCGATACACCGCTATAGTATAAAACTCTGGAATCGGAGTGATCGTCCGTGGACCACTTAACCTCGGCAGATGTCGGAAACAAAGTTGATGTCGGGACCCGGACATTAGTGATAATGGCGCCGGTTGTATCGACGAGATTCTCGGCATTGAGAATTGCAGGCAATGCCAGAGAAAGCAATCCCCAACATAGCAAAAAGATTTTTTTCATAAAAAACGGAAACTTTTATTCGCCTGGCGAACCGGAACAAAGGTTTTAATGCCCGTATTGTTCACATATAATAGCAAAAAAAACCAACTGCAACTCCGACATTGGGGACAACGTAAAAAAAGCCTAAGTATTTGACTTTATAGGCATACTCAACTATTTTTTAGACGGTATGCTCGCGTTTAAGCTTATTTTTCTTGTTGCCTGCCCCGTAACTCTCGTCATAGCCTTGATCGTGTGCGCCATGCCCCGACGAGCTTCCGCCGGTATGGCCATCATAGGCTTCACGGTGGCGGCACTCTCAGGCATCGGTTGGCTTGTTTTCAAATAGGACCGCAAGCGCGGTTCTTTTTTCATACTCTAAGCTCTATTCGACGCACATATTCCTAAAATGCTATATTTCATCTGGGAGACGGCTCACAATGCAGCCCTCGGCAGCAATGCCCCCATCCTCGAAGTGGATCCATCAGGCTCCGAGAGGGTGGGCCTTTTCTTGCCCTGAATCTTTAACTCCATAATATGCCACTGTCTTCTGCTCTATCTCAGGATGCTCATCCATATTGCCGTAAAACTCTCCATAATTGATTGTTAGTTCTTCGCCGACATCAATATCCTTTATGGCAAAAGTTGAATCGTTGTCCCTAGCCTCATCACAGTTTGGCGTCTCTGAATGATTGAAAAAGCGTCCATCATCTCCGCATAACAAATATTTATTTCGAACCATGTCGAGATATGCATATCGATGAAATTGTTCATGTGCACTTGGTGAAAGTTTTTCAGCTTCTTCCTTTGAGAGTACTAGATCTAGTTGTGGTTCAAATTTCCACACTTTAGTCCCTGCTTTTATAGGTTCAGCAGCAAATAACCCTATACCTTCTATTTTACTGGGTCCAATTTTAGTTTTTACTAATAGCATAAGTTTTTCCCTTACCCTAGATTAAATCTTGAACTCGATAACATCCCCATCTTTGACGATGTATTCCTTGCCTTCCGTGCGAACCCAGCCTTTTTCCCGGGCAACAGCGTAAGAGCCCGCTTCAAGCAATTTATTCCACTCGATCACTTCGGCGCGGATGAATTTGTCTTTGAAATCATTATGAATGGCGATACCGGCCAAGGGCGCCGTCCAGCCCTTTTTTATCGTCCAGGCCCGGCTCTCGTCTTCCCCCGTCGTAAAATATGTCATTAGATTCAAAATCTCATAGCCTTTTTTTATAAGCTCATCCACCCCACCGGCAACCGCGCCCAGGTCTTTTTTCATCTCAACCTTCTCCGCCTCCGACATGTCTTTGAGGTCGCTCTCGATGGCGGCATCGACGATGACATAGCCGAATTTATTGGTCGAAAGGAATTCCAAAAGCTTATTCCATTTCTCATCCTTTATATCATCGAGGTTCCGCCCGCCGGATTTTTTGTTGAGCACATACAAAATAGGTTTGGTCGTCAAAAGATTGAGCTGTTTCAGCATCGATTTTTCTTCATCGGGAACCTCGGCAGTCGAAGCCAATTTTCCATCCTCCAATACTTTTTTGAGTTTATCGACAAGCGCCGCCTCGGCAATGGCTTCTTTTTTGCGGGCTTTGACATCCTTCTCAAGATTGGCCCGCCTTTTTGCGACGGTCTCAAGGTCGGCCAAAACCAACTCCAAATTAATGACACCGATATCGCAAAGCGGATCTATCGAATTGTCGACGTGGATTACTTTGTCATCCTCGAAAATACGGACCACTTCGGCGATGGCATCGGTTTCCCGAATGTGAGAAAGGAATTTATTACCGAGGCCCTGCCCTTCGGCAGCCCCTTTGACCAAACCGGCAATATCCACGAATTCCACCGCGGCCGGAATAGTTTTTTTCGATTTCGAGAATTCCGAAAGTTTCCACAGCCGGTCATCGGGCACGGCCACCACTCCGACCGAAGGGTCGATGGTGCAAAACGGATAATTTTCAGCCGGCACGCTTTTTTTCGTTAGCTCGTTAAATAGCGTCGATTTTCCCACATTTGGCAGGCCGACGATTCCTATACTTAACTTTGCCATTTGAGGATTAATATAGCAGTT
>CAZYRJ010000025.1:16567-17376 GCA_964649625.1 uncultured Candidatus Saccharibacteria bacterium
TCAGGGGCAGATTGACAACCTCCTATATTCGTGATAATTTACTACCTAGATTCTTCTTTGAACAAAATAGCAGAAATGGAGGTAGTAATTTGCAAAATGTAAAAATCGCAGTCTTTCGACATGGCGAGACATCATATCGGCAAGGTAACAAAAGAACGACTCTGCGTACCGCCAAGGACTTGGCATTAGGCATAAGCATGAGCGACGACCGGCAACTCGCCCGGACTAGAGCTGAGGTAAAGATCCAGATCGAAGCCCGACAACTTGCCAATTATTTTGATCTTCGCTGTCCGCTTAAAATCGTATCATCCCCAACCGGAAGATGCGTTCACACAGCTCGGGTAATCCGACAGACCCTCTCCGCATACGGTTTTAGCAGTATCTCATTTAGTACTTCCGAACTTCTGACAGAGGTACGGAATTTTAACTGGGACCTGTACATCGTTCTCGTTAACGGCGGCACAGTGGTGAACAGGGGGCGAACGGTAACAGTCAATGCGGCAAAAACAAATCCTGAGGGACTTGAAGAACCCGTTTATTTCTGGAGCGACTCTCTGAGAAAAATTCCCCGCAAGGTCAAGAATGCATGGCCTCGTTGGTACCGCAAAAGAATCGAGAGCTTTGAACCCGCTCGCGACTGCCTCCAGAGAAGCGAAAAAGCTCTGCGAGTTTACTCGCGGATGCCTGGGCAGAAGATTCTTGTGACTCACGCCTTCTTCGGTAACCCGCTCATGCGAGTGCACACAAGAAATCCGAAGGCACAGCTGCCGAAGGGCTCCTGGATTCTGCTCGAGGGTAAAGGCGAATCA
>CAZYRJ010000026.1:0-16575 GCA_964649625.1 uncultured Candidatus Saccharibacteria bacterium
AACTCGCTACCCCCACATTGCAAATGTGGTGCTCTACCAATTGAGCTAACGGCCCATGTTGTCAAAAGTTAGTCGATGTGGCGCTCCCCGCCCCTACCGAATGTGCTATTCGGCACTTTCGGGTTGGTGTGATTTATAGGCAAAGAAAATGCGCTCTCGGCTAACCTTCCAATGCCTGCTTGATGATATGGTCCAGGAAGTTTCCGAGACTAGAGCCCGAAGCGGCCACTGCCTTGGGCAAAAGCGATGCCTCAGTGAGACCCGGCAAAGTATTAACCTCCAAAAAATATATGCCGCGCCTCGGGTGGATAATAAAATCAGATCTTGAGTAATGGCGCAAGCCCATGATCTTATGGACTTCGGCCGCCAAACGCTCGATTTCCGTCCGCTCCTCGGCGCTAAATCGGCCTGGACAGATCTCTTCCGACTTGCCTAAATATTTCGCGTCATAATCAAAAAAACCGGTGCTTGATTTCGGAACTATTTCGACGGGCGGCAAAGCGTGAAGATCGCTGTTGTTGAATCGCTCAACGACTCCGCAGGTCGCCTCCTTGCCGCTGATATACTCTTCTATCAGCACGGAATCGGAACGTTTGAAAGCATTCTCCAGGGCCGACTCGAGCTCATGGACTGTTTGTGCTATCGCGACCCCCACCGAAGAACCGAGAGCCATTGGCTTTATGACGCTCGGCTGAGGAAAGGACCTGTATAGTTTGCCAGCCGTTCCGGCGTCGTATTCTCCCTTGGAGATGAGCCGGGCTATCGGGGTCTTGATGCCGCCCTTCGCGACAAATTCTTTTGTAAGGGCTTTGTTCATCGCCAAACGCGAAGGAAAAGCCTTCGAGCCGGTGTACTTCACGCCGAACTTGTCGAACAGCTCCTGGACTTGTCCGTCCTCGCCGAATTCGCCATGCATCGCGTTGAACACCACATCTACTTTTCGAAACGCCGCCGGAATGCTATGGCGCACGCCATGCACGTGCCAAATTCCGTCGCGACCGATGAAAATATCTATCGGTTCGTAATGATCTGGGAGATTTTTTAAGACAGCGGCTCCTGTACTTAGAGACACTTCGTATTCGCTCGATGGCCCGCCTCGCACAACACCGACTCTGGTCTTTTTCATCCCGTAGTGAATTTTCAGATCGTTCGCTTCCGCGAACAACTTTAAAAATCTATTCAGGTAAGCTAACCAATAAAAAACTTACATTCCAACGCCTCCCGCGGTAGCAACCTGAAAATCTACTACGGGATTCATTCAACAAGTATATGAAAAACGGCCCAGTTTAACAAATCACTGTACTAGAGCCAGGCCTTGCGGCTGGCTCGTCGGTACCGTCCGATGACGAAGCGATGCGCTTCGGCATTGATCTTAATCACGTTCTCTTTGGTTATGCCATCAAGTTCGCCTAGTATCTCCCTGGCTTTATGCCTTTCATCTTTTAAGACAGAAATTAGCTTAATATTGGTAACCTTTTGCTTTAAGACATTGCTCGCGGCATTAAGCTGGGCTCTGCCTCCGTCGATAACGATGATTTCCGGGTAAGGCCACTCGGGATGCGCCAGCCGCCTTGCCAAGACCTCTTTAAGGGCGCCCGTATCATCGCCCGGCGCGCTTCGGCGAAGCTTGAAAAGCCGATATTGGCTTTTATCCAGATTGCCGTCTCGAAGAACGACCATTACGCCTCGGGTATTCGTACCACCCAAATGGGCGATGTCATAAGCTTCGACCCTTCCTTCTTCTATACCTGCCGCGACAATACGGCTAGGGCCAACGCCGTTTGGGTGCGCGCCATTCTTGATCATAGCTACGTCTCTGATATGTGTTAGAGCAAAGATCTGTTTTCGGATATTTACTGCTTTCTCGAACTCCTCGGCCTTCGCCGCGGCCGTCATATCGCGCTCCAGCGCCGCAAGAACGGCCTTCTTTCTGCCTTCGAATAACAGGCGAATATTCTGGATGATCCGTCCATAATCCTTCGAACTTATTTCGCCTGTGCAAACTCCCGGACAAAGTCCGATATGGCGATTAAAACACGATCGGCAGGGCTTACCGTTCTTTTGCTGTATCTCACATGGGATACACTTTTTATCCCGATACGGAAAAATGCGGCGAATGAATTTTAGCGCTTCAAGAAGCGCGCCGCCGTTTGGAAATGGACCGAAGATGTATTTGTACGGCTTTCGCTCTCCTTCAGTCTTAAGATCTTTGCCGCGTACGGTGAATATCTGCGGAAAGCGCTCCTTCGTGATGACCACATGATTAAAGCTCTTATCGTCCTTTTCCTCTACATTTGCGGGCGGCTGGTTTTCCTTGATCAGTTTTGCCTCGAGAATGATGGCTTCCAGAACCGATTCGGTCGTTATGTAATCTATATTGTCGGCCTTCCGCACCATATCGGCGATAAGCGCGCTCCTTGTCTCCAATATATTGGACCCGAAATAACTTCGGACCCTATCGCGAAGCGAGGTGGCTCTACCAATATACAATATTTCAGTCCCGCTTTTGAAGAAATAGACCCCCGGCGAGTCGGGCAAATTGAATTTGAGGAATTCCCGGCCCCACAGCAAGAAAGAGCCGCTCATGATGAGTTCGCCACCGGATGTTGAATCGCTTTTTCTGCTTTGGGGTTGACCCGTCATGTCAGCAATACTATTATGCCAAAAGCAAAATTCCAACTTTTATGAAAGCTCTTATTGTAAATCATAGTCCAGCTATGGCCGGCCTTCTTCGCGAAGCTCTCGAGCCATTTGAAGACATCGATGAAATAGTCACGGTACCCGACGACGATGAAGCGCCCAAGCGAATACGTCGTGATGATTATCAGGTCTGCTTCATTTCGCGCCAAATGAACCATGTCAGTGCATTGCAGGCTGTTGAACTCGCCAAGATCGTCCGAGATTCCAATCTGACCGCACCCATAATCTTCTTTCGCCTGGGCGATGACAGATACTGCCGCCAGGCGGCAATAAAAATGTCGAACTGCGCCGCGATTGATCAGCTCAACAACGACTGGCAACAGCACATGAGACATGCCCTAAACAGGCTTATATACGGACGGGAAGCAACATGAAAGAATGGCTGGAGCGATCGCGTTACTTTGATTGGAGCATAGCCGATATTTTGGCATACTGCCGCGTCTTCGTTGGCGTCAGCATGATCGAACTTCTCCGGCACTTGTCGGAGATGTGCGAATGTACCATTAGCAGATTCACTTTTGGCGACGACTAACCAGATAATCATCTGGTTTTTTCTTGCATAATATTTTACTCGTATGGTAGAGTTTATTTAGCCAAAAGAACACTGTTTATGATAGAACAATCGTCAGACGATGGAATGGTCGATCGTGATGAGCACCTAAACTTCGAGCTTGAGAAACTCAAAGTCATGGGGGCATCGGATGCCCAAATCAGCCTGTGGCGACAGCACGTGCAAAGCCTCTTGCCCAGCCGTTGCGAACCCTTCGTCATTTTGTTCTGGTAAACCGAGCTCTGCTCGGTTTTTTTAATATTTAAGAGCCTTCTTCAAATACTTACCCGTATGCGATTTGTTGTTATTCGCGACATCTTCGGGCGTGCCTTTTGCCACTATCTTGCCTCCGCCGATCCCACCATCGGGCCCGAAGTCCACAAGATAATCGGCCGACTTAATGATATCCATATTATGTTCGATGATAACTGCCGTGTTGCCCTTATCGACGAGTTTTTGAAGTATTTCGATCAATTTTTCGACATCTTCGTAGTGCAACCCTATCGTCGGTTCATCCAAAAGATAAATGGTCTTCTGGAGATGGGGCCTATAAAGCTCGGATGATATTTTTACGCGTTGCGCTTCGCCTCCTGAAAGTGTCGTTGCCGATTGTCCAAGCTCCAAATAGCCCAAGCCAACGTCATTCAAGGTCTTCAGCCTATCGTAGACGGCCGGAATATCCTCGAAAAAGCCCAGGGCTTCTTCGATAGTCATATGGAGTGCGTCATAGACATTCTTCCTTTTATATTTGACTTCAAGTGTTTCCTTCATGAAGCGCTTGCCGTTACACACTTCGCAGGTCACATACACAGTCGGTAAAAAATGCATCTCAACGGCAATCTCTCCGTTGCCTTGGCAAGCTTCACAGCGGCCTCCTGTTACATTAAAAGAAAACCTGTTCGGCTTATAGCCCCGAACTCGAGCCTCTTCCGTTTCAGCGAATAACTGCCTAATGAACGTCCAGGCGCCCGTATACGTCGCAGGGTTAGAACGGGGCGTACGGCCGATGGGAGATTGATCGATCAGTATAGTCCGCGACGCGTATTCCGTGCCGGTAAAACTGCCGCAGTTATACGTTTCGGCGCTTCTGTATCGCCTCTCGTACCTCGCGAGCAGATTCTTGTGAAGAATCTCGTACATGAACGAAGATTTTCCGCTTCCGGAAACTCCTGTGATGGCGACCAGCTTTCCGAGCGGAACGTCAACGTTCAGATCCTTGATATTGAACACGTTCCCGCCCCTTATCTTTAGGCTGCCTGATTCTCCACTCCGCCGCTCATCAGGCGTATCGATCGCCTTCTCGCGCCGGAGATACTGGAGCGTTGATGAATTATTGAGCGCCTTTTTAGCCGTCAAAAGTTCTTCAAGCCAGCCTGACGCAACGATCCTTCCCCCATGAACTCCCGCGCCGGGGCCGATATCGATGATGTAATCCGATGAAAAGATCGTATCTTCGTCGTGTTCGACGACAATTATCGTATTGCCGAGATCGCGCAGATGCAAAAGCGTTTTTATGAGCCGGTCGTTATCGCGCGCATGCAAACCGATCGTCGGCTCGTCGAGAACGTACAGCGCGCCCACGAGCCCGGAGCCGAGCTGAGAAGCCAATCTTATGCGCTGGGCTTCGCCGCCCGAAAGAGTATTGGCTCGCCGGTCCAACGTCAAATAGTCGATACCGACGTCGAGCATGAATTTTAAACGCGCATCTATTTCCTTCAAAACGACCTTGGCTATTTCCCGCTCCTTAGGCGTTAATTTCACCGTATCGAAAAATGCCTTGGCGGCCGCGATGGACAATCCCGTCAAGTCAAGAATGTTCAAACCCAGGTGTCCGGATGGCGCTCCGACGGAGGCGGTCCCGCCTAAATGCACCGACAAGGCTTCTTCTCGGAGCCTGGCGCCATTACACCGCTGACAAGGATCGAGACTCCAAAGATTAGCCGTGCCTAGTCCGTGGCATTCGGGGCAAGCCCCGTAAGGCGAATTGAACGAAAATAAGCGGGGTTCGATCTCGGGAAATGAAAACCCGTCGTACGGGCACATGAATTTAGCGGAAATAAGCCGCGGCTCTGAGCCCGGCACTTCGACCTTCAAAAGGCCGCCGCTTTCCGTCAAAGCTTTTTCGACCGCTTCCGACAATCGCATCCTCCCGTCCTCGGTGCTCTTGTGGAGTTCGGTTATGAAAAACTCGTCGACCAAAACGTCGATATCATGTTTCTTATTCTTGTCTAAAATGATCTGCTCGCGCAGTTTTTTATCGCTCCCGTCGACCTTCACCGTCGAATAGCCCTTGCCGAGAAGGTCATATAAGAGCTGATAATATTCGCCCTTCCGGCCAACAATCATCGGGGCATAAAGCCTGACCTTTTGATCGTTATAGGACACGCCGGAGACCTGTTTACCGCTTTTATCGAGATCGATTCCGCGAACCGAGGTCAAGATAGTCTCCATAATCTCCTCATTTGACAGCTTTTTGATCTCACGCTGGCAAATGAGGCAATGAGGCTTGCCGACGCGGGCGTATAAAATACGCAGGTAATCATATATCTCGGTTATGGTCGCGACCGTTGAGCGCGGGTTATTCGACCGCGACTTCTGGTCAATTGATATGGCTGGTGAAAGGCCTGATATCTCATCAACATCCGGTTTCGGCATCTGGTTAAGGAATTGCCTGGCGTAAGCGGAAAGAGACTCGATATAGCGTCGTTGCCCTTCCGCAAAGATGGTGTCGAAAGCCAAGGAAGATTTACCGCTGCCTGATAGGCCAGTAAAAACGACCATCTTGTCGCGCGGCATGGAAACCGTGATATTTTTCAGATTGTGGGTCCTAGCCCCTTTAACGATTATTTCTCCTTTATTGTTCTTCATACCATTATGTCCCATGGTTTGCCCATAGGATAAGTAACTGAATACTAACATATTACACAATCTTGCTCCTAAAGCGACTCTGCTACGAATATCTGTAAAGACTGTAACGGAAGAGAAAGAGTAGAGCTTCTTCCTGAAATATCACCTTTCAGATAGAGAAAAATGCCGCCTTATCGGTGCGTCGTATTCTAATTCATCCACAATCATGTAGAGCATATCCTTGCCGATTTTAAAATCGGCCTTAAGTAAGCTCATGAGTTCCTCGCAATCGTAGGGGTATATCCAAACACTATCCTGAAGCCTCAAAAAACCGACCGACATCAGAGTTCTCCTCAATTTTTCCCGTAGTGATTTCCTGTTTTCTTTAATGTCGAAAATGAGAACCCGCCACTTTTTATCCCACCTCCGCGGTTTTGCCAACACAAAGTCTTTTGCTTCCATGACTTTTAGATAGTTTTGCCCTTCCGCAGTTAAAGCCAAATGGCCGTCCTTATATTCCAATAGTCCGCGTTCTACCAAAGTGTCTCTCGAACGCTTAATGATCTCCTTCTGTCTTTTTGATGACAAAATGCCGAGCTTGCCCATCGCACCGATCACGTTCGGCGCCATTGCCGCTACAGTTAACATGCCTGTTACGGCAACAGTCCCGAGAATGATCTTTTGAATATTCTTTCTGCGGTTTTTTTTCCTTGACCTCGATTCCAAACTCTTCATATGCATGCTTTTCATACCCATATTATATCCATACTTCTTCACATACACAACAATGTTGCTATAGCAACATTGTTGTGTATGTGGGCGAGAGCACATCCCAGGCGCATACGACAGAAATATAAAAGCTCAATGATCCGAAGCGATAATAGGAAACGCTCATATAATAGAAAACCGCTCCGACCCGAGGTCAGAGCGGCAGTTTATTTTTGCGAGCTCCGCAAACACTCGCATTTTGAAGTTATTTAACCAGTTGCGGCTGATCTCAAAACTTTTTCAAAGTGTTCTTTCCCGAAGCACACCCTGTTCTGCCTCTTGCGGACCGAAAAAAGCGGGACGAGCCCGCTTTTTTCTAAAACCAGATTGATGCGATATTTCCGCTATTTCACACCGAGAACCCGCTTGGCCTCAGCCACGATTTCGTCCAAATTGACCGTCGCCTTGATCAAAAAACTGACTGCGCCCAAAGTCTTGCCTTTTTCGATATCATCCTGCTGACTGAGGTTCGAAAGTATCACAACTGGTATGTCTTTTGTCGCGGGGTCCTGCTTCAAAACCTTGAGGATGTCAAAGCCGCCCAAGCCCGGAAGAAGGATGTCCAAGAGAATAATATCGGGCTTCTCGGTCCGCGCAGTCTGAATAGCTTGCTCCCCTGTCGCGGCACTGAAAAGCGTCGCACCCAAACCACCGAACCGTTGTCCTATTAAACCGCTCAGGAAAGCATCGTCTTCCACCCAAAGAATTTTTTTGCCGGCAAGTGTCTTGTCCATTCCGTTGTATATGGGAAAAGCTTCGGTAAACCAGAGCTTTATCCTATTTTTAAGATTATTTGATAATAAATTAACCTTTACTTTAAAAATATTGATCATTCCCATTTATTACATCAACATAATACTTGGACTTTTAATTCAATCAGCCGCTAATCTTCGTTTTTCGCTTGCTGAACTGTGCTTATATCTTAGCAAATTTGCCGGCAAATAGGTCAATTCTGACTGTTGACAACTCTTTCTTCAATTGTTGAGAACAATGCGCCGTAGGGGGCACGGATCCATCACACTTGGATTATGAACCCCCGCACCTAAATTCGGTCGGGGTAGAAAAAAGCCCACCTAAGTGGGCTTAGCGGCAACCGAGACCTTTGGTTCGAGAAACCTTAGACTGAGGTACGATCTCCAAACCACCCCGATGGCATACTATGCAGCGCGGGTCATCAAGTGGGCCTTCAACAACAGCAGAGGTGATTTTACAATGGAGACAGCGATAGGTCTTATCTGCCGGCCTGGGCAATTGGGCATCGAATACCCCTGTATTAATTTCATCCCCTTTTTTCACGAACCCCATCCTCTCGTCGAAGACGGTCTGTCGCTCCTGACAAAGAAGCAAGAAACGCATTGATAAAGTCCGTACACTGGCGGAGCCTGAATGACATCGCCCCAACCGCCACTCACCGGGTCAGTGCGACCAATTCGGTGCCACGTAGTGATACTTTGGCATTGAGCGCAGAACTGCGACTTCGTTGTTTGATCTTTCATAACGGTTTTAAAGAACATCCATTTTGCGGAAACCAAAAATCCCGCCCCCACAACGCAAAGAAACTTGCGTTGTAAGGGCGGGATTCATTCCGCGGTGCCACCTTACTATGTCCAACCGAAGTCGGACCTTTCACCAACTCGTTTCCCTTTCGGGCGATATTAGTTATCTCATGGTTACGGGAGATACCGGGCTTCCACTTCCGCAGAAACCATCCTTCCCCACTTTAATGGAGAGACTTGAGCCCAACCCCCTGCTAGCTTAGACAGAGGACTCAAATCGAGGACTTTATAGCTTTTATACGTGCCTGGCAATATGCTAGCACTTTGGCTAATTTCGTCAATGTCAGACCACGTCGAGCTCGACAAAGAAGGCCGTACCCTTATTGTCACCTCCCGATTCCGCCCAAATTCGGCCGCCGTGGGCTTTGATCATTTGAGATGCGACATAGAGTCCCAATCCTGTACCTAAAATATTCGCTCTGGAGGCATCAGCGGCACGATAGAACTTTTGGAACAATCTAGGCATCGTGTCCTTGCCGATACCTACGCCGGTGTCCTTGATAGAAAACACTACCTTCTTGCCCACCTGGGCCACACCGACCGTAACTTCTCCCTGCTGAGTATATTTGATCGAATTATCGACCAGATTGCCGATTATTTGTTTGATTTTGCCCCTATCGGCTCTGACCTTCGGGCCCTTATCGACCGCAACATAAGTGTTCAACCTCTTTCGCTCGAAACTTGGCTTGTTTTCAGTCATCACCTCCTCCGCCAATTCCCCCAAGCTGAATTCGGTATAGTCGTACCGCATTCTGCCCTGCTCTATTCTCGAAACATTTAGGAAATCCTCGACGATAATAACGAGAGATTGGCATGAACGATATATTGTATTTATCGGCTCGACAAGATATTTCGGCACTTTTCCGAAATCACCTTCGATTATCTCCGAAGCATATCCTTTGATAGCGGTAAGCGGACCGCGTAGCTGATGACTGGCCAAAGAAACGAATTCCGATTTCAGCTGGTCCAACTCGGCAAATTTCGCATTGGCAAACTCAAGATCCATAGCCATTTTTTCCGTTTTAAGCCTGTGCTCAACTTCACGCATATGACTTCGTATGAGGAATATACCTATCACCACAGTTATCAAAAGAAAGGCGAAATTGAACAATTGGTCATTTAGATCGTCCGAGGCGAAAGTTCGGATAATGATAATGAACCATAAAGTCAACATGAACACTTCTGTTCCGATGACGCGAATATTGAAAAGTTGATGCTTAACGATTGCGTAAGTAAGGATCGGCATATAAAAAGGCAAGATGACGATGAGAAGCGGCTCGAACTGAATATCATAAACAAGAGGAACGACAGAATTGCCACCGATGAATCCGACAAGAGAAGCGAACATTACAGCCTGAATCTGAGCGGTAGCGCCACCCCTTCGAATTGCGGCAACCATGAGAAAAAAACTATATGTTGGGATGAAGATGTAATTCAACAAGTGCAGAAAATAGAACTGATCCGGCACCTCATAGAAAGCAAAGCTGAGTTTTGGCACTACATCCGATATCAAATAGCTTTGACCTGTAATGAAATACAGATTGTTGATGATGAGCAAGGATAGCCCAAGGCCATAAAACAACGCCAGAATATACCGATGAAAGGCAGTTTTATCTACGTTGAGAAAGAGCATTATAGTATGAAGAAACAGGATATGGACAAGTATAGAACCGTTATAGAGCACATGGGCCCAAAACAAAGCAACATCATGGTCAGTCGCAGTAAGTAGCACAAACCGCCCTGCCGCCCAAATCACGAACGCGACCGACATAAGACCGAACAGTAGTTCAAACTTAGTACGTCCCTCTTTTTTTATGAAAAGGTCGAGGGCGACAAAAGCAGCGCCGAAGGCAGTCAATACCAGTGCAATTTTGTATATGAGTATGAGCATTTATTACAGATACTGCTTGACAAAATCCCGTGTCTTTACCAAAGGCACTGACAAATGCTTCAAGTCGGCCTTTCTCGGATACGAATAATAATTTCCCGGGCCATGCACTTCCTGAGCCACAGCACGTGCATGTCCATTCTCGATCTGGATTATGACTTCCTTTGCCAGTGCAATACCCTCTTTTACGAGACGACAGTCAGCACCGAGCACGGATTCTCCCTTGATCAAGGGAAATATTTTCTGGGCCAAAATGGGACCAGCATCGAGGCGCTCGTTGTTTACATAATGTATTGTAACACCTATCTTTTGTTCTTTCTTGAGAATCGGCCATAACGGTGGAAACGGTCCTCGATAATCAGGCAACAGCGCTGTATGGACATTGATAACTCCGAATTTCGGAAGATTTATTATTGGCTTCCGGATCACATGGTCAAAATACACGGAAATAATGAGGTCTGGTTCAGTTGCACGTATTTTCGCCACTATTTCAGCACTATTCGGATCGGTACTTTCGACTGTATTTATGCCGAATTTCTTGGCCAACTGACTTATCGAGTAAACTTTTTTCGGTCTTCTTAGGATAATGTTTATCAAATCAGTAAAATGCAAAAAGACGTGGTAATAAATAAAATGGTAGCTGAGGTAATTCACGAATTTGTAGCCTGAACGTATCCAGTTCCTCCTTAATTGCGCAAAAAATGATCCGTACTTACCGCCGTATCTTTTAGATGCGCATATAAGCACAATCCTCTCAGGAAACGCTGTTACGAAATCATGCAAAGCAACGCCCGAATATAAGCTATCGAGCGTCAAAATCACAATCCGGTGAATGTGATGTATCTTTTCTACTTCCACCTTTGTATTATATCAACTGAAGAGCTTTTCCGATCTCTCTGCACGCATCCAAGGCTCGGTCGATATCGGCGGCCGAATGACAGGCCATCACCGAAAATCTCAGCCGCTCCCTGCCGGGATTGACGGCTGGACGCCTGATGCACGGTGCCAAAATCTTTCTTTTTGCTAGCTCCGCCGAAAAAGCGATGGCCTTATCCTCATTGCCAATGAGCAGTGGAACGATGCTCGTTTTTTCGCCCAGTACCTCGAATCCGCACTTGCGCAAGCCGCTCCTCAGCCGATCGGCACTAGATATGACAGAGTGACGGAGGTTATTTCCCGCTTTAATGAGCCGAAGCTTCACCATAAGGCCAGCAACGAGACAAGGCGGTATTGGATCGGAAAAAATATAGCTCCGCGCTGTTATTCGGAGGTAGTCGGACAGGGTTTCGTTGACTGTTACAAATCCTCCAAGGCTTCCGAAAGCCTTAGTGAAACTTCCCATGATCACATCGACATTATTCGCCACGCCTAGTTCCCCAGCTGTTCCTTCGCCGTGCCGGCCCAGCACTCCGATACCATGGGAATCATCCACCATGATAATGGAATTGTACTGATCGGCCAATTCGGCAATCTCGGGCAATTTTGCAATATCGCCATCCATACTGAATACGCCATCAGTGATGATGAGCTTTCTCGCCCTCTTGTTCTTCTTTAGAATCTTCTCGAGCGAGCGCATGTCGCTGTGGTCGTAGACCTCGCGGGGCGACTTTGCGAGGCGAACACCATCAATGATGCTCGCATGATTGAGTTCGTCGCTAATTATCAACCCGCCGCTGTCAAAAAAGCTATGAAAATACGGAAAAGGATCGACAAGCATTCGTATGACGCCAATATTGGCCATATATCCTGATGAAAATGTTATGCTTCGTTGCGCACCAAAAAATTCTGCAAGCTCTTTTTCAAATTGCAACTGAATATCCAAGGTGCCGGAAAGAAGCCTCGTGCTTCCGGAACCTACTCCATATTTATCAACGGCGGCCTTGATAGCCGCCTTAGCTTCTGGATTAGTCGCTAATCCGAGATAATTATTCGATGAGAAAGAAAGATAAGTTGCTCCGCCTATCGAAACAGTTGGATTAACAGACGGCCCATCAACGGTATAGATCGTCGGGTAAAGTTCCTTTTCTCGCAAAAGCGCCACATAGTCGGAGAAATATTTGTATATCGGTTTCATATTCCTGAATTGTTAGGCCATTCTATCATAGAAATGTTCACATTTGAATTTCGCCAGACTCTTCTCAAGATGTACTCAGCTAGTAAACGTAGAAAGAGTTTTCAAATGATCGAAGCATACTCATAGCATCATCAACATTAACCGCTTGATGGGGCTGAATCTGCACGCCAAATGAATAAAGACGATCGTCGCGAATAATATGTACGAATCTCCAAATATTCGGGTAACCTGGAGAATTGCTTTGAAACGCCACGGTTTCTTCAAAGGCCGGTTGGTTGAGCACAGACACCGTAACGCGAGAAATCTTGTTTTCAAGTCTGGGATAATCGATAAAATTATAATCAAACGAGAGATTATCGAGAGACGAAGCTTTTGTCGAAGTCACAAAAAAAGTTGCCGATGCAGAGGCGCCGTCCTTAGTAAACCACAGCCAAACAAATGCGTCAGCCTTTCTGGCTGAAACTCCAGTATCATCAACTCGAAGTGCCTTATTCTTTGATGGTAAACTAAACTTAAACCCGAGCGACGTGTTGTAATAACTCAATTCGTCACCAATATACGCGACGATGACGTCAGACGAAGAACGATTTCCGATGTCCGATCCGCCGCTATTAATGAACATGGAAGTTGTGGCGCCTGAGCTGAAGGAATCTGATATGTCACCTGGCAAAAAGGATGTTGGGGTGGCATTAGGTAGGCCGTTTGAAATATCGGACGGATTTACAGAATAATCGGGCGCAGAAAAACCACCATCGTAATCTGGTCCTCCAGAAAGCACGGTAGGCACACCAGGAAGTAGTACACATTTGTTTCGCAGATCGCGGACACTCCAGATAGCAAAACCGCTTGCCCCTAAGGCAACGATAGATAGAACTGTGGTTAATATACGAAAGAAGTCGTATTTCATTGTAATACAATATATGAAGCCCTAAAAAACATTGCAATTAATGACCGGCGCTTTTTGTAAAAAATCCTCTGGTGAACGTTTTGAGTTTATTCCAAGACACCTCGGCCGTCAGTTTTTCAACTTTATTTAATTCAAAATAGTTTTTTTTGAATTGAGGAAAATACCATACACTACACATCCAAATACCTTCGGCATAGCACTGCTTACTAAATGTTTTTGTTGCTATTCCCCTGGCCCCCTCGACTTCTTTTATAAAAAGCAACTTTCCGTCTTTGGCAATAGCCAAAGCCTCTGTCCAAAGCATTAACCTGTCTTTTCCCTCCAAACCCTCCATCAATTTCAAGAGGCTTTTGATCCTGTCTAAATCTGTTGCATTTTCCCCAGCAAAACGTCGAGTGCGTAATTTGTTCCATTTATCGCCGAGTGCTGGAATAGACATCCCACCGTCAGTCGCAATAACATAACCTTCGTATGTCTCTGACAACGTCCTTGCTTTTTCAGCCGCATTTTCCTTGAAAGTATTACCGCTTTCTCTAGCGTCAAGCGTAAGCCCAACGGTCTCAGGGAAATCAATTTTGTCAAAGAAGCCTCGTACAATATTCGCGAGCTTTATCCTCTTGTGTTTATTTTGAGTTGCGATAAGAATACTTCTTTCCATGCCAAGATTTACGACAACCTATCTCAAAAACCTGAAACCCGCCAGGATTTCTTTGTAGTCGGCACTTTGGACGCTGATTAAATATAACGTGCCATCCTTTAAAATATAAACTACTTTTTCATTCGAATACTCATCAAATGAATTGCCTAAATTGCCAACGTGCGATAAATACGCCTTGGCTCCGTCGACAACAATATTCTTTTCGAAAGTCATATTTCTGGCGTTAATCATTCCCTGTACGGATTGTTCAGACGATGAAGCAACAGTAATAATAAAATCTATTCCAGAATTTGGACCCGATCCAAAATATGGTTGGCTAACGGAAACCGCAATGTTATCATCAATTACACCCGAGCTCCCTCCTAGAGCAGTCCGAATTGCCCTCACAGAAACACCCGCATCGTTGGGTATATCAATTTGATATCCTCTTTTTGGATTAATAAATGTTTTGTGGTTCTTTTCGGAGATTATTTTGTAACCAGAAAGTATTTGCGGTTTTGTAATCTTTATACCGTTGAAGAATTTAATCAGGTCTATACCATTAAGACCCACAAAGAAAAGAGCGTCATCAACAAGAATATATACTGAGTTGTCATCAGGTGAATAATCTCTAATTGATTTTGTTATAACGCCCGTTCTACCATCTAGTTGGATCGTTTGAGTGGTTGAATCTAAACCACCCTGTTTCATTATATCTTCTATCGTGCCACGGCCTCCAAAACCAAAAGAACGTTGAATTCTTATTAACCCACCGGAACCATTGGAAGTCAAAAATATTTCTCCTCCACCGCCTTGATCGTAGTCTAACTGAGGCGGATAATCAAAAGTAATTCCAAGCTCTTCATCGTGATACGTTTTCCATTCGGTTGACGGCGCGGAATTCGTATTTTTTGATAACAAGAAAACTCCGGCGATTAGCACGATGACTGTTACAATAGATGAAACTAAATATACTTTGTTTTTGTTCATACAATTAAAAAATAGGATTGCATGAGTTCACTTGAGCAATCCTATTGTAACACTACTGAATGGTATAGACCGAGTAGTAATATGATTGTGTCCAACGATTGAAATCGTTGTCTACTTACAAGTATGCTTATCAATAATAGCTATTTGTTTTGTTTAACAATTTCCCACGCCCTAACATATTCGTTCGTTGAATGCCTCTTGGCCATTCGCACAGCATAAGCTTTTAACTAAACGTGCCTTGGAGTGCCTTGGGGATCAAATGACCTAACTGAATCGAATTATTGAGTTGAAGTGATCGACGTAGTAAATCGGTAATTCCAAATCAGTTAATTCGTTTACAAAATATTTATTGATCTCATTTATCTCAATTGACTTGCCGTTATTGTCGTACATCAAGGAGTGCCCCAAAATAATTCCTTTTGGGATATGATTTCTCATGTACAGCTTTATGGCGTTTAAAAAGTAGGCCGCGTCATCCAAATCTTCACCATGAACATAATGATGTTCAAAGAATAAATATCGCCCATTTAGATCAAGGTTAAGATTCGGCAACATTACTGCTGAGATAAAGGAATGACCACCTGCGATTTTTATCTTATCAAAATCTGTAATTGCGCCACCTATTAGAGATTTAACAGCAGGTTGCCCAAGTTTCTTTTTTTTTAAAAAATCCGCAATAAACTTGTGGCTGTTTGGTGTCGGGAAAAAATCTTTGACATGTTTCAGGCCTTGACCGTAATAACAAACCTTGCCCAAACTGACCGCCTTCAAAGCAAAATGGGTAAAATCGCTCAGACCGTAATATTCTTTGTTGGATTGCCTCACCAAGTCCCAATCAATTTTATCCAAAAACCTAATTAAGGAATTGCCACCCTGCACGAACCAAACAAGTTCAACGTCTTTGTCCTTTAGAGCCAGATGAAAACCGTCAAGAAGGTCACCGAGAATTTCTCTGCCTGAAGCGTAATCCACATAATCAATGGCATTTTCCTTGAGGAACGCTAGAGAACTCGAATAGTCGTCGGTTTTGGAAAAATCTTCAATATTGCAGAGATTCACCAAAGCAATTTTCATGGCATACAAATCACTTTTTCAATAATTCGACCCAATATCTTCCAGTACTGGGAACATACTCAGCACCTGGTTAACGAACAATTTACTACCAATGTCACTTGCACCATTATATATACAATTGTAAATATCCGCGCGCCAGAAACACCAAGCGCTAAAGACAAGGGCTCTCGGCGATGCTCACAATCTTCGCTTCTTGTGAAAGCGGGCTCCTTCGACAACGCAAAGCAACAACCATATAAAAGACATGTTTATGCGAAAGTTTACGCATTTGGGCGCGGCTTTTTAGTTTACCGACATCCTCTCCAAACTGGTCAATCGGGCCTCGTAATTTCCGGTAGCAAATTTCTCCTCAACCCGGCCGAGGCGCAGTTCAACATGGGCAAGGCGGCCATTGATGTCAAGCAGGTGTTCGTCGATCTGAGAGAACCGTTCATCAACTTTAGCAAACCTCTCATCAACGGCTTTAAAGCCTTCATCTGTTCGTTTGGCGGCATCGCCAAATCCCTCGCTGACCATTTTTGCGAGCTGTTCAATTGTAACTTTACCCACTTTCGCCTTTTTCATGTACTTATATTACTAAAGGT
>CAZYRJ010000027.1:0-10489 GCA_964649625.1 uncultured Candidatus Saccharibacteria bacterium
TGCATGCCTTATCCACGCCGCCAGCGTTCATCCTGAGCTAGGATCAAACTCTTAAATTAAATGTAATCATTTAATTTATCCTGAGCTTGTCGAAGGATTCCCTCGACTTCGCTCGGGATAAAAATTTGAATACAAATTTTTAGAACGGAACAAAACAAAGAATGCTAATCCACGCTCTGCACAAGTGCGGAGACGGGTTAATTCTGTGCCTTGAAATTCTATTTTTCCTAATTCAACCTATCTTGGAAGATAGGATTTTGGAATTGCAACCCGTCAACCCTCTGCTAAAGGAGTGTTGAGCGAGTCGCGTGCGTAGTACCACTCAATTCGCCTCGTCGGCAATTTGAGTTCTCAAATATTTACTTACTACTTATTTGCACTTTCCCCGTTAAACTTTTCCAGAAGAAAAGTTTTTCGGGTATATTTAATCCGCGTCTTCTTGCGGATTCCCTTTTCAACTGTCAAAGTACCTCACCCTGACTTAACAGGATGGGCGTACCATTTACGGTTAGCCTTCTCCATGCATTTGGAGTGTGCCAGTCATTATATACAGATAGAAAAGCCTGTCAACTCTCAAAACGCTCAAAAAGGCTTATATATCAAGACTTTATGAGGGTTGGCCCGCCGAACCCCAAAATATCGCCTCAAATAAGAGCTTTCCGACATAAACCCGCCCGAGTGCCGCTTACATTGGCCCAATACAATGAGTTATGCACATTCTATAAACAGGTTGTTAGTAACTGCTGAAAAATGAAAAAAGAGGCCTTATTTGACCTCCTTGTCCCCCGCACGTATGTGCAGGAGATAATACTCGAAACTATCCGCCATAGCCTGAAGACTGGCGGCGATAATATCTTTATCTATACCCATAGTCCGCCATTTGCGCCCGCCGTTTTTCCACTCGACGACGACACTTGTTTTTGCAGATGACCCAGCCGAGCCATTAAGCAGTTTGACTGAATAATCCGTCAAGGCGACGTCCGCCAGCTCAGGATAGAACTGACTCAAGGCTTCTCGCAGAGCCACGTCTAATGCATGTATCGGACCGTCTCCGTCCGCGACTCGATGAATTACAACACCGTTAACACAGACCTTAATGATAGCTTCGCAAACGCTGGGGCCGCATCTCGACCGTCGATCGGAAACGTGGTGCTCAACCACCTCGAACGGTAATGAACGTGGGGCCTGATCCCGAATGATAAGCAGATGAAGGGACGCTTCCGCCAGGCGGAAATCCCAACCTTGGTCCTCGGCTATAGCCACGAGAGCAAATATATCTGCAAGCCGGGTTTTTTCGGCAACAAGTTTCATTATCTGCGTAACTACTGGCGACTGTGATTTTTTCATAAGAACTAGCAATTCCCTCCCTTGAGCCAGCTTAGGATATCCGTCCACCGGATATGAAAGCCAGCTCCTCTGGGTGAAGAGCTGGCTTGTATTTGAATCTTCTACTTAGCGAGATTTAAACACGAGTGAGCCCTCCACAAGTGGGGTAATAATAATGCCGATCTGCCTGTATGTGCTCGTACGCAGACAGGTAACGATGCTTGCCCGTTCAAGTTTTGTTGGGCACAAGTTGGTCGGGATAGCGGCTCTGTTTAACATTGTATTTATATGTTACGGAAACGGTTCAGATTGTCAATAAAAAGCCGCCCAAATATGGACGGCTACCTTATTCCTGCTTGTTAAGCGTTTAGAGCATTCAAAAACGCCTGAGCCGATTCTTTAACTACATCCGTATTGGCGGCGCTTCCAACCACTCCCCTTCCATCGCCGAATTCCACCTTTAGCCGAACCTCGCCAAGCGCATCGCCGCCCTCCGAAGTCGCCCGCAGGACATAGTCCTTGAGTTTCCCTTTGGAACCGGTGATCCTCTTGATGGCATTGAGTGCGGCATCCACAGGTCCGTCTCCTATCGACGCGTCGGTTTTGACCTCGTTACCGTTACGCTTTAAGGAGATGGTCGCGGTCGCGATACCTCCGCTTGAGGCGTTCATATAATTGAGCGACCACGCGTCCGGGATTTCAGCAAACATGCTGGCTACCAGAGCGAAAAGATCGTCGTCGGTAACACTTTTCTTCTTGTCACCTAGAGCTTTGAATCCTTCGAAGATCTCGGTCCCGACCGCATCGCTGACGACGAATCCAAGCTGAGTGAGCCGGGCGAAGACCGCCGCCCTGCCGCTGTGCTTGGTCAAAGGCAATTCGGATTGCCCCCAGCCGACTGATTCGCAGTCGATTACCTCATAGGTCGAGCGATTGCTCAGCATTCCATGCTGGTGGATGCCGCTTGAATGGGCAAACGCGTTCTCTCCTACCACCGCCTTGTTGCGCGGCACGAAAAAGCCGCTGAAACGTGAGACGATCCTTGACGTACGCATTATTTCCCTTGTCTCGACGCCGCAATCAAGACCGTCGAAATAATCGGCACGGGTCTTCAGCGCCATGACAACTTCTTCAAGAGCGGCATTGCCAGCTCGCTCGCCGATGCCGTTTATCGTACCCTCGACCTGGCGGGCTCCGGCACTGATGGCGGCCAGCGAATTGGCAACCGCCAAACCGAGGTCATCGTGGCAATGGACACTGATGATTGAATGATTCGAAGCGAAACGCGGTACTTCGCGTTTAAGCTTGGCGATAAGCTGGCCGAACTGCTGGGGCATCGCGTAGCCAACCGTGTCCGGAATGTTGACCACCGTGGCGCCCGCGTCCGTGACTGCGCGGCAAACCTGGACCAAAAAATCCGGGTCTGTCCGAGATGCATCTTCTGGCGAGAACTCGACATCCTCAACCAATGTCAGCGCGTGTTTAACGCCCCCGACCGCCATTTCGATAACTTCGGCGGCCGACTTTTTGAGTTTTACATCCATGTGAATTTTGGACGTAGCCAAAAAAACGTGGATGCGTTTCTTTTCTGCAGCCTTGAGCGCTTCGGCGGCGCAATCAATGTCCTTTTGGACACAGCGCGCCAACGCGGCGATGGTCGGCCCCCTGACTCCGGCAGCTATAGCACTCACAGCGGCGAAATCGCCGTCGCTGGTTATCGGAAACCCTGCCTCGATAACATCAACGCGAAACTTGGCTAACTGGAAAGCAATAGGCAGTTTTTCCGCTGACTTCATGGAAGCCCCAGGGCTTTGTTCTCCATCGCGAAGGGTGGTGTCAAAGATAAATACCTTGTCGTTCTTCATATGTTAATGAGCTTGCGCGCTATGCGCCCCCCTTTGGTTCATTTCGCTTTCGGCAACAGCCGAAATCAAAACCGCTCCCCGAGGTGAAGAGCTGGCTGGTTTCCGTAAATTTCTTGATTCTTGAATCTAGATTCCTGAATCCGATTTATGGGCACAAGCAAGATCTCCATCCGCCGAGGCGGATAGTTCTAGACCTAGAAGTAGGCTCAAATTCTTGCTTGTTAAACTCATGATTATAGATTATTCCTCAGAACCGAACCTGTCAACTCTCTCGACGCTCTCTCGACGCAAAGGTATTACATAAAGGAATTATTCTTTACAGAAGCAAAAACGTAGTAGTGGCTTATTATTTATCTATAGATAATTAATAAGCCGCTACGTTAAATATGAAAAGAAGCTCGCAAAAGAGGCTCTTCGGAACCGAGGCGAAAGATCTTTTGTTTATCGTTCAGAACCGGCCGATCTGCCAGATCTGAACTGGAAGGTGCTGAGGAGTCCAGAACACCATGCGCGTACCCTTGCCCAGCTCCGTGAATTGACCCGTGGAAACCGCGCCGACAGAAAAGGGCATCCAAATGAGTCCTCTTTTTTTACTTAATTCGTTATCCCTTCTTAATTATTCCTTGAACGTTGCCACTTCTCTACCGTGACCAAAAGCGGCGAAGCGATAAAGATAGAGGAATAGGTACCGATGAAAATGCCGATGATGAGAACTAAAGAGAACATTTTGGTGGTATCCGGACCGACGAAGTACAGAACGACGAGGGCCAAAAGAGTGGAAACGGACGTATTTATCGAACGAACAAAGGTCTGGGCGACGCTCATCCCGACTATGGCCGCGAAATCGCTCTTAGCGCCCTTATACTCGAGCCTTAAGTTCTCGCGGACGCGGTCAAACACAACGATAGTGTCATGGACCGAAAAGCCCAAGACGACCAGTATGGCGGTAACGAATAGCGTGTCGACCTCGACACCCAAGTAATGGCCGAGCACGGCGAACACCCCCGTCGGTATCAACACATCGTGGAACAAGGCCGCGACCGCTATCACTCCGTATTTCCATGAGGAGACAGGTTCGGAAACCTTTCTGAAGGCGAAGGCGATATAGAGCACTATCGCGACAAGGACAAAAACGATGGCCCAAACGGATTTATAGAGAGCTTCCCTGCCAAGAACGGGTCCTACGGTACTGAAAAGCTTTTGCTCGACAGTCGATGTGGCTGGTCCGGACGCTGCGATTATAGTGAGAGAAGATAATATCTGCTGCCGCTGCGTTTCCGTGATCTCCCCCGCTCGGATTATATAGCTGTCTACTCCAGCCGGACGAGCAGAAAGACCGGATATTTCCAAAGGCTGTAGTCGCTCAAGAACTTGCTCAAGCGTCGGACGCTCCGTGTTGTATTTGACCTCCATGACCGAACCGCCCTTGAAATCCACGCCAAAATTAAGACCCCAAACGATAAGCACCAGAATGGATAGGCCGAACATGATTCCGGATATCCAGTAGAATATTCTTCTGTTATTGATGACGGACATGGAAATAAATTGTGACCTAATTGACTAATTTCAAATTGACCTGAAAATATCCGAACCGAAAAAAATGTCTAACTGGGATTTGGTCATTGGGGTTTGTTTAGAATAATTAGGTTAAATTAGAGTAATTAGAATTTACTTAATTCCAGAGGAGAAAAGGAATCTTGCAGCCCTGCTGTCTTTCAACCTCATGGCATAGAGCAGAGCTCTGGATGCCGTTATGGCCGTGAACATACTGGTCGCGACGCCTATCAGAAAGACCAAAGCAAAACCCTTGATGATCGAGGTCGAGGCGAAGAAATAAAGAATCAGCGCGGTGATCATGCTTGAGACGTTGGAATCGCGGATGGAAAGCCAGGCACGGGCAAAACCTTCGCGCATAGCGTCCTCAAGCGTCCTGCCGCGGCGCAATTCCTCTTTCATTCTCTCGAAGATGAGGATGTTGGCGTCGACCGCCATTCCGAGCGATAGGATAAACGCCGCGATTCCGGCCGCCGTTAAGGTAACCGGTATGAGCTTGAAAATAGCCAGGTTCAATGCGACGTAGACCAGCAAAGCAATCGAAGCCAAGAGACCCGGCAAGCGGTACCAAATAATGAGAAACGCCGCGATGATGATAAATGCCCAGAGTCCGGCTTTGACGCCTGCGTCGACCGCGGCCGCGCCGAGTGACGCACCGATTGTTTCGGTCGAGATAATGGAGATCGGCATGGGTAAGGCGCCATAGTTCAAATTTCGGACGAGAGCTCGTGCCTCCTCAATCTTAAAAGTTCCGGAAATTTGAGCGGGGCCGTTCGGGATCTCTTCGCGGATGACAGGCGTCGAAATCGGTTCGCCGTCCAGGAAGATCGCGACCACCCTGCCGACATTATTTTTGGTAAGGTCGGCGAATATCTTGGTGCCCTCACTGTTGAAATCGATGGAAACCTGAGGGGCTCCGGTATTGGGATCGAAAGTCATATTGGCGCGCTTCAAATACTGGCCGGTCAAACCTGTCGAAACGAACAATTCCTCGAAAGGTTTGTTCTGGATATCTTCTTCCGTTGCGTCCGGGAATTGCGCGACGAGTCTGAATTCCAGTTGAGGCGTTTTCCCGATGAGATTAATGGCCTCATCGATATCCGTAACGCCGGGTAATTCGACGACCAGGCGCTCCTCGCGACTCGCACCCAAGACACCTCCTTCTTCGACTTGAACAATTGGCTCGGACACGCCGAACAGGTTCACACGGCGCTCGATGACGTCGCGCAGAGCGCTCATCGCCTCACCGATATCACTGCCTGCGATCTTCGAAGTGTCGGCACGGTACGCGAGACGGGTTCCACCGTTAAGGTCCAACCCGAGTTTAAAGGCAAAGCGGGACCCCGACAAAGTCGGGGTGCTGGTCGCGGTCGGCCCAGGCACGACGACGGGTTTTTCGGTCGAAAAAACAAAATAGCCGACCAGGAAGGCGACGGCCAAAAGCAAAACCGCTGATATTCTCCGCTTAGCCATAATGCGAAGATTATACTGAACGACATTCACAAAGCAAGGCTTCTACAAGGTCCAACCTTGTATTACAAGGTTGGACCTTGTAGAATGTCTCCATGGGTAATCGAGAAACACCAGTCGTAGGTTCCTATTATCATATTTACAATCGAGGAACTGATAAAAGAAAAATTTTCCTTGGGGACAGGGACTACTCGAGATTTCTTTGTTCCCTGTTCCTATGCAACAGCACAGAGCCGTCTGATATGAAAGTCCAAGGTCCAACCTTGTATGAATCTCTGAAAATGAGGCGGGGGGAGACAATTGTTGATATTTGTAGCTACTGTTTTATGCCCAACCATTTTCATTTACTGTTGCACGAAAAGAGCGAGGGCGGTATCAGTAAATTTATGCAAAAACTTCAAACTGCCTACACAATGTATTTCAACAAAAAAAATGAACGCAGTGGTGCTTTGTTCCAAGGCAAGTATAAATTATCTAGGGCTGAACATGACAATTATCTTAAATACCTAATTGCTTACATCCACCTCAATCCTGTCAAATTAATCGAACCAAATTGGAGGGAAGCGGGCATATCGGATAAAAAAAACGTTGAGACCTTTTTGAAAAAATACAAATACTCAAGTTATGCAGATTTCTTAGGTATGCCAAGGATAGAAAGAAAAATAATAAACATCGAGTCTCTTCCTCAATATTTTGAAAAACCAAGTGACTTCGAAGACACCATAAAAGAATGGCTGAACTACAAAGCTATATGAAACAAGGTCGGACCTTGCCCGCATTTCGCACCTTGACAAACTGACGATTTTATTTTAACTTCGTTTCAGTCGAAAGGATTGAAATGCAAAACTTACTTGATAGCACATTATCATTGCGAATAAAAAACCTTCCGTTCACCACCCGCGTCGTAAACTGCTGCTACAGGGCTGGAATCTGCATTCTTGGCCAGCTTGTCCGAAAAACGGAACGTGAACTGAGAAAGTGGAGGAATTTCGGGCAAAAAAGCTTGGCGGAAACAGAAGCCTTATTGGCTTCGAAAGACCTCCATTTGGGACTTGACTCCCCAATCGGACAATTGGAACGAGAGGCCATGCTTAACTCGCCTCTTATCATATTAATGGCATGGACAGAAGACTGGAATACGGCGGTAGAGCTCCACTACACATTCGATAAGCTATCTTCAGACATACCTACGGTGGAAAGTTTCGCCGGTATGCCGGAGGATGAGGCCTTACGGATCTTGCGACGAAACCGCGAAAAATGGAACTTTCGAGAGCCGGCTCAAAATTACTTCTACCGCCTGCACCGCGCGTTGGAAAAAATGCAAACGGCTATCAGACCGCGCCGCTAATCAATTAGTGGCGTTTTTTTAAACTTATTGGCTTCGTTTTTTCTTGGGATATCTGATCATTTGGTAATTGGAAATTTCTTTACCGTTGGGAAACTCCTCCATAATTGGTTCAATAGAATTTTCATCGTGCCCAAAACCGTATTTTTCATAGATATGTATGGCTCTTTTGTTAGGCTCGGCAACTCCTATTGTTATTGGTTTATCATCACCCATCCACTCTAAAACCTTCTCAATCAATTTTGTACCAATACCTTTACCCTGGTATTCCGGCAAAACATGAAATGCATGCAGAACGTTGAATTCCTCACCTTTTACACCTGTGCAATAGCCGACAATTTTCCCTTCAGACCTTACAACCCAACTTTGGGCTTCGCCCCGCTCCAGACGACCTTTTAATTTATCGACCTTCTCAAAAAAATCCTTCTGTTCTATATCTTCCTTCGTCAATCCATATTCGGGCGCTGAGTAAGTAGCCAACCACGAATCTTTTTTGACTTGATATATATCACGGCTATCTTCTGGCCTGGCTAATCCAATTTCAATTTCCTTCTCATTTTCAGTATCGGACTCCTCGTGTGAACTAAAATTAGGCTGTTCAAATCCCATAATCCGTTATACGTTATCCATAATTATTTCTAAAGCTTAAGAAGTTTTTTCAATTCCTCAATTCCATCTTCCAGCTTCAACTCCGGCCTCCAACCAAGCAATTTCTTCGCCAGAGAATTGTCCGCCAGAGTATCGTGCGGTTCCAGGCGCGGAGCGATATGGACGGCTTCGCCACCGATCAGTTTTGCCACATCATTGACTGTGTAATTGTGGCCGGCACCAATATTTATAACCTCCCCTTTTCCAACTTTAGGACTTTTCATCGCGAGCAAATTGGCCCGGGCCACATCGTGAACGCTAGTGAAGTCGCGGGTCTGCGTCCCATCGCCGGTTATTGTGAGGGGCTTACCTTGTTTTTTCAAAGCCAAAAACTTGGCGATGACAAGGGCGTAAGCGCCTTCGGCGCTGTTGCGCGGACCGTAAACGTTGAAGTAGCGAAGCGAAACCGTTTCCAAATTATAAACTTCGTGAAAAAGACGGAGATACATTTCGCCGATATATTTTTGAAGACCGTAAGGGCTTTTGGGATTGGCTGACATTGTTTCAACCAAGGGCATTTTATCCTGGTCGCCGTAAGCCGAACTTGAAGCCGCATATAACAACCTTTTGACCTTGGCATCCCTCGCGGCTATAAGCACGTTCAGTGTGCCGGTAACGTTGGCTTCGTTGGTCTGGTCGGGAAACTCGATGGAAAATTGGACGCGGGGCAAAGCCGCCTCGTGAAAAACATAAGTGGCCCCTTCGAATATCGGCGAGATTTCCGACAGTTTTCTGATGTCGGCGTTATGGAAAACGGCTTTGGGATTGACGTTCTCCTTCTTGCCGGCCGCAAGATTATCGACGACATGCACATCGTAACCTTCGGCCACTAACGCATCTGCGATATGGCTGCCGATGAAACCGGCCCCGCCGGTTACTACGACCTTATCTCTTTTCAAAACCGATTTGTTAATTTTATTTTTTGGCATATTTTTAACAGGTAATAAACAAATTAACCTAATTGATCTAATTTCTAATTGACCTAAAAACAAGTTCCAAAATTGGAAAATGTCTAATCTTGGGATCTGGGTATTGGGTATTGTTTAGAATAATTAGGTTAATTAGATCAATTAGAAATTTCTGTTAAACGCCGCTTCTAGAAAATAATACTTGAACGGTTCGGAGAGCTATTTTGATGTCTAAGACGAACGAGCGGTTTTTCAGGTAGTACAGATCGTAGGACAACTTGTTCGCGGTCTGGCTGATATTTATTCCGTGGTGAGGATGTTCGCCGTAGAGCTGGGCCCAACCGGAAAGACCGGGCTTAATTATATGCCGGATATTGTAGTAAGGTAACTCTTCACTATATTGCTTCACCGGTTCCCGAAATTCTGGCCTCGGACCTATAAGGGAAGCATCGCCTATGAGAACGTTCCAGAGCTGAGGAAATTCGTCGAGACGGGTTTTTCGCAGAAATGCGCCCACTCTCGTGACCTTGTTGACCCTGCCTTCCCTTTTCCAATCGCCGTCGTCGTTAAAAAGCATAGTGCGAAACTTTACGAACTGAACGATACGATTATTTTGGCCCACGCGTTTTTGGAAAATAAACACCGGGCCGCCATCTTCGAGCTTCATAGCCAAATAAACGAACGGCAGACAAATGAGAGGGATTAGGAGAAGTGGAATGGAGATCAGGATATCCATCAGGCGTTTGGCAATGTCGTATGAGGTTCTCGATGAACCGGATATGTTCTCAAGAAACCAGTCGTAACGAACGAGAGAAACGGGCACCCGCCTGAAGATCTCTTCGTAAAGTTTATGGAAGCTGATATAGGTTATGTTTGAAAAAACGAGACTATAAAGATGCGGCAATAATGGCCTGATCCTTTCGTTCGTCGTGTCCACAGCGATTATGCCGATCTCGTCACCGTAGATGCGCTCGATGATATCCTTGTTGAGATCCAAACCGGCCATATCCTTAACATCCAAAGCCGAAACGAAATGTATCGGATAGAAATCATTATGATTGACTTCGGCTTCCAATTCCCTCAATTCATCGCCCTCTCCGATGAGAAAAGCATTTTGCTTTTCCCGGCTGCCGATGATGGGATAACCGTACAATCGCCAGGCTATGGCGCCGATGGCCGAGAGCGCCACATAAAGAAAAAGTATGGTCTTCGGAGCGATAGTCAGATAGGTGGCGAAGTAAAAGAAAGCTACGGCCACAATACCGTTGGCGATCTGGGCACTCAATACGATACTCGGCAAACGGCTGCGAAGCAGCATAGTATGAGGCTCGTACAAACCGGCAATAAAAAAGACAACGAGCCAAAATATCGTC
>CAZYRJ010000027.1:10499-16503 GCA_964649625.1 uncultured Candidatus Saccharibacteria bacterium
GGGCAAAAAGGCCAACAGATGACCTTGAATTAACCCGATATCCGGTATTCGGCCGTAACGCAACAAAAGAGCCAAACACAAGGTGGCAATGAATATAAAGACATCGCCGATAAGCAAAATCAATGGCTCTTGTTTATTGAGACCTGTCATAAATACCGCCGTATAGTACAACAGAAACAGCAAAAAAGCTATGTCTACAGCCGTTTCTGTGATAAAGTACAGTTACTCGGAGATGATGACACCGGCCAAAAAAGTCTTGTATATCATTACAAAAAGCAACTTCGGCGGAGCTCAACGCTATGTTTTGGACTTGGCCACCGGCCTATCAAAAAGGGGCTACGAAACTGTGGTGGCTTTGGGCGGCTCTGGGGGCAATAATGCTGGCCCCGGCGGTTTGGACAATAAATTACGAGACGCCGGCGTGCGAACCATTTTGATAAAGACGTTCATGCGCGACATATCAATCCGCAGAGAAATAGGGGCCTTTCTGGAATTATTTCGGGTAATAAAAAAAGAGCATCCGGATATAGTTCACCTGAACAGTTCGAAGGCCGGCGGGATCGGGGCTTTGGCCTCACGGCTTGCCGGAGTACGGCAAATCGTATTCACAGTTCACGGCTGGCCATTCAAAGAGGAACGCAAAGGTTATCAAAAACTGGCCATTTATCTGCTTTCGTGGATAACGATGCTGCTCTGTCATAAAGTCATTGTCGTTTCGAACGATGATAGGGAAAGGGCTCCCAAACTTTGGGTCGCCCATAAACTGGAACTGATCCACAACGGCCTCGCTCAAATAAGCTATAGAGACCGCAACGAGGCTCGGCAAGTCATTTTCGGCACGGCCGCGGTCACGGAAAAAAATCTTGCTGTCGGCTGCATTGCCGAACTTCATAAAAATAAAGGCCTCCATTACGCCCTCGGAGCCATTGCCGACGTCAAAAAACAGGCATCGGACGCGAACCATCCGGTCGTACTGGGAATCATAGGGGAAGGCGAAGAACGTAAGAACTTGGAAAATGAAGTCAGACAGATGGGCCTCGTTGATTCCGTATTCTTCGCCGGCTATCACGACGACGCGCCTACGCTTTTATCTGCTTTCGATTTATTTTTGTTGCCCTCGCTCAAAGAAGGCCTGCCCTACGCCCTGCTTGAAGCCGGTTCGGTCGGCCTGCCTGTCATCGCAACCAATGTGGGCGGAGCAGTGGACGTCATTACCGACATGGAGACTGGTATTTTGATCCGCCCGTCCGAGATCAAAGAGATCTCTTACGCCCTGCGTTTCTTCGTGCAAAATCCCGATAAGATCCTGGAATTTGGAGGCAAATTAAAACGCCGAATAGCCGAGGAATTCTCGCTCAAAAAAATGCTGGTGAAGACGATTGAGATTTATAAGTAGGAAAATAAAATGGAAAAATTTGAACGGATATCCGACGAAGATAAAGTCCCCGAACAAGAAAAAGAATCGTTCGCCGAAATGCAACGGCTCCTTGAGACCGACAAGAGCGAAATCTCTGACGACCCTATGTTGGTGCAAGAGATCGAGAAAATGATTGATTCTTTGCCAAACGACAGAGAAAAAGAGATTATCCGCCGGAGATATTTTGGCGGAGAAACATTCGATTCTATAGGACAATCCTTCGGTTTGAGTGGAAACCGCATAAGGGAAATTGAGGTCGTAGCAATGAAACGTCTAAGACGCCCTAAAATGAGGGCTTACGTCGAAGGCGTGGATTTGGTGAACCGATCGAAAAGTGAATATAACGAAATTCTGGGCAAACTTATTTCAGACTATATGGATAAACCGCAAGTTAGAGACAATACGGAAGTAAAAAAAATTTTGCAACGAATATATACTCGCTTAACAAGCTACAGTTCTTATTGGCCAGCAGGATTATACCGTCTTGATTCGGTCAAATTCAACGAAACGTGCGATCTCTTAAAGAAAATTTTGAACAAAGAAATATATACAAATCTCGACATTGATGACCTAAATAATTTTGAAACGAAACTCCATGAAGAGGTGGGTAGAGTTCTTGGAAGAGATTCGACACAAACTGAAAGGGGAGTCCTTTAAAGGACTCCCCTTTTTCTGCCTTTAATTCAGCTCACAGAAAGCGCTGACAGCGGTTTTGTCTCTTCATTCAAGGCTTTAGTTGCGCCTAAAACGGCACCTGCGATCGAGTTTACGAGCGTTAAAACGACAAAGATGATACCCAGAACCAGACCGGCTACGGCTTTTCTCCGATTTTCGGAATTGAGACCAAGACTTGAAAATACTATGGCGCAGATGGTTACGGGAAAACCGACGATTGGAATAATCCAGGCTAGGATACTGACAAGGCCCAAAATAAAACCGGCCTTCCTTTATTCTGTCAATCAAGTGACACCCACCACCTCATTTTTGACCGCTTCCCTGTCGGTTTCCCGGCCATAACGCCGCATACCGAAAAGGATGCCGAGCGACAGGAATTCGGCGATGAGATGCGAGCCGCCATAGCTCATGAAAGGCAAAGTGATACCCGTCACGGGAAGAAGAGCTAAATTCATGCCCACATTGATTACGATATGGCACAGAAAATAAATGGCGACGCCGAGACCGAATAGAATTTCGAAATTGGTTGCCCCGAGCAGAGTGATTTTTACGATTCGCCAAATGATGATTACGTATAAAATGAGCAGGATGGAAACGCCGATAAAACCCCACTCTTCGGCAAAAGCGGCGAAGATGAAATCCGTCTCATACTCAGGCAAGAAATTGAGCCTGGACTGCGTCCCATAACCGAGCCCCTTGCCCCAAAGCCCGCCCGAACCGACCGCCACAATAGACTGATCCGCGTTGTAACCAGCGCCTCGAACGTCGGTCAAGGGGTTGATGAAAGTTTCAATGCGCTGTTTTTGATAATCGGCGAACACGAAAAACCATAGCGCTGCGAACACCGCGAGGCCGATGGAAAAGACGATGAGCAAATGTTTTTTTGAAATTCCGGACACTAAAACCATGCCCAGCCAAATGAAGAAAATGACGATAGCCGAACCGAAATCGGGTTGGAAAAAAATAAGGGCGAAAATCGCGAATGCGTAAAGGCCCGATACGATTATGTGTTTGAAGTCAGCAATCTCAATATGGCGACGAGAAAAATACTTCGCCAACAATAATATCAGGACAACTTTGGCCAGATCCGATGGCTGAAAAGAAACGCCTCCGAACCTAAACCAACTTCTTGAGCCGTTTACCTCAAAACCCAAAAATTGGACCGCGATTAGGATGAGAACCGAGCCAATGAACGCAACCATCAGGACATCGCTTCTTTTAAGAAATCGCCAATCTACGAAGCTGACGACAAGCATAATGACAAGTGCTACGGCTTGCCAAATAAGCTGCCTTTCGAACAGAGCGCTTTCGCCGATAAATGACTGCATAACAGCCAAGCTGGCCGCCGAAATGAGCGCGAGCGCTGACAAAAGCAGCCAGTCGATATGGATGAATGGAATTTTGTTTTTTGACATTTAGTAGCAGCCTAATATCCTGTTGGGACCCTCCAGTGCAACACCTCGACCCGGCCGGCGTAATTAGTGAACTTCATAGGCCAACTGAAAACCAACATACCCTTACCGCCACCCTCGATCGAATCCACAACCGTCCTTGAAGCAGCAACGGCAAGACCGTCCGGACCGTAAACTGCGGCAAATCCTACGATATTTTGCACTGGCCGCAAATTGTTGTTGTATATCTCGGCTTGGACTCGGGGCAATCCTTCTCCATCGAACGACCGGACCACCTCCTTGATGTAGACTGTTTTCGGACCCCCGTCGTAGCGCTCCCAAATTGGGTCTTTGTCCCACTGGAACTCCACTCTTGCCGGGACCTGATTGCCGACATTTATTCCTCCTTCAAAGATACCGAACGTTTGGCCAGGCGGGATATACGTTCTTCCAGCGACTTCTTTAATTACGACCCCCGCGGAGTTGTAAAGGCGAAAATGATATTCCCCCGTCGCGCTTAGTTCGGCGTTCGGATTTTCGGCATGGGCGGCCGCGCTGAAGACGCCATTCTTAACCTTGAAAAACCTGACCCAATCGATACGAATATCCGGCACTTCGCTAGTACAGATCCGAGCGCAACTGCCTCCGCAGTCGATGCCTAATTCGTCCTGATTCTTGCGACCGTCGGAACAGTTCGGCGCCTCATACCACAGGAAAAAACCGGCTATCACGGCCGCGCACAAACCGAAAAAAGCTACCGCAAGGATATAAAGCAATTTGCGCTGTGCTCTCCAGGAAAACATATATGTATTTTAGTCGGAAACGGCATAAAAAACAAAAAACTCCCGCGAGGGGGCTAAAGCCCAAAGTCGCCGTAGGCACCGCCGATCATGGTAGGTTTGGGCACAGCCCAATTCTTCCTGTTTCCACGCGGCCTTTTGTCGCGTTTCTTGGGCTCGGTTTTCGATTTGAGTTTCTGTACACAAAATCTAAACTGCCTGCAATGTATACAGGAAGCGGCCACGATCAGACAAAAAACCGGCCTATTGATCTGCCCGTCGCTTTACCCGCCAAAATTTTATTAAAATTAAGTGGAGAAGAATTTTGAACTTGAACACAAAGTCCCTGGCACTTACCTACTTTTCCCACTTAAGGGTATCATCGGCGCTAAGAGGCTTAACTGCTCTGTTCGGAATGGGAAGAGGTGTTTCCCTCTCGCCAAAGCACCAGAGACTTTATGTTCAAAATTTTGGGCGGGTGAAGAACGGGAACAGTCCCTGCGATTAATCACCGGCACAAAACTTTCAATCAAACATACTAACATAGTTCCGACCGGAGGCGTCAACTAAGCTAGAAGAGGCCAAGCATTGCCTCTAATTCTTAGTTGCGCCCCCAGGTCGGCCGGCTGTGCTCGCGTCCTTTTACGGGAGCTTCGCACCTTTTAGGTGCTATCGCGGACGGAGCGCCGGAGATTTGGTCGGAGGGGCTGGATTTGAACCAGCGACCTCACCTCATGCGATGGGTATTTAAGAGATTACTCTCCTCTGTCCCCCACAACACTTTTCCATGCTCTTTAGAGCAAGAGAGATGTGCGCTACCAGGCTACGCTACCCCCCGACTTGGAGCAAGCTGAAGGATTCGAACCTCCGACTTCAGGGTCCAGAGCCCTGTGCTCTAACCTCTGAGCTAAGCTTGCATCCAAAATCTTTAAAAAGCGTTTAGCTAAAACGTATAGCGTTCAGTCCGGAAAATCTTCCAAACTAAACGCTACACGCTCCGCGCTTTACGCTGTCTTCTCATTTAATCAAGGTACAACTGGAACAGCTTATAGCTTCTAGCTGTTAGCTCTCAGGAAATTCCTAAAAGCTAAAAGCTGATAGCTATCAGCTAATCAATTCCAGGCAACGGGACAAATTAGCGTCTAGCGGTTAGCGTACAGCGTATAGAAAAGAATTTCTTTGACTAAACGCTTTCGCTTAACGCTGGTTAAGATATTTCCTAACAAGATCGACGGATTAGTACTTCACGGCTCAACACATTACTGTGCGTACACCTAAAGCCTATCAACGTGGTAGTCTTCCACGAGTCTGTCCGCTCGCATCGCGCGAAACGCGATACTTCGCTCAAATTTAAAATTGAAAAATCAAAGTGTAAAATGACCTGTCTGCGTGTACGCACAGGCAGACAATGTAAAGTTTTAAAATTGAAAACAGGATAGAACCCTTCTTCAATTTCTTCCATTTTGACATTTTTATCTGTCATTTGTAATTTTGATATTTACATTTTGCATTTGAGCTCGTATCACATTCCATGTGATGCGAGCGATCGATTCCTAATCTTGGAGGCGGTTTCCCACTTAGATGCTTTCAGCGGTTATCCGTTCCCGACATAGCTGCCCTGCGGTGCCGTTGGCACGACAGCAGGTACACCAGAGGTCAGTTCGTTTCGGTCCTCTCGTACTAGAAACGAATCTCCTCAAGAATCAACGCCTGCAGCAGATAGGAGACCAACCTGTCTCGCG
>CAZYRJ010000028.1:0-15179 GCA_964649625.1 uncultured Candidatus Saccharibacteria bacterium
GGCTCATTCACGACTGAACGATACACACGCCACGTTACTTCCCCCGTCCAGAAGTTTCACAACGAGAAAGGATCCCACCATGGAAACAATTGGTAAGGGGTGGCGCGTCCTGATACGCAGGTTCTGGAGCCGTTGCGACTGGGAAACCAGGGCGGTAATCGAGAACCACTATCCGAACGCCTGGAAGCCGACAGAGGAGTTTACTCCAGAAGTGGCTTTCGACCCCGACTATGGGGCCACCAGATAGCACAAACATCAACCCGCGGCTCTCAAAGCTGCGGGTTAAATTTTTTAAAATCGGGACCGCGAGTACGCTTTTCGGTCCTTACAGGACCAGTATCCCTTTCCGATTTGTCGGAACAAAGTACTCGCAAATATCGGAGAAGGGCTTCTAATCCCGAACGCGACTGGAGCAGTCCAGTCGCGTAGGGATATAAATAAAAATGGCCGGCTTTACAAGCCGGCGCATTTTTATAATTGTAGCCCTATCGGGATTTGAACCCGAGTTAACGGCTTGAAAAGCCGCTGTCCTAGACCAGGCTAGACGATAGGGCCGACTATGCTTCAACAATACAGATGTCCCCGGACCAAACTGCCGATCTGCGACTCGAGGAGATGATAAGTCAACTCGGACATCAAATTTATACCATACGGAACGCAATATTCAAAGCCGATTTGCAAATCCACCCAGTACCGACAGGATATTTATGCTACGGCTATTGACAATAACCAGAACCTATGTAATCTGATCACAGTAGTTCGTGAAAATCATCTTCGGTCAACCCCCCCAAAAAAATGCCAAAGAAAAAGCTAGTTTTGGTTGTAAACCAGCATCCGATAACGGCGATGACGCTCGGTCGGCTTGCCGAGTCCGAGCTCCAGGCCAAGGTTATAATGGCCTACCACGTCGTAAATATGTTGGACGCAGTCCGTGACAACCCTGTGGACGTCATGATTACGGACATCAGCATGGGAACGATTGAAGCTATCAAGCAGGTGATCTCCCAGAGACCGGCCATAAACATCCTGGTCGTCGCTGATGAAGAAGAACTTTACGCCATCCGCTCCCTGAGAGCCGGCGCCAAGGGCTTCATTGCGATTGGGTCGCCGGTTGAGCAGCTAGTTTCGGCAATGAAGAAGGTCGATGCTGGCGGCATACACTTAAGCGAAAAAATAACGCAGAGGGCACTTGCGTGCCGCCGACCTTTCGCCGACCCCGTGGAACAGCTCTCCGACATGGAACTTAAAGTCTATCGAAAGATAGGGCAGGGGCGTCCCACTCGCCTAATAGCGTCAGAACTTGGCATCAGTGTGAAAACAGTCGAGTCGCACAGGGCGAACATCAAGACCAAACTGGGATTGAAAGGCTGCCTGGAGCTTGTAAGGTCTGCCGTTACCTATTGCCGCGTCTCACGCTAAGGTGCGGCTTTTTTGTTTTCTACCAGAGATCGTGCTACAAAATTATTCATGTCCGTGATATTGAAACCCGCCTTTTTTCGAAGAGAAGTGCTGATAATCGCCGAGGAACTCGTCGGCTGCTATTTATGTACCGAGGTTAACGGCTTACATATGCGGTTCCGAATCATAGAGGTAGAGGCTTATGACGGTTTTGATGACAAAGCTTCCCACGCTTCAAAGGGACTTACGGAAAGGACAGCCGTCATGTTTGGCCCGCCGCGGCATTGGTATGTCTATTTCATTTATGGCGCTCACTGGATGCTGAACATCGTTACAGGGCCCAAAGGCTACCCGGCGGCTATTTTGTTGAGAAGCGCCGGACATTTGCGCGGGCCAGGACGACTGACTAAGTTCCTAGGCGTGAACAAAGCGCTAAATGGTCGCAAAGCTGAGCCAAACGAAGGTTTCTGGATAGAAAAAGGAACTCTTATGGCCGGCGAGACCATCAAAAAAACTCCCCGCATCGGCGTCGATTACGCAGGGCCGAAATGGTCGAAACGTAGGTATCGGTTTGTCCTCTCAACTAGCAGACCTCGGTGAGTTCCGAATCCGGTCATTCTGAGTTGAGTCGGGTCCAAGTTGGCCCTCGAATTTATTCCCGCGCTCGTCGAGTTCCGACTGAACCTTGCCATAATCAAACCCGTCGCGACCTGACCGGCCGGTGTTTTTGGGAGCCCCGGAGTGTTCGGGTCGAGAGCCGGCTGAGAATTCGATTTCGATACCGCCCTGCGCCAGCTCTCTCCGGAGTTTTTCCTCCTCGATGTTTTGCTTGCGGCTGGCCTCTTCCATTGCAGCCTCCGATTCACGCCTTACGGCTTCTTCAGCTAACTTCGGATCCTCAACAGCCTTTCTCAGCGTGTCAAAATCGAATGGCGCATCCTGTTCCATCATAATCGAACACTATTGAATAATTTCGTCCACAATTTTTTTGACTAAAGCTCCGTCCGCCTTACCCTTAAGCTCTTTCATAACCGCTGACATAAGCATGCCTATCTTGCTCTTATCGCTGAAGCCAAGCTCAGACTTTTTTCGGTTCGCTACTTTTCGAATATCGGCTTCGGTCATCAAGAGAGGCAGATAGGCTTCAAGCACCTTGAGTTCGGCTGCCTCGCTCGCGGCCAATTCAGGCCGGCCACCTTTCGTGAATTGATCTATCGAATCCTTCCTCTGTCTGACCAAACGGCGGATGATCGAGAGCGCCTCTTCGTCCGTTAACTCAGTCTTTTTGGGGTCGGCCTGCGCCATAAGCTCGTTCACGAACGCGGCCTTTACACCCTTAAGAACCAAGGAGCGCACCGCCTCCTTTTTAAGCATGGCCTCCTTGGCGTCATTATTTATCTTCAGATGGATTGACATCTGGCAGTGAATTTTCAGGTCGTCCGTGCGGAACGGACTGTCCCATGATTCGATAATGGTTAAATTACACGGTTATCTATGCGCATACTTTATCATATTTACCCGAAAAGTAACCTGAAAATCTACTGCCTGATTGACATAGTAATGAATTAAATTCCTATAGAGTTCATATTAGCACAAACCGGTATATAATTGCAGAGTTAATCCGGCAGTACAAAATGGCTTTCCCTTGCCGGATTGATTTTCAGTATCGTCATTCAGTGAAGTTCTTAGAAGCTAATCATAACTAATTGCTATAGCTCGTTAGAGCGAAGCCATTTTTCACTACAGGATGGAATCCATCTATATCGCTTTATTTTCGCTTATAGTCGTTTTTTTAGGCGTAAACAGCTATTTGACCTGGCGGATGCGTAAAGAGCCGGCAGGCGCTGATGAGAAGCAACTCGGGCTTAATCTGATATTGCAGCAGGTCAATGAACTCTCCCGCAGCCTGGATGCCAAGATCTCCGACGCCAACCGTTCAATGAAAGAGTCCGTGAAGGATCAATTCGAAGGTTCGCAAAGGCTTGTCGATAAATTCCTCACAGAAATGACCAATATGACCGAGAAGGTTACTAAGGTGGAGGAAACGGGCAAGCAGATGGTTAATTTCGCCGATCAGCTGCAAAATCTGCAGGATATTCTGAAAAACCCGAAGCAGCGAGGAGTGCTTGGCGAATACTATCTCGAAGCTTTGCTCAAGAACGTCTTGCCGCCGGGAAGTTACGCCATGCAGTACAAGCTTGGCGCCGCCGAGGACGGGCAGGAGCTCATACCAGACGCAGTTGTATTCGTGAAAGAAAAAATCATTCCTGTCGATTCGAAATTCTCGCTTGAAAATTACAATCGCCTTGTCGAACAGCGGGACCCTGTGGAGAAGGACCGGCTGGAAAAATTATTTGTCGGGGATCTAAAAAATCGGATCGTCGAAACGTCCAAATATATCCAGCCAGGGAAGGGTACGATGGAGTTCGCTTTTATGTTCATTCCTCACGAGGCTATTTATTATGACCTTTTGATCAATAAGATCGGGGCGCTTAAGGAAGATACCGAAAGCCTAATACAGCGGGCGGCGTCGAAGTACAAGGTCATCATCGTTTCCCCGACGTCTTTTTTGGCTTACCTTCAAACTGTGCTCCAGGGCCTTAAAGCCATGCAAATAGAGGAGCAGGCCAAGGATATCGTCAAAAGAGTGGGGGAACTCACGGTCCATTTGAAAAAATACGCCGAAAAGCACGACAAACTCGGCAAGTCCCTCATTACCGTCGTGAACCAATACACTGACGCCTCGAAGGAGTTCAAGAAGATCGATAAAGACATAATTCGGCTGACCGATGCCGATGAAGCGCTTGGTTATGACCCCGTCTTCATCGAAAAGCCCGACCTTGAAATATCCTAATCCACTCGGTGTTTGTTTTGTTTGTTGACACCAGGAGTCAACGCACTTCAAAAAGAGCCCTCGCCCGTAACCTCCCAATAGGAGGTTTTTTCCTATCAGGCCTGAAGATTTTAGAGCGGTTAACTCGGCTTATTCGTGATATAATTGCAGAAATGACCGATAAAGCCATCATTACAAGGTTCGCTCCGAGCCCGACGGGGAACCTCCACATTGGCAGTGTCCGCACGGCGCTTTTTGCGTACCTGTTTTCGAGGAGAAATCGTGGAAAGTTCCTGCTCCGGATAGAGGATACGGACAAAGAGCGCAGCAAAGCCGAATACACCAAAGCCATAATCGAGGGTTTGAAATGGCTAGGGCTGAATTGGGACAATGAGACCATCGTTAAGCAGTCCGAACGCGGTTCGATTTATCGAAAGTATCTTGAACAGCTTATCGCAAGCGGTGCGGCCTATATTTCTAAAGAGGAACCGAAAGAAGAAGGCCAGCGCTCGGAAGTGGTCAGACTGAAGAATAATGGAAAGGAGGTCGTGTTCAGTGACATTATCCGAGGCGAGGTGGTATTCAATACGGCCGAACTTGGGGATATCGTTATTGCCAAGTCCATTGATGAGCCGATCTTCCATTTGGCCAATGTCGTTGATGATCATGAGATGGGTATCAGCCACGTCATCCGAGGCGAAGATCATATCTCGAATACTCCGAGGCAAATACTCATCAGAGAAGCTCTCGGTTTTCCTCATCCCGTTTACGCCCACATTCCGCTCGTCTTGGCGGCGGATCGTTCGAAATTGTCCAAGCGCCACGGGGCGACGTCACTTCAGGAATTCGTCGAACAAAAATATCTACCGGAAGCGCTTCTCAATTATTTGGCTCTACTTGGCTGGCATCCTGAGAGCGACGATGAGATCTTTTCGAAGGACGAGCTCATCCAGCGATTCGACCTTGGACGAGTTCAGAAAGGCGGGGCGGTTTGGAACACGGAGAAGCTCGATTGGGTCAACAAACAGCATTTGCTTAATGTCGGCGCCAAGCATAGGGCTCATAATTATAAAGCGGAGCTTTTGTCATTAAATGCGGATCCGGACGTCTTAACGGATGAGATGATGGCAAGGCTCGAACCGGTCATCACCGAACGGATAAGTAAAGTATCCGATATTAGAGCGATGTTCGAGAAAGGCGAGCTTCAACTATTTTGGTCCGAACCCAATTGGAAACGTGAGGCTTTTCTATGGAAAGGGCAGGGGGAGGTCAAGGATGTAGTTGTCAGGCTCGTTAAAGCGCGAGAATTGCTTGAGAGCGTAGAACACTTTTCAAAAGGCGGGATAAAGGCGGCGATCTGGCCGTACGCTGAAGAAACGGGCAGGGGTTATGTGCTCTGGCCGCTTCGGTATGCCCTATCGGGATTGGAGAAATCGCCGGATCCGTTTACGATCGCCGAAATACTGGCAAAAGAAAAAACTCTCGAAAGGCTGGACCGCGCCATCAGTTTTTTGCGCAATGAAACGAATTGAAAGAAATCTAATTTTATTCATATTAAGCATCTCGTTCTTGATCGCGGCTCCGGGCGGAACGGTTTTTTCGGATACGATAAATGAATTGCGTTCCAAAATTGCCGACAAAGAATCGGCAATAAAAGCGCTCGAGGCCGAGATCGCTTCGACGCAAAGGGAAATAGATAAGAATTTGGGTCAGCAAAAGACGTTGGCGAACACGATCAAGGCTTACGACAGCGAGCGCAAAAAGCTTCTTAAGGAGATTCAGGTGACGACTCAAAAGATTGAACAAAAACGCCTCGAGATCGAATCGCTGGCGCTCAGTATCGATGAAAAGGGGCGAACTATCGAGAGCGACGCAAGCGGGCTCGCCGAGCTGATGAGACGCAGGGATTCGCTCGAGGGTCAGACAACTTTCGTCGCTTTTCTCAATAACCTATCAATGGCGCAGTACTGGGATTCGCTCCGTCAAAATGAAGTGCTTACGGCCGCGATCGGCAACCGTCTGATTGATCTAAAGACTGCCAAAACGGATCTTCAAAGCGATAAAAATGTAGCCGAAGCCAAACGCCGCGATCTTAGCGATTTGAATAAGCAGCTTTCGGGAGGAAAGCAGGCAGCCGAGGCGGCGCTTTCCGAAAAGCAAAAACTATTAAAAGACACAAAGAACAAGGAGTCCGAATACCAGAAGCTACTAAAGAAGAAACTCTCCGACAAGAACGAATTTGAAAAAGAATTACTTGATTTTGAATCGGCGCTGAATTTCGCCATCGATCCGAACAGTATTCCGGCTGTGGGTTCCGGCGTTCTTCGCTGGCCGCTCGGGAGCATCAGGATCACCCAAACGTTCGGTAATACTGAATTTGCGGCCGCTCACAGGCAGTTATACAACGGCAATGGCCATAATGGTGTCGATTTTGCCGCTTCTGTTGGAACCCCTGTCAAATCCGCTCAAAGCGGCACCGTTAAAGGGACCGGCAATACTGATACCGCTTGTCCAGGCGCTTCATATGGCAAGTGGGTTCTCGTTGAGCATTTTAACGGCCTATCGACATTATATGCGCATCTATCGGTCATCTCGGTAAAGGCCGGGGAATTGGTAGCCGCAGGGGACACGATCGGGCTTAGCGGCAATACGGGCTATACGACGGGACCCCACCTTCACTTTACCGTTTACGCTACACAGGGAGTCCGAATAATGAGTCGTCAAAGCAAAGTCTGCTCCGGCACGTACATCATGCCCGTTGCCGATTTTAAGGCTTATTTGAATCCGTTGTCGTACCTATAAGTTTGGTGCTAGAATTAAACTTAGAATCACTATGAACTGGCATAGAAACAAACGGGGCGGATTTATCCAAACGATAATCATAATTGTCGTTGTTCTTATTATCCTCGGTTATTTCGGTTTTAACATGGCCGAGATTATAAAAAAGCCGGCTGTCGAGCGCAATTTGGTCTGGGCCGGAAATGTGGCGCAAGTTACGTGGGATCGATTTTTATCGAAGCCGGCGGTCTATGTATGGGATACTTTTTTGAGCGCCATTGGCAGGTCCGCAGAGGATCGTCTAAAGTCCGCCACCACAACCAACTCAACGAACTGATGGAAAGCTCCATTTTTTTGACCAGCCCGGAAATAGCGGAAAGAACTATACTTAAAAATGATCTGGTTTTCGCGCTCCTAACGAATATCCCAATAGTTTCCGGCCACACGATTGTAGCACCTAGGCGCCAAGTAAAAACGATGTTCGAACTGGCTTCGAACGAAATATTGGCGATAGTGGAAATGGCCGAACGATTGCGCGCGCCTTTGCGTAAGTCATTCGGCGCTACGGGATTTAATTTCGCCTGGAATGAGGCATCTGTCGCTGGACAGTCGGTGCCCCATGTTCACCTCCATGTGATACCGAGGAAGGAAGGCGACGCGGGTATATGGCAGTACGATCCGCGAAAATTTATCTATCGGCCTGGCTCGCGCGAAGAATCACCGGCCGCCGAACTCAAAGCCGTCGCAGAAATAATCAAAAAGAATTTGAAATAATTCCAAAGCTCTTTTTAAAAAGTCTCCAGTTAATTTCCCAACAGGCATAACTTCGAAGTGGTTTGGTACACAGCCCGGCATATTTCGTGAGTTGGTGACATTTTGCGATTTCGATATTCTGGGTGCTATCTTTAAGGACGCTATAGCGTCCTTAAAGATAGCACCCACAAGACTGCATCCGAAGACACAAGGACCACTCCATCACACTGCCTTGGTAGTTTTTTTCCAATCTTCATAATTGCCGGACCGATGGGGAAGAGGGGTTCGGTTTTTTTATGCCATCTAATTATAATTTGCCTGCCTCAATATCGAATGTATTGATTGAACCTGAAGCTCTGAAATTTGTTTGTGCGTTTCGCCTTCTGAAGCATTTGGTTGCTTCTTGCGACTTGCTTCAGCTATTTCGCTATTTCAACAAGACTGCAGATGACTGCACGGCGACCTATAAGCATAAATGTGGGATAAGTACGGTTTACATATATTGCACGAACGAGTATTATATAGCGATGTCGGCACATAAAAGCAACAAGGCACTGATATCGCACTTCCTGCCCTTCTTAGATTACTGCGAAATAGAGAAAGGCTTATCGAACAACACTCAAAGAAATTACCAGCACTATTTACGGGTGTTCTCACTCTGGCTTTCGAGCACTGGGAAAAAGAATCTACTGCCTCATGAGCTTTCAGCTACTGATATTTGGGACTATCGTCTATATTTAGCCCGTCAGTATAAAAGTCCTGTCGGTAAGAATCTCAGTAAGAAATCTCAGAATTATTACTTAATCGCTTTAAGGGCCTTGCTGAATTTTTTGGCAGAACGAGATATAGAGACGCTTCCGTCTTCTAAGATAAAATTGGCGCGCCAAAAATCCGATGAGATTATTTCTTTTTTGGAATTTGGAGATATTGAAGCTATATTGAAAGTGCCTGACGTCAAAACTCCGTCAGGTCTAAGAGATCGGACAATTATGGAGCTATTCTTTTCTTCCGGGATGCGTATTTCTGAGTTAGTGTCGCTGAATAGTGATCAAGTGTCATTTCTGAAGGATAAGGATCCCAATCGTACTTTTGAGTTATCCATTGTCGGCAAAGGCAAACACATCAGGACTATTTTTATTTCTCCTCGCTCTGCCGAGTGGCTTCGGACCTATTTGTCGATGCGCAGGGATGTCTTCAGACCCCTGTTTATTAACTTCCGCTCAAAGGATGAAGAAAACTGCCGCCTGTCAGCACGGTTTATTCAGAAAATGATATCGCGCTCAGCTATACTCGCCGGTATTTCAAAAAAAGTGACCCCGCATACTCTTCGCCATACGTATGCTACCGATTTACTTTCTCACGGTGCTGACCTTCGCAGTGTCCAGGAGCTATTGGGGCATAAAAATGTTGCTACGACTCAGATATACACGCACGTTACGAATAAGCGCTTGAGAGATATCCACGAGAAGTATCATAGTGGGAGCAATGAAGGGCAGAAATTCAAATGACGGGTAACGTGGCATATTGTCGAAATCAATCTTTCTGTTTGTTCCATCAAGCAGGATCACATTAGAATTTGAAACGTAAAGCAGATTTCGTTGGAAATACAGTATTCATTTGAACCATCGAATACACATAAATAGTTTCATTCGCTTAAAAACCAGTCTGATTTAAATTACAAACAGCAACGGTGAGTTCCGGCTGAATTACCAATTTAGCGAGCTTGGCGTAAACGAAAAGCGAGGCCCTATAGGGCCTCGCTTTTGCGTGTTGATTATTTCTTTACGGCTAGCTCATCCTTGAAGTCATCCCAGCATTTTGAGGATGCTTTCCAAGGCCTGGCACCTTGTTTTTCGTAAAGCCACTTGGCATAGGCCATGTTGCCTTCGAGAGTGTAAATATCAAACCCGAGCTTTTTCGATTGCGAGGCGTGATATTGTTCGTTTATCTGCATTACACCAACGTCATCGCTGTTTTGGACGCCTCGGATGATCTTACCGTTCCGGCCAAAGTGCCTATAATTGCTTTCGCATTTGGCGATCTCGGCGAGTAGCGGGTCATCTTTGAAGTAATCCTTCACGTGGTCTTCGAGAGTCAAAGGCAGATTAGCCTTGAGCTTCGTGCTTTCGATAATTTCCGGCGTACTAGTGGCCGGTCCGTATACCGATTGGGCGAGAAAAACGAGGCTGGTCGCTAATTCTATTATCATAGAACGGTCACCGGCGCGACTTCTTAAGATCTTAACTTTGCGCGGACGGCGTGTCTGAACGGTTCTCTGACGACGAGTCCGCCGTGGCGGGCTCTGCTGGAAGGTTCAGACTAACGAAAATCAGAGCCTGAGCTCCGATGTAAACATACTAGCATCATTTTACGGCACTGTCAAGATAACTCAACATATTTATACGCATGTCAAATACCGCAATATGGCTCTGCTCGGCCGTAAAATCTCTGCCGGATACTTGCCCTATAGGCCAAATTTATGTCGACGTACTGATTATGAAGAACACGAACAACGCCAAATATGGGATTGACGGTTTTCAACTGGCCTTTTGGATAAGCATGTGTTCTAGCCATCCCAGGCTTCGTTCGATTTTGGTTACTACTAACCCTTGTTTCGATAATTCACTCTCAACTATATCCATATTTCCCGCCGTGAAGGCATGAGCTCTCGATATCAAGTGAAGAACGCTGCCAACGATGCCTTTGGGACGCCCCAAATCGCTTATTAAAGCCAATCCGCCCGGCTTTAAAACCCTGGCTAACTCCCCCACAGCCTTTATTTTTTCTTCGGTCGGCATGTGATGGAATGCCAAGGTAGAGATAACCCAATCTTGTGAACGATCGATGAGCGGCAAGTCGCTCCCGTAAGCGACTTTGAAAGTGATATTCAGGCCGGCCGCCTTGGACCTCGCTACGTCGAGCATTTGAGGGCTCGGATCGACGCCAAAAAGTTGGACATCGTTGCCGAATTTCGCGCGGAGCTTCTTAAGCATTGTGCCGCTCCCACAGCCGACGTCAAGCAACCTGTCTCCTGCTTTTAAGTCGATGAGCCTGACGGCTTTATTGTAGATCACAAAAAGGCCGGATAAGGCGATACCGATGTTGTAGAAACGCGCTATGTATTTAAAGCCGCTCATAAATGCTATTTGGAAAGCCAGGGAATTTGATATTTTTCGTACTCGGGAAGCAGTCCCTTATCATAGAATAAACGGGATATGGCTTCAGCCGTGAGAAGCGCGTCCTCGAGCGCGTTGTGCTTGCCTCTCTCGATCTCCATACCCGTGTATTTCATTATTGTATCGAGATTCACAGCGGAGTGGTTGTTGCGCACAGGCGGCTCAATGCCCCGTTTGATCATGTGATAGTACGCGACCGAGTGAAGGTCGATGGTCCGATGCGCCAATGGCCAATTGATGTGGTAGCGATGAGCCGTATACATGAGATAATCGCGGTCGAAGGAGATGTTTTGGCCGGCGAGGGTCCATTCGGGGCACTTTTGGAGCCAAGCCAAAAAATCGGTAATGACTTCCCCATCGGTTTTTTTTGACGTATCGGTTATCGCCGTCCGCGAAAATCCTGAGACGATAAGTGCCTCATCCTCAATGTGGGCGCCGTCGAAGATTCGGCACTCTTCGTAAAATCGATTGCCGGGATTGCTGAAATCGACTGCGCCGACGGATAAAAGCGATGACACATTCGGATTTACACCTGAGGCTTCAACGTCTACTACGATCATAGATTCAATGTTTCGCCAGATTTAAATGGAATAAACCTAATTTTACTCCTTTCTAATACTTGAGTGTGAACTCGGTGTGTAACCTCCAAAGCGTTTTCCTTTAAACCTCCGTCATGAACTGGAAAAGATATCTTAGGCCTAACTGACTCGGCGTATCTTATAGATTCAGAAATCTTCATCCATGGTCCTGCTACGGGCAATGCTAAGATTTCTATGTTTCTGCTCGGATGATAAAAGGCATCGCCCGGATAATACAGCCTCCCATCTATAAAGTATCCCGTATTTTCTGGAAGTGGCCAATCTTCCGCGATGAATTCATGTTTCTTCCCAAAGCCCTCTATCAAGACATCTTTAATTTTAATTCGATTGCCGTCATCAACTATTACCGACTTAATGTCTTTTTCCGATACTATCTTGGCCACTTCAGCATTACAAACGACTACAGCACTAGCATTACTTTTTAAAATCGTATCTAACGATTCGATGTGAAAATGATCTTGGTGATTGTGAGTTATCAGAATTGCGTCTAGTCCAGTGACATGTTCTTGGCCGGTTGAATAGGTTCCCGGATCTGTTAAAAATTTGACTCCGCTCGTTTCAATCACAAGACAACAATGGCCTATCTTTGAAACTTTCATATCGGGGCGCCGAGAATCGAACTCGGGCTTCACCCTCCCGAAGGGTGTATACGACCACTATATTACGCCCCGTTAATCAAATTTACCTTACACAATCGAAACGGTTCAGCCCTGTCTCGCGCCGTCACGCTCCGGCCTCGCGAGGCTTCGAGTATTCGCTTCTCAGCCTCCCGAAGGGTGTATACGACTACTATAATTACGCCCCACACACTTCAATGCGATTGGTTGAACCCGTTTAATTTACCAGAAAATGGTTAGTTTGACCAATGAAAGTCGTTAAATTTCGAATTGGCAATACTCATCCGATACATCATCGACCTTCCGTATCTTTTTACAGATGGTTTGCTTATCCTTGCCCTCGATGAGTTTTGGGCGCTGTTTGTCGATCTTTACGGGATGCAATCTTATCGTCGTAGAGGCATTGTCCCGTAAGGTAATTCCGACACCGAGGCCCGTGTTCTGTGCTTCTCCGATCTGGTCGAAGATGAAATTACCCAGAGAGTAAAAAATGGGAGAGTTTTTATAAATTTCAAGCGGCTCGATAACATGAGGATGGTGCCCGATCACGGCGTCGGCCCCCGCGTCTATCAGTTTTATGCCAACTAATCGCTGAGACTGCGTTGGTTGCTCGCGATATTCCTCGCCCCAATGAATGCTCACGATGATGACGTCATTAGTGATATTCAGCAGCTCAATGAGTTTAAGATAAGAAGCATCCAATTTATAATCGAAAGTCAGGTCCAATCCTATGAACGCGACTTTTCTTTCGGAGATGTCGAGCTCGACATAACTTTCGGCCATCGTGCCGCCCCCGAAGAAGTTGACACCGGCTTGCTCAAGATAACCTCGGGTATCGGCTCTACCTTTCTCCAAGCAGTCGAATGTATGATTGTTGGCTAAGTTTACCGCAAAGATGCCCTGCTTTTCCAGTTCAGACGCGATCTCCGGTTCAAACCTGAACGAGTAGGCTTTATTCTGGCATTTAGTCGTTGACGCGGTTATCGGCCCCTCAAGGTTGAGGATTATCGCGTCCGCATCCAAAAAAGCCGTTGAGGTAGCAATGCCCTCGAACGGGTCCATTCCTTTCGCCATGTTCTTGGCGACATTTCTGCCGAACATCGCGTCACCCCAAAATAATAGTTCCAATTCGTCTCCTTGCTTATCCGCTAAAAATGGCCTCTGTCCAAGAAGATGTTCCGAATTCGCCTCAATTCGTGAATTAACTTTTGTATTAACGGCGGAAAGGCCGAAATAGAGAGCAATACCGAGGCATGCTACCAAAACGATGAATAGGGTTGGTTTGGTCATGAAGTTCCAATAAGGCGGAGCTTTCGATACACAGGTTCTCTAGCCGAGATTAATGAAAATAGGAAGATAAGAACCTATGTATTTTTTGGTTCAAAGGATGATCTGAAAACCATATTTCTCGACATCTTCCGGTGGCCAAAAAGCTTGCCCTTTTGTCCTTATCAAAAGATCGGCTATTCCAAGGAAAGAACTCGGGGAGATTGAATCCAGCATTGGTATTGCATTGTGGACAGTCCGACTGTTCACAATCGCGAGAGACTTTGATGACGCAGGCGCAATTCACGCTTACTAAAACAGTCCTTTCCAATGGGCGCCAATCGATTTGTTCGCTGGTTCGTGATTTTACTGCGAGCGTCCAGAACGCCCGGCGCTTCTGCGCCGGGATGAATGGGCGCAATGTATAGGTACGGGCGGAGCCCGTTCCTCTGCAGCAAAGAACCCCCTGATCTGCGCCAAGAGCGCTCTACAGAGAACGCCGTGCGCTCTTGGCGCAGGGTTCTTTACTCCAATTCGGGCTCAATCCGCTTCGGTCCAGCCTAGTTCCCTATTTTCGAATTTGAAATAGATTTTCAAGATATACGCGATCGCGTATATCTTGAAAATCTATTTGGATGTTTAACGGAGAGCTATTCGATGTCCGACTAACTTCTGGCACTATGGGCATTACAGGATTCGAACCTGTGACCTCGCCGACCTGCCCGCCTAAATTGCTGAGTGATGCGTCCTGCAGGGATTGAACATTACATGTTCAGTACCCCGATCGGTTCGCTTGTTCGTGAGGATTCTCCAAGCTCGGCTCAATTGGGCTTCCAACCCACGGGAGCGTCCCACGCTCCCTAGAAGCCACTCGCTTCGCTCGTGTGCACCCTGGAGGGTTCGAACCTCCGACCTTGCGAATGTGAATCGCACGCTCTAACCAGCTGAGCTAAGGGTGCAAATATTGGTTGATGAATGAACGGAACGCTCCGCGCCCGTACCGATACAGTACTCACTACCAGCTAATAAGCTAAAAGCTACAAGCTATTTTAATCCCTTACAGTTCGCGGCCGCCGTATAGCCGGCCGCCCTCGCGGCGACTGCCGAATTAAACCATATCTTATTTGCATCGGCTATCGATTTTGCGCCACTGCACCACGGAAAATGATACTTGGACCCTGATTTCGAGGCGACCACTTCCCCATCCGACGCCGATCCTTGCTCCGTGGAACCCTCTAGGGCCAGCGATGTGTCGCCTCTGATGTTCTCGGCTACTGCTCGAGGTGCTTCGATCGTTACGGCGGGCCGGAGTTCGTTGAGCCTCGATAATCTGCCAAGGCCGAATGAACCGATCGCGACAAAACCCAGAAGGGCTAACACAAAAACGTTATCGGATTTGCATTTTGCGAGCAAATCTTGTAAACTCATTGCCACGTAATTATATCAGTAAAAGGATTTAAATGGCACACAAAAAAGCCGGTGGTTCCGCAAAAAACCTCTCGACACAGAGCCCGCAGTATATCGGTATCAAGCTTTCTGGCGGCGAGAAAGCCAGGGTGGGCGAAATAATTTTGACTCAGCGCGGCACGAAATATATGCCCGGCGATAATGTCGGTATGGGCAAGAATTACACTATTTTTGCGCTCAAGGCAGGCGTCGTCGAGTTTAAGGACAAGAGAAAGACGAATTTTGACGGGCATAAAGTCGTCCGAAAAAGAGTTTCTGTAAAATAACATCAAACAAAAAACGCCATGACGGC
>CAZYRJ010000029.1:0-15148 GCA_964649625.1 uncultured Candidatus Saccharibacteria bacterium
TGAATTCATTGTAGACCTCTTGCCTCGACAGGCAAAGTCTCCTGTGGACAACATCGCGGGCTGGCAAACGTTATTGTAGCCGGCGAGAAGATCGAGATAATTCGCTTCGTGTATATTTCAATTTATCCGCGATCGCGCATAAATTGAAATCTAACTTTCACTGCCTTTCCACCTCTGAGAACTGTCTTCGCCTACTTAGGCATTGCGCGCAGGCATTCAGTCATACATGAAGCGGGAAGATGAGTTCTAGTCAGCTAATTCCTTCTGCGCTGGAATAAGCGCCGTGTAATTGCCTTGAATGAACGAGATGATCTCCGAGGCATCTTTTTTTCTGTCCTTCGAATCGAGAACTATGACGACGATCGGCCGTATCTTTTCGCCGAACTTAAGGTCAAATAGATACAAACCGGTTTCATTAGCGGCCGTCGTTTTGCCCACCTTGCCGCCGATGAACTCCTCGCGATCCCCAAAATCGTTCAGATTTTTCAAGTCGGTGAATTTGCTGTCTCCATAGGCGCTATTTTTGATCCGATCCGAGGTAATGTCGAACACGAAACGGCGATTATTGTGGATGTACTTGGCGAGCATAAAAAGGTCGTCAACGGTCGAAACATTGCCCGCCCCCGCCCCTGAGGGATCCTCGAATTTGGACTGCAGCATTCCGATCGCTTTCGCCTTTTCGTTCATCAGCCGCACGAAATAGGCTCGGCCTACGGATCGGGAAATAGCCTCGGCCGCCTCATTCGAGGACTCAAGCAACAGCGGGAACAGGAGCTGATAAACGCTTATCTTCTGCCCTTCCTTGAGTCGCGGTCTCGAGGTGAAGACTATCGCCTCCTTCGGCACCGCGACTTCTTTGTCGAGACTTATATACTCGGTAGTAACAAGCGCGGTTATAAGCTTAGTAATCGAGGCCACCGGCACTGGCCCGTCATCCTCCTTTAGGAACACATAATTGTTACCTAGGTCGGCCGCCAATAAATGCTTGGCCGAGAGCTCCGGCTTTTTTTCGAGATAAGAGAATTCGTCAGCCGAATAATCTTTTTCGAATACTAAAATAGGCGTCCCTATCTCCACCAACTCGAATATCGCTTTGGCGGACTCATCGGTCAACCTGATGCATCCTCCGGAATACGTCGAGGAAACCGGCTTGCCACTCTTATATTTGGGCCAGCCATGAATATAAAAGTTTCCCTGGAAATTCATGCTGTAGGGCATGAATACGCCGCCAATGTTCGAATAGTGACTCTTTTCTTTCGTAGATATTTTATACAGACCGGCCGGAGTTTCCCACCAGGAGCCGGGTCGTCCCTTGGTTATGACGGGCGTCGAGGTGGCGACTGCGCCTTTTTTATAAACTGCGACCCTCATAGCCGAAAGGTCAACTTCCACAAAATCGCTTTTTTGGCTGATGAATTCTTTCTTGACTTTCTCGAAAAATGCGGGGTTCGCCAAGGCCGGCCGAGCGCCATACTCAAGCAGTTGACGCGGCGATTCCAATCCCCCGACGATGTAAACCTTATAATTCCGTTCCTCGGCTTTGAACTCGGCAAAAACTATGGAGAAGCCCGCCAAAGACCCAAGGAGCAAGAGGATCGCGATGTAAACGTGAACTTCCGAATCCAGAAAACGGATAAGGGAAAAATGCTTGAGACCCGCCGGATGCAAACTGTAATAGAAAGCGTCATTAATATCCTTCTTCGGCCAACCTTCTTTCAACAATGACTCCTTGACCCGAAGCGCGTCGACGCCGGCTTCTACTTCGCGGATGATGTGGGCAACAAGTTGTTTTCGGTACACGGTATCAAATAATTGACGATATATACTGTATTCTAGCATAGTGTGTAATCAACTTCATGAAGTCTTCATGCCTCATGCTACAATATGTGCCCATCGGAAGGGTTTTATTAAAAGTAGTAAATTAAAGGTAAGCAAAAGCGTCAAATGGACAACACCAAAAATAGCAGCAGATCGACAATTTGGACCGTCGTAGCTCTTATCGTCCTAGCAGTGATCGGCTGGTGGATCTACACCGCGTCGACCGCTCCTTCAGAAACCGGTTCGCCGGCTGGCGGCACGGTCCTTGAAGGCAGTGGCATTGAAGAAGGCGCCGCGGGCGGACCTATCGGCACTTCGACTTCGACGGAGAGCCTTCCCTCCTCCGCGGAAGTCGTCGGGAACGCCATCGTTATCACCACGGAAAATTATAAGTTCACTCCGCCAACCATTACAGTGAACAAAGGCGATGCGGTCACCATCAAGCTTGTGAACAATAGCGGCTTTCACGATCTGAAAATAGACGAATACGCCGTCGCCACGAAAAGGCTTTCGACTGCCGGGGAGAGCGAAACCATTACCTTCGCGGCAGACAAATCGGGAAACTTTGAATACTACTGTTCTGTCGGCAACCACCGCGCCATGGGTATGAAGGGTACGCTGATAGTTAAATAAGGCAGCAAAACTTGTAAAACACCTCGCGGCTTGTCCGTGAGGTGTTTCATATTAACCTTTCGATAAACCAGGCGACAGCCAGAAGACATATTATTGCGGACGAGTAAGTCAGAACCGGCCTTCGATACTTTGTCATTTCCAGGCGTTTAAATATCGGTAAGGCTACGAATAAAATGCCCAACTGACCTATTTCTATACCGACGTTGAAAATGATAATCGCCAAGAAAAAATACTCCTGAGGGATATTTGCCTCAGTGATGGCAGTGGCAAAGCCCAAGCCATGGATCAAGCCGAAGATAAAGACTGTGATCCATTTTTCTCCAAGATTCTCGCTCTGCTTTTCGATATAGAGATGCCATAAGTTCCGCAGTGCGATATAAGCAATGGACAAAGCTATGGTCGGCTCAACGATTTCCCCGGGGATGGTCACGATATCGAATGCGGCTAAAATCAGGGTGACCGAATGAGCGACCGTAAACGAAGTCACCAATATTAATACGCGACGGATCGAGTCAACGAGCAAAATAACCGATAGCAAAAACAGAACATGATCATAGCCCAACAAGATATGTTCGATGCCCATTGATAGAAACTGGTCAATGAGCGCCCCCACCGACACATCAGCATTCCTCCCCTCAGGTGCATAAACCAGCACAGCAGGCGTAAGTAACAACTGCCTGGTCGAACCGCCCTCTTTCACCACGACAAAATGGTCATAATTCTCAAAATATTCGCGAAACAGGATGCTTCTGATCTCGATCGATTCCATGTGGGCTGCAACTTGGCAATGAAGAACGCCTGTAAAAATGACTTCGGCATCGCGTGTCGGCTTGGTCAGAGTGTCGATCTTGAAATGACAGAACCGGCCTTCCGCGCCCACTTTGAATTCCATGTTGAAAACGTCTTCAAAAAGCGCCCGCTGTTTGTCGGCGTAGCTTGGATCAATGATTAGATCGAGTGGCGCTCTGGTCTCAGATAATATTTTATCGCCTTCAACAGTCAGTGTCGTCCGTATCGCGCCGTAGCTGAATTGGTGGGCTAAAGCCAGAGTCGGGAAAAGTGCCGCCAGCAGGGTTGAAAAAACAATCTTCCGCATCGTTGGCATTTCGTCAAAAATAATGTTTTGCCGCCTCTATCCCACCAAAATCAACGGCAAAGTCAGTCCGCCGTTAAAAAGTCCGTACGGAATTATTATGAACCCTTTGTCATGAAAACATCATGAAGCTTTTGGGCCCATATTCTTGGTAATTATAATATCAGCCTGCAAAGATCAACAATTAACTACAATTAACGTCTCCCTTTCCATACACGGATTATCCACGATCGTGGATAATCCGTGTATGGAAGCGCTCTCAAAATCCGGGGAAATAGTCAGTCCATCCGCCTCCGCTTGAGCCCCATCCTGAGAAGCAAAGCTCTAAATGGCGCTACCATAGCCTGAGGGCCGGAAATATAAGACGTTCGCTTCTTGAAATCCGGAGCATATTTTTCGATCGTAGCCCTGTCTATAAATCCCCTTTCGCCATCCAAATCCGCCGGCAAACCGGGATCGGTTAGGGTTTTAACAGTAGTAAAAGTGAGTCGCTTTGCAGCTTCCAGAAAAAGTCCCTCAAAGGCGATCTCTTCCCCTTTCTTATTGAAGTGAAACATGACAATATTTCGCTTTTCATTTTTATCCAGCAGATATCTGACCATACTCCTGAAAGGAGTGGCGCCGATACCGCCCGCGATAAATACCAGCTTCATACCGCGGTCTTCAGGTGATACGAAATCTCCTGCCAGTTGGCTGACGGCTACCTTCAATCCAGCTTCAAATCGGATAACTGGACCTTGAACGTGCTCGGCCGTTCATAGAATTTGGAAACCAGCCGGATTTCGGGCTCGGTCTGCGAAGAAGCGACAGTGACAAATCGGCGATTACCGCGGTTGTCAGTCCTATCCATCGGCATGGTCCATTCCATACTGGCAGGGCTTGAATAGGAATCGCCTGTCGGCCTTGAACACGAAATCGTAAACTCCAGACGCAACTTTCTCTTTCCTTACGAACTGGAGCATCAACCGCCATTTAGGGCTAAGTGGCCAGGAAAATAAATTTGCGACCACTAGCGCGGTCTCAGGCGTTGAGAAGGGCGACGCGCCGACGCCGCGAGGATCGTTAATAAAAAGCACAGCATCAACCTGTACATAGTTGTTCCGTTAAGAAAATTGTCGATGGCTTTGAACATAAAGATAATAATATCTTGAATATGCTATTCCACCGCTGCAATATCCTTTATAAATTCTGCAGCCCACCGATAGATAGTGTAACTTTTCACAACGTCCCTCATGCGCCGCATCCGTCGCTTCTGTTCGGCGGGATTCATTTTCAAAGCGGCATGAATGGCTTGGGCTATCTGCTTGCCGCTGTATGGATTAACGATCAGAGCTTCCTTGAGTTCTTCAGCGGCGCCGGTAAATTGGCTCAGAATCAGGACGCCCATTTCGTCGTTCCGGCTCGCGACGAACTCCTTGGCCACCAAATTCATGCCGTCATGTAGTGGAGTAACTAAACACAAATTCGCCAGCTTATAGAACCGACTGACTTCTTCGTGGCTATGGTGCCGAGCCAAAAACAACAACGGCTTCCAGTCCGGGATACGGAATTTCGCATTTATCCGGTCAAATTCGGCGTTCAGGCGTTCCACAAATTTCAAATACGTTTCAGATTCGGTTTCCGAGGGAGAGCATATTTGAATGAATGTGAATCGCCCCAAGAATTGAGGGTATGTGTCAAAAAACATTTCAAGGCCAGTAAGCCGCTCGAATATGCCTTTGACGTGATCCAAACGATCCACGCCTACCCCGATATATTCGGCTTTCACGCCGAGTACTTTCAACAATTCCCTTTTATTCCAGTCTTTGACCTGTTCGGCCACATTACTAAGTTTAGCCTGTTCTTCGTAGGCAACACTTATCGGATAAGCTTTTATATGGGAGGTATGCCCTCCCCTTGTAACAGTGAACCGGTCGTAATCGATCTTGGCTTCGAGTTCGCGCGCGACCGTTTTAATAAAGTTCGCAAAGTGTGACCTTGTATGGAAGCCGATGAGGTCAGCACCGAGAATGCCGTCTAGAATTTCCTTTCGCCAAGGACAGATACTGAAAGCCTCGGCGCTCACCCAGGGCAGATGCCAAAAGATGCCCACAACCGCGTCCGGTCTTTTTTGTTTTATGACGCGGGCAATGAGACTGAACTGAAAGTCCTGAATAAGAATGAGGGGTCTCGACATCTCTTCTATTTCGGCAAGAACTGCGGCCGCGAATTTGGCATTGACCGTTTGGTATGTCTGCCAATCTTTTTCACGAAAAACCGGCCTGGTATGAGACATGAGACAAAGCGGGTACATAGCCTGATCGGAAAAACCGTGGCTATATCCTTTTTCCTCCTCGGCAGATAACCAGATGCGTTTCAATGTGTACTTCGGATTCTCGGGTGGTACCTGTATCCTGTCGCGTTCATCCACGACTGATCTATCGGCGTCGCCGCTACCATGCGCTATCCATAATCCACCGCAAGTTTGAATAACAGGTTCGATAGCCGTTAAAAGGCCGCTCGCCGGCATGCGCACGGCAATGGCCGCGCCCTCATTCACATGCTTGTAGGGTTCGAGATGCGAAACCACGACAATGGGGCGTCCGCGAAGCATGTCTTGCGTGAACTCCTTTAGCCTATGCGCCGTCCAGGGAGAATCAAGTTTCTCTAGGCGCATCCTGGCTTCCTCGCTCGCCGCCAAACGAGCTTCCGATAAGCTCTTTTTGATCTTCAGTATCTCACTAACGAGCGGCTGAAAGAACATATTTATATTGATATGTTCCAACAGATGTTCATCACTGCCGCTCGCCCGTCCAGATTTTAATGAATTGGCCAGCTTCCGCACCGGAATCCATATCATCCAAAGAACAACCAGATATATCAGTAAAATGTAAACGATGATCTGGATGGACAACCTTATCACATGGCTGACCAATATTTCTCTGGCATTGATATCTATATATGAGGCATTTTGTACAATGATAAAAACGCCGATCACGTTGGTGTTTTGACGCAAAGGTTCCGCCAAGATATAAAGCCTCTGACCTCCTCCTCCCATGAACTCGCTTCGCGACTCATTTGCGCTTATTGCCGCCATAACAGTATCCAAATATATCGAGCCTGGCTCAGGCAATTCCTTTGAAGCCGCGACCTCCGTACCCTGACTGTCGTAAACGGCAAAACCGAACAGGCGCTCCGTGTCGGCGAACTTATCGACTATCTTCTGCAAAGCTGATGTAGATTTGCCCAAGTAATACGGTTCGACGGCTTCCTTCAAACTATCGGCCAGCAATTTGGTCCGATATTGAAGATCCACAACATCGTTTTTCCGTTGCTCACCAATTTCCTTGTAAGTCAAAACCGCCGCACCAGAGACAATGACGATAATGACGGCCGCGATTATTATTATTAGATTGTATGCGCGCATATTTCAACGCGTTTAGGCGTATTTCAACTCCGCCAAATCCGATACCAATTGATCCACTTCTCTTCGACCTTTAAAAAAATATTTCGCGGCGCTGCCCTTCTTACGCCGGACTCGGATGGACAGGCCGTCAGGAATGGCCTTAAAAGCATCCTCATCCGTCACACTGTCTCCGATATATATCGGCATAAGGCCCGGCCTCTTGAAATGCTCGACGCAAAATCTGACGCTTTGACCCTTGTCGAAAATTCCATCCGGTCTTAATTCGAAGGTTTTTTTGTCATGGTCTAGACGCAGCGGATGCGCTTTTAGGTAAGGCCCGAAAATACCGAGCGCTTCTTTTACGAATTTGTTCGCGTCGGTGTTCGTCATCTGCCTGTAGTGGACCGAGAACGTATTTCTTTTGTCCTCCAAAATCATGCCTTTGTAGTCGCGGCCCAGGGCGGTCAATTCGCGTTTAGCTTCCGCCATAGCTTTGGTAATTTCCGGGCCGATCTTCAGATTACGGATAATACCCTTCTCTTCCCACTGTGAGCCATGCGTGCCGAAATAAAGAAGACCCGGCAATCCAACGCGCTTCTTCACGTCAGATAAAAGCCGTCCGCTGACAATGGCGACGGGGAATCTTTCAGCGCATCGCTTTAAATTATCGAGGTTCCCCTTCGCTAAAACAGCTTTTTCAGGATTTTTAACGATTGGTGAAAGCACACCGTCAAAATCCAAGATAAGAACACAGCCCCCCTTTTTTGCGAAAAGCTTCAGATACTTTCGCTTTGATCGTGTAAATGGAGCCATTATTGCAAGCCGGCGATGGATTTTATGAGCTCGGCAGACCATCGATAGATGTTGTAATTTTTAACAGAAGCTCTCATCATCTTCATCCTGCTCGCCTGCAATTGCAAAGACATATTAAGCGCGTAGTACAACACCGAGGCCGTTTCCTCTGCATTGTAGGGATTGATCAGCAAACTTCCTTTCAGATCTCTCGCGGCGCCTGTGAAATGACTCAGGATCAAAACACCTCTATCGTCTTCTCTCGCAGCAACAAATTCCTTAGCTACCAAATTCATGCCGTCATGAAGGGACGTAACGAGACAAACGTCCGCTAATCTGTAGAAAACCTCCAGCTCTTTATGGCTATGATGCCGTTCAATGAGCACAATGGGCTTCCAATCGCCATCGCCAAATTTCTGATTGATCCTTTGTGCTTCTTGTTCGACAGATTCGGCATACTCGCGATATTTTTCAACCCCTTCGCGACTCATGGGTGATATTTGTAAAAAAGTGAACTGTTTTCTGTAATCCGGATATTTTTCGAAAAATATCTCAATGCCTGCAAACCGTTCCACTATACCCTTGATATAATCCAACCGATCAACCCCGAGACCGAGATACTTCGTCTTAATGCGCAAATTTTCCAGTATCCTTCTGTCCGACTCTTTTGTGTCCTCGACTCCTCCCGAAAATGCACCGCTGAACGCGATACTGATCGGAAAAGGCTTGATGTAGCTCACATGGTTGTCGCGGCTAATCGAGAAACGCTCTAGATCAATCAACGATTCCATCTCTTTGCCAACTGTGTCCAAAAAATTGTTGCAATATTGCTGGGTGTGAAAACCGATTATGTCTGCGCCGAGCATCCCTTCGAGAATCTCTTTTCGCCAAGGGCAAATACTGAACAACTCTGCATTGGGCCACGGTATGTGCCAAAACAAACAGATCTGAGCATCAGGCCTTTTGTCTTTGATTAATTTCGGAATCAAAGCAAAATGAAAGTCCTGCACCATTACTAACGGGCGTTCAACCCTTTTTATTTCGACGAGTAGAGCATCGGCGAACTTCTGATTAACCTTTCGGTATTCTTCCCAGTGATTTTTGTTGAAAATAGGACGCGTATGGGCCATGTGGCACAAAGGCCACAGCGCTTCGTTTGAAAACCCAAGGTAGTGGCCGCGAATCTCTTCTTCTGAGAGCCAGATCCTCTTTAAAGTGTATTTTGGGTCATCCGGCGGAACCGCCAATTTTCCAAAGCTGTCCGACAACTCTTTATCGGCATCGCCTGAACCGTGAGCCAACCATAACCCTCCGCATGCCTCCATGATCGGCTCAAGAGCAGTAACCATGCCCGAAGCAGGCACCTCGCAGACGACGCCCTTTTTCGTGTGCTTGTGCACGAAAGGCTCTCTGTTTGAAACCACGAAGATCTTTCGGTCTTTAAGATAAGCTTTGATGAATTCTTTAAGCCGTTCGGCTGTCCAGGGCGAGTCTAATTTTTCAAGACGCATCCTAGCTTCTTCCGAAGCGGCCAACCTTGCCTCAGAGAGGCTCTTGGTTATTTTGGAGATCTCGCCGACCAGCGGCCGGAAAAAAATATTGTCTTGGATGTTGGCCAACTCCTCTTCTCCTCGACCCTTTAATCGAGCCGTCTTGATCGAATCCGCCAGTCTGGAAATCGGCCTCCAGATGAGCCAGTGGATCAAAATATATAGCAGTGCCAAAAACAGGACGATCTGGATAAAAACGCGGATTAGGTTGCTTTCCAATATCTCCTGAATACCCGTTTCGATGTAAGCGGCGTTCTGCGCGACAAGGAAAGCGCCGACCACCCGTTCGTTTTGGTGCAATGGCTCGGCAAAAACATATATGGATCTATCGCCGTCCTTAATAAAATCTCCGGTAGACTTATCGGTGTCCATCGCTCTCGTTACGGTCGTCGAGGTCGAAAGGAGCATTTTGGGGAGATCGGCGGAGGCGGCCACAACTCCGCCCTTGCTGTCATAAACGGCCAGGCCTACAACATGCTCTTTGTTCGCATATTTATCGACTATCTTCTGAAGAGCCGAGGTTGAATTTCCGGCATAATAAGGCTCTACCGCCTCTTTGAGGGAGTCGGCCAAAAGCCTTGTCCGGTACTCGAGTGCCGCCGTTTCGGATTCCTTTTTATCGTTGATTTGCTTGGCTGTAATGCCAAAAACGGTCAAAATGACGACCAGGATAAGGCCCGCTATTAGGATCATTAACTGCCTGGTTCGCATGGGTATTAATTGTGGCAGATACCAGCCGTAATGCAACATAAATGAACTCGGGGCGTAGCAAATCTTGAGCAGGCATTTTCAACTTGAGCAGGCTTTTTCAATTTATCCGCGATCGCGCATAAATTGAAAATAATTATAGTAAGGTATCCTTTTAAATTGCATTCTCTCGCTCTTAACAAAACTGTCCCCCTCTGCCAAGCAAAGGGGGACAGTTTTCACGCGGCCTTACTGAGTTATGAATGACGACTGTGAGCTGGTCGCAGTTTGTCCGTAGACATCCTTTGAAACGGCGAGGTAGTAGTAGGCGGTCGAGGCCTGAAGACCGGTCAAGAGAACGCCGTGGTTCGTGAGGTTGGTTGATTCGGACACGAACTGCAGGTTGGAAGAATCCATAACCGGCGTCGTTGAGGCGAAATACACCTTCGAATTTCCCGAATTGTTGGTCGTCCAATTTATGGCGGCCGTGGTCGACCCGACGTTCGTCGAGGTCAAACCGCTAAGCGATAGGCTCGGGGCGGCCGGGGTCGTGAAGAAGAACAGATTGCTTGTCGACGTGGCCGTATTTCCGCCCTGATCCGTCGCGGTTATCAAGAACCGATAGGTTGTGCTCGGCAGAAGGCTTCCCAACTGAACCGAGTGCGAAGTACTCAAACTATTGTCCTCAACGACCCTCTTATCGGAAGCGTTCAGAATATCGAGTGCTGTCGAAAACCAGACCTTCCCTCTCGTCGGTTCATTGGTCATCCAGGAAACGGTAGTGGTGCCCTGGACTGGATTTGCGGCAACGCTGAAGATGAACGGGACCTGCTCGTCAACTGTCTCAGTCTTGAAGAAATATTCGCTTGAAGTGGCCGTCCGGTTATCGGCGTCCTTCGAGACAACGCGGTAATAGTAGAAAGTGTTCGGCTGTAAATTGATGACGTTCAACGTGTGGTTAGTGGTAGGGGTGGCATTCTGAATCTTAATGGGATTCAATGCGCTAAGAACTGGTGAGGACGAAGCCAGATACACTGTCGAATCTGCATTCAGATTTGTCAGCCAGTTGATATTGGCGCTATTTTGCGAAGGGAATGCGTTCACGTTGTAGACGTATAGATCCTGCGTTGAAGTCGCAACCGATCCGCCTCCTAAGCATATGCCTACCCTATCCCCGTGCCGGATGTGGGCCGGAAGCGCGTGATAATCAACGCTGATCGTCTGTCCCTTGTGACAAAGATAGATCTTGTGATCCAAAGTGATGTAGTTTGAAGTGCCGGTTCCAATCTTCACGTTTATACTGTTACCCTTGCCTTTTCCGCCAATACTCACGTTAACGTTACCGAGATCGACCGTCGTGGTCGTTCCGGTAGAGCTACTCGTAAACACGAGCTGCAACTTGGCGAGAGTCATAGGGCCGACTTGGCCGACCTGGGCGATATTGTGTTTCTTTTGAAAACGCTTCACCGCTTTTTCGGTAAAAGAGCCGAAAAATCCAGTTACTGCCCCTTCGGGATATATTTCCTTGTCGCTCGCTAACAATTGCTGTAAAACGGTAACATCAGCACCGTTCATTCCTTTCAGTAGATGCCGGTTGATTGATATTTCCGTTTTAGCTTCGGATACCAATGGGGACAAAACAAAAATCGCCGCCAGAAGAAATCCGATTCCGCTTACTAACTTTCTATTCATGATAAATATTACTTTAATAATTCCTAAAAACGACTATTTATTACCGAAGGCCGGAAAATGGCCCTACGCTTGTATAGACGGCCTAACTTGGCAATTCTTACAGGCTAGAGCCCTCTCAACAAAAGGCCAAACCCTGCAATGAACGGGATTTAACTGCGGCCAAGTTAACCGCGGCAAACAAACGGGCTCGACGCTTCCCCGCAGCCAATATAAATCGTTCATCTATGAACGGCAAAAAATTCTTCAGCAGTAATTCACGGAACAAGTAATATAGTTTTATGATGGCGAAAAAAGCTGCGAACCAAAAACAACCCGGTGTGAACAAAAGAATGTTGCGTCCGGCGAGAACCAATAATCCAAATTATCGCCCTGCCGGAAAACTTACCGGAAAAGTTGCCATCATAACCGGCGGTGATAGCGGCATAGGTGAAGCTGTGGCGATAACTTTCGCGAAGGAAGGAGCAGACATAATCGTCGTGTACCTAAACGAAAACGAAGATGCCGAAAATATTCAGAAAACCGTAGAGTCCTTCGGCCGGCGCTGTTATTTGTTTTCCGGCGACGTAGGCAATGAACAATTCTGCCAGGAAGTCGTCAAAAAATCTGTCGAGCGATTAGGGGCGGTGGACATCCTGGTCAATAACGCCGCAGAACAGCATGTTGAGCCAGAGTTCCTGGATATCGATCGCCTCCAAATAGAAAAAACGTTCGAGACAAACATTTTTGGCGCCATGTTCATGACCCAAGCCGTCCTGCCGTACCTCACGGAAGGCTCGACCATCATAAACACGTCCTCCGTTACCGCATATAAAGGCAATGAACGGCTTATAGATTACTCCGCGACCAAGGGCGCCTTGGTCTCGTTCACCCGCTCTCTCGCGCTGGCGCTTGTTGACCGCGGCATAAGGGTCAACGCCGTCGCGCCCGGCCCCGTTTGGACCCCGCTCATCGATTCGACGTTCCCAAAAGCCGAATCAAAAAATTTCGGAAAAAACACACCCATGGGCCGCCCGGGGGAAGCCTTTGAGATCGCCCCTTGTTACGTTTTCTTAGCCAGCGAGGACTCGTCATATATAACCGGCCAAGTGCTACACCCGAACGGCGGAGTGATCGTCAATGGTTAAGAAAAGCCGTCCCTTGTCGCGGCTGCGTTTCGCTAACTTTTGCCGGTTTTTTCGCGCCTTTCTTATCCTTCTCTAACAGCTCTTTAAGGATGCGGCATGGCTCGACGAGGCGCGGGTCAGTAATCGTGTAGAAAGCATTCTTGCCCTTACGTTCCACTTCCACCAACTTCATCGCTCGCAAATAGAATAAATGCTGGGAAATATTCGCCTTCCTGACGCCTAGCAACTCGGCTAGTTCGTTAACGGTAGCTCGGGTGTTCTTAATCGAATTCAATATCTCCACCTTTTAGGGTTGGCCATTAGCTTATAGATAACCGCGTTGCGCTCGTAAACTTCTTTTGGAAAGGGTGACTTTAACGGCATGGCACCATGATATCCAAGAAACGTGAGCATTTCAACTCACCGGAGTAAAGAAAAAATATCGAGCTAGGCTCGATATTGCTAGATCCTTCTACGAAGGAGCGCACTTGCGCGGGCGCATATAAACTCGGACTTGACCGTTTAGATATCCTGGCGCGGCTGACACTGCGATGTCCACGTCTTTCATTATCTTCAGCCACTCGACCTTGTCTTTCGACATGAGACGAGCACTCGGGCAGCCCGAGTCGACAGTATCGAATGATTGCCAGCCTTCGGCTTCAAGCTCGGCAGGCGTTTGATTGACGTATTCGCACGGCAGTCTTTCCAGAGTTTCCTCGGTCGATTCCATTTCACATGCGCACGGTAAAACGCCAGGCTTAGCCGCTTCTTTCATATTTGATATGGAGTACGATGATACTTTGAGAATTATACCAGCCGTTCGCATGTCCGCAAAAACCGGTCGGTGGATAACCAAGAAAGGCCCTGTCGGGCCCTTCTTAAACAATCCATGGTATGGCGTAATGAATTCTACTTTTGTTCTTCAACATCGTAAGCCTCGATCTCATCCGGGCCTTCATCCATTCTTGCCTTCACGTCTTTCCATCTTGCCATCATTCTTTCCGCAAACTCATCTATCTCATGAGCGGCGATACTTTTGACCTTTTTATATTTATCGGTGACAGCCCTCACCGTATTTTCGTAGCTCTCCTGTGTCAAATCTTTTAGTGAGCCGAGCCGCCGGTAAATCTCGGCCTTGGCCTTTATCATCCACACTTTCGACATTATGCGCCGCTTATTCTTGTGGAGAAAATATCCGCCTACCGCTCCCAAAACCACTCCGGCGATCACTCCTTTTAAGAACTTGTTTTGATTTTCGTTGTGATACATTTATATTGCAATTACTTATAATCCGAATCACGACGCCTCAACCTCATAAAGCCGAGGATGAGCGAAGTGACGGTGTTAATTATCGAATGCATCGGCTGAATGCTCTCTTCCAACCTCCGGCTTTCCTCCCTCGCCCGCTCCGAGATGCGGCTTAGATGTTTCGCGATCTTAGCAATATAGTAGAGCGCGACCGACAACAAGGCGCATACGATGATGAGCGCGGCCGTCGCTACATAAAACATAACTGCCGGAACTTCTAACATAGGTAAAGCCTAACACCGCCATTTCGAAATTATAATGAAGAAACCGAGCCCTATGGCCCGGCGTTTGAAAATAGTCTCGAAGCTCACCGCTTCTTCCACTCGGCCTCTTGACGAACCAGTACTACACCCGCGGTTTCCGGCTCTGCCATTATTTCCTCAACAATCTTTTCCATTCGCACACCCTGGGAACCCTTGATCAAGATCGTATCGTTTGGCTGTATCAGGTTTTGGAGTTCTTTGCCCGCTTCGACCGCGTCGGAATATTGTCTTACGTGGTCGTCCTTCATGCCCGCATCAAGCGCACCTTCGGCTATAATCATTCCGCCCTCGCCGACCGTCAATAAGAGATCGCAGACTCGAGCCGCCTCTTTTCCGGCCGCGAGATGAGCCGCGCGCGAGTACGTGCCCAACTCGCGCATATCGCCGAGAACAGCTATTTTTCTGGACGCCGCGGCAATATCATGAAGCGCGTTAAGCGCTTCATTAAGAGCCGCTGGCGAAGAATTATATGTGTCGTCAATGAGAATCGAATCTTTGACACCCTGAATGAGCCTCATGCGCCCATTCGGACTTTTGTGATCGCGCAGCGCCTCGATCGCCGAGACGATATTGAGTCCTGCGGCGACGGCCGTGCCTATCGCGGCCAAAGCTGGATAAACGTGCTGCCTCCCAAGCACCCCTTTCAGCATGACGGGCAAAATCTTGCCATCAAAACCAACCTTAAAGGAAATACCAACGGGACGCTTGGATCCGTATTGGATCTGATAGTTCGACGCCACAATGTCCGCCTTATCGTCAAAACCGAACGAATAACTGCGCCGCTTGACGCTATCGCGGATCTTTAAAGCATGCTCGTCATCTGC
>CAZYRJ010000030.1:0-15079 GCA_964649625.1 uncultured Candidatus Saccharibacteria bacterium
CGTTAAAGTACGGCGCGCCGATTAAGGTGCCGGCTTCGAGGCCGCCGGAGAAAGTCGAAGTGGCTGTGGTCGTGGCGACGAAATTCCCGGCCGTCCAGGTGCCCTTCGCTCCCCAGTAATCGGCGGAGGTGGTGGAGAAAGCACCGTTGAAAAATGATGCGGGTGAATAGTTTTGCCAAGTACCCGCCCAGTTACCGGTGTTGTCTAAAGTTAAAAATCCGCTTGAAATCGTAAGGCCGGAACCGGTGAGTCCCGAGGAGACCTGGTCATTAAGCCGAAGCGCTCCAATTTCTACTCCGCCGGAGAAAGTCGATGTGCCCGTCGGATTATTTACTATCACATTACCCTCAACCGCAAGCGGCCCGCCCGGAGTTGTGGAACCTATACCCAATGAACCGTTAGAATTATTCCAATACAACCCCGCAGACGTTCCGGCAACAGTCGTTCCATTTGCTGTGTAATAAGCAAGTTGGCCGCCTCCGCCGAAACTAACGGTTCCCGAACCTGACCCGCCGCCGGTATCATCAGCACAAATAATGTTCCCTGAAGCATCCGTGGTTAGCTTTCCGCTATTCACGAGACCTGAACAATTCGCAGTCGAGATAGTAAGCCCGCCAGTTAAAATTTTAAGTCCCCCGCTCAGGGTGGAAGTTGCACTCGAAGTGGCAATAAAATACGGAGCCGCGATTTTTGTGCCAGATTCGATGCCGCCTGAAAAGGTCGAGGTGGCCGTCGAACCGACGGCGATCGCAACCGTCGTTGTCGGCGCAAGCAATCCGGCTGAATTTAATTCCCAACCTTGACCGAATGAGGCACCTGTCGGCCAGCTGGTTCGGCAATCCGAGGCTAAACAGAGCCAATCCGAGGCAATTCCGGATGATTCGAGCCTCGGCAAGCTAGATGTGGAGGTGGTAGTCGCTAAGAATCGGGCCGCTACAACATCGCCGGCAACGGAGAGCCTCGCGTACGGACTCGACGTGCCGATACCGACATTGCCGCCTTCCGCGACGAGAAAATCCGTGCCGGCGGACGAACCAACGACAAAACTCGGAGCGCCGGTATTAGAATTGACCGACAGCAACCCCCAGGGACTCGTCGAACCGACACCGACACTTTGCGCAAAGGTCGCGCCTTCGGCCGTGAGCGATGAGTAAAGACGAGTCGCTCCCGTAACCTGGAGAGTCGAAGACGCGAACGCACCGCCGGAGGAGTTGAGATAAAAAACATTCGAACCCGCCGCGTTTTGAGCTTGCAAAAGATTTGCCGTTTGCGAAGCGAAGCCGCGCAATGTGATGAGCGTCGATGCCGTTGACGTCGCCTCGACCGTAACGACCGCATTCACGATGGGAGTCGTCGTGCCGAAATTCGATTGACCTGTTCCAGATACCGCGCTGGAAAGTTCCGAAAACGAAGTAGACGTGATCGATTGCCGGGGCGAAAGCGTTTCGTAAGTTACGTTATCGGCAGAAACTTCAACCTGGAGATAGACCGCACTATTCGAATTAAAATTGTAATCCAGCACGTCCGGATAGCCGTTGCCCGTGTCGCCTAAGTTCACGTTGAAAACCCCGCTTCGAACCGTGGTCGTCGTCACACCAGGCGCACCGCTCGGCCAAAGCTTCGTGCCGCTACCGACTGTCGAGTTATCCCAAATAGAAAACTTGAAATAATAGGTTGTTCCGGAAGTGCTGCCAAGAAGATTGCCGCCGGAATTCGTCAGCCTACCCTGATAGCTGATTATCTGCGGCACACCTGAGGCCGCAAAAGTGCTCCATGGCGCTATAAGTGCCAGGATAACAAGGGTTGCAAGTAATTTATCTAAGAAAACAAATCGGTTTTTCCTATAAACCATTTCTCGAACCTTCTTTACCCCAATAACCCCCTCCCAAGGTTTCGAATTCCGGAAACTGTAATAAAACCTTGGAAATTATGGATATCTCCTCTCTCGGCTAATTCTATCTTGGCTTAAATTATACCGCATCGGCACGGGCCAAAACAGGAAAACTGTGGAGAAGAAATACTGAATTTTCGTTGCTATATAAGCCTCGTTTGGAGATTGGACTTATCAACATTGCGACTTTGATGAAATAGCTGAGTTTCGTGAGAAAAAACACTATATTGTTGTGCGTAAGGGGCCCCCAAAAACATGTTTACAGACCCATCCCAGTGTAGTAAGTTTCAAGAAGATTACTCCCGATTATGAAAGAACAAAATCACCCCGAAGTGCCCTGAATGTCAGAACAAGAACTGCTCGACGAGTACGTTAAGCATGAGAGGAACAAAAAATGTCCATCGTATTTTTCGATCTGCCGGCACGTAGTCCGACAGACGATCTTGAGACTCATGGAGGCCGGCAAATTTGCCGAAAATAACACCGCAACGCTCCCATTCGAGCAAACCGTCAGCCGCGACACTGCGAACTGGCCATATTACCGAACGCGACAATTCGATCGGTTCGCTTTTTTCGTGAAAAAATAAAAGCTCGGAAGTTCTAACGACACCCGCGCTCAAGCTACGATGTGTTCGGCCTTGAACTGCTCAAAATTATTTTCCAGGATCGCCTTTCGCGCGCGCTTCACCAAACTGCCGAGAAAATATAAATTGTGAATCGATGCCAGAGTCGCGGCAAACATTTCTTTCGATCTGAAAAGGTGCGCGACATAACTACGCGTAAACTTTTTACAGGTGTAGCATCCACAGCTATCATCGATCGGAGAAAAATCTTTTTTAAATGCCGCGTTAGTAATATTTATCCGTCCAGACTTCGTGTACATCGCGCCATTCCGGCCCATTCGAGTCGGCGCGACGCAATCGAACATGTCGCAGCCATTTTCGATCGCCGCGATCATGTCGTTTGGATCACCAATACCGAGAAGATGCCTGGCTTTTTCTTCGGGTAATTCTTGATTGACCCAATTTACGGCAGACCCGACATCCTCCTTGTCGAATGAACCGCCGATTCCGAAACCGTCAAAGTCCATTCTGGCGCTCAACAGAGCGCTTTTACGGCGCAATTCCTCCACCCTGCCGCCCTGGATAATTCCGAACAGTAGCTGCTCATGTTTTGTTTGTTTGTCCGCAGATACATGGCTTTTGTGATGAGTCAGACATCGCTCCCCCCATCGTAAAGTACGATCAAGCGCCTCCGCCTGATATATTTTTGAAGCCAAAGGAGACGGGCACTCGTCGAACGCGAAAATAATATCCGCGCCAAGCGCGTGCTGGATCTCGATCGACTTTTCCGGAGTGAAGCGATGAAGCGAGCCGTCGACGACGGACCGAAAATCAACGCCTTCCTCATCGATCTCGACCAAAGAAATATTTGTTTCTGATTTCGGCTCACCCTTCAAAACATTTTCTGTTCCGGACATTTCCACATTCTCAAGAATGTCGGAATGTTTTTTACGGCCGCCGCGGCGAACGACTTTGCCGAGAGTTTTGCCGAAGCCCGCGCCTAATGAAAATACCTGAAAGCCGCCCGAATCGGTCATCATGGGTCCCGGCCAATTCATGTACTTGCCAAGACCGCCCGCGTCGCGGACGATATCGGCACCCGGTTTCAAATACAAGTGATATGTATTCGCGAACACAACATCGATGTTCGCCTCTTTGACCTGTTCCGGCGACAAGGCCTTAACTGTGGCCTGGGTCCCGACAGCAACAAAAGCGGGGGTCTCGATCGTGCCGTGAGGCGTTTCGATGACCCCTGCTCGGCCCAACTTTCCCTTAATTTTATTTTCGATCTTAAACATCAAATTGGCTATGATTCAAAATTGATCTAATTTCTAATTAGCCTATTGGCCTAACAAATCCGCATGCCCACTCCACTTGGAACTTGTCTCGACTGGTACTTTGACATTGATTTGGTCAATTGAAATTAGGTTAACTGGATTGAAATTCCTGTTGGCCCGAGATGAATGACACACTGATAATTATCCTATACAATAGCTTACACAATAATCATTCACCAATAAATGTCCAACGCAAAAAAAGACGACTTGTTCGAATTCACCATCCACGAAATGTCGCGTGCCGAAGTTCACAACGCGATACATCGCCGGATCGACCGCATCCAGCATGAGTTCCTGAATGCATTCGAGTTCATAAAAAAATATCCCAAGTCCGTTTCTTTTTTTGGTTCGGCCAGGGTCAAAGATAATGATATCTTCTACGAAAAAGCCCGCAGTCTTTCCGCGAAGATCGCCAGCGAACTCGGTTACACAATCTTTTCGGGCGGCGGGGGCGGCATCATGGAAGCTGGCAACCGCGGCGCATTTGAAGCCGGCGGCAAAACCGTAGGCCTCAATATCCGGCTGCCGCGTGAACAGGAACCGAATAAATATACTTCAAAAACGATCGAGATCAATTACTTCTTCGTCCGAAAGGTTGCGCTGTCTTTCGCGGCCGAGGCTTACGTTTTTTTCCCTGGCGGATATGGGACTCTCGATGAATTTTTCGAGATCATCACCTTGATCCAAACAAAAAAGATCCCGCGAGTGCCGATAATTCTGTTCGGCAATGAATATTGGGGCAAACTCAATCATTTCTTTTCGCATGTTCTCTACGAAGAGTACAAAGCCATTGACGTGGAGGATATGTCGCTCTACCTCATCACCGAGAACGAAGACCTGATAATCGATGTCATCAAGAAGGCACCCGAGAGACCGCCGATGCCAATCCGCCAGGAAGAAGCGCTACCGCTCACTGTCAGCTAAAAAACCTCCCCGAAAATGGGGAGTTTTTTCATTTAATAAATCAGAAAGACTATGAAAATAATGAGGAATGACAGGGCTAAAATGAAATTTATCGCTATTCCGGCAAGCGCCCCGACGGCTCCGCCGGAGGCGGCCTTTAACGCCGCTTTTGCATTCTTCCCTGCCGTAATCTCCGCCAAAAGCACTCCGGCAAAAAGACCGAATATGCCCCCGATCGGCGGTAAAAGCAAAAAACCGGCGACCAATCCGATGAGGCCGAAACCGAGCGCCCGCTTCGATGCTCCGCCCCAACGCGCGCCGATCAGCCCGGCCATCCAATCAACGACTACATTGATCAGCACTAAAACGGCAAAGACAGCCAAATTGACCGGCGTGATCAGTTTAAAGTCCGATATCGCCGCAAAAATAAGCGTAATGACGAACATGTAAAGCATGGCGGGAAAGAAAGGCACAAACACCATGACGAGTCCGAGCGATAACAGAAGAGAAAAGATCGTATAAAACGCGATTTCCATTTTGTTTATGATTAAAACCGTCTCAAAAATAATCTCGCAAAATACGGATCTGATAGCATAATGACGGATTCGAACTTAAGATAGGTTTTGGATGAGTTCCAGTCATTTAGTATTAAGAATACTTGTAACGTATTGCGGTCCAAGTCTTTATTATATTTCAATTTATCCGCGATCGCGGATAAATTGAAATATAATACGATACATAAGTTTCGATATACTCAAACTTGATCAGTATAAAAATAAACGGTCGGAATTTTCCAAAGAATGGCCGCCGGAACTTCTTCGATGGAATAATTGCCGTCCTTAACCTTGAGGATCGCTTCTCGTTTAGCCGGACCGAAAGCAAAGAGGAACGCTTCGGTGGTTCGCGCCAGCCATATCGGCGTTATTGAAAGTCGAGTAAACGTCGAGTGAACATAACCGACCACAGCCTGCTCGGTTTTGAATCCGGCTGAATTCGGCATCAAACCGGCGATGTGACCGTCCTCGCCGATGCCGAACTGGCCGATGACGGCGTCGGCTTTCCGAAATTCCCGTTCCACTACTAGGGCGTAATCGGCCGCGGTTCCCTCAAGCGATCTTCCCATAAGTAGCGGATAATTCTCCACGCCCTCGATCGGAAAATTTATATCTTTGAGCTGCTGCCAATTCGAATCCGGATGGCCTGGCATGCCGTAACGCTCATCGCATTGCAGAACGACCAGATTTTTCAGAGCTTCACCGTCAACGATTTCTCGAATCTGCCGTAAAACTGCCACAGAAATGGGAACATTCGAACCGCCGGGCAGTGTCCAAACCGTCCTCTTCCCCGATTTGAGATTGGCGACGAGCGCTCCGGCAAGTTCCGCCTGCCCCTTCAAGGGATCCTTACATTTCACAAAATCGATCATTTTTTATGGATCTGGTGCCCACCAAATTGTTTCCGGAGAAGCGCCACGATCTTATTAGAATACTTCGACTGGTTTTTTAGCTGACTTGACTCGGCCCTGACCTTTAGCGCATCTTTTATGACCCTGACATCGACGCCGAATTCTTCTCCCGCTTTTACCGTCCATTCGCCTTCTCCAGTCGCATCGATCTTTCCTATCGTTCCTTCGACGTCTTCCATCTTGAAAATATTACCGCATAGATCAACGAGCCAACTTCGGATCACCGTGCCTTCTTTATAGATACGAGTTACTTCGCCTAGGTCATAGCGAAATGAGCTCTTCTTTAACACCGCATAGCCTTCACCGATGGCCTCCATCATGCCATATTCGATCCCATTATGGACCATTTTAGCAAAATGACCCGCGCCGGAATCTCCCAAAAGACCGAAATTTTTACCAGCGGACAATGCCTCAATATATGGCTTAACTGAGGCCCATTTTGCTTTCGGGCCGCCGACCATTAGCGCGAACCCGTTCTTTTCTCCCCATATTCCTCCGCTAGTCCCGCAATCAAAGAAAGAGATTCGGCGCTTCCGCAGTGTTTTGGCTCGCCTCATCGAGTCTTTGTAGAATGAATTTCCGCCATCGATCACGATGTCGTCTTTTTTTAGTACCTGCCCAAGATGTTCCTTGCTGAAAATAAAATCATCGATTATCGCGTGAGGAAGCATCAGCCAAAATATTCTTCCCTTTTTGGGCATTCTGGAGACGATTTCCGACAGGTCGGTTGACGCAAAAATCTTTTGTTTTTTTAATTTTAAAACAGGCCCGATCGAACGATTCCATGCTAAAACATCAAAACCTTTCCGGCGCAAACGCCGCGCTATTTGCCTGCCCATGCGTCCCAGCCCAATAACTGTGATTGATCTTAATGAAGACATGCCTTCAATCTTATGATAGTCTCAGACAAGTGACAATGACGAAACACCAGCTAATGGTTCCAGGCATCGTCCACTGGCCGCAGGCGACTGTCGCATACAACCACGACGGCCCGATAATTTGTGTCCGTAACCCGCGCGTAGATACAAGGCGCCGCTATAATTACTGGAAGCGCTGGCTTAAAGACCAGCAAGACCCGAGAGCAAAACCCGCCCTGAGTTTGTAGAATGGCGGTTTTTATTTGGCCAAGAATATCTGATCTTTAAGCACCCGCTTTACAGGAGTGCCAACTCCGTAGTGCTTCAACCCTGTCCTGTGTTGATCGATCCGTTCAACGATCTCCCAAGCCAAGATAGAATTCTCGACCGTAGCGAAATCTTTTTTTCTATCCGCAAAAAAGTCGGTAAATAATCTGAGATAATCATCATTAAGCGCGTCAATCCGGATCTGCTCGCCATCACAGTCAATAAAGCCTACTTTTCGGTCGAAGGCCTTGCCTGTCTCGAATTCGAATGCGTGTTTCCTGGTCTTTAGAACAACGCGGGCATAAGTTTCAGTCTCGGATGTCTTGCCTAATTCTGCCGCGTATCCAGAATCTCGGCCATTGCCATACTGTCCGCGCTCGTACGCTACAACTTCGAAATCTTTGAACTCCGAGACCGGATCATCAAGCAGCTTGAAGGCGATGTTTAAAAAATGGCTCTGCACCATATCCTTCAGCGCTCCCACGCCATCGTAATAGCCGGCCCTCATTTCAAGCCCCAGACTTTCTAAAGAAACCATCTTAATCGAATCGAACGCTTTGGGCTCCAGCGTACGTATTCCGTCTTTAAACAAGTAGTGGTCCGAAATATAAACATCCGAGGCTAAGTCCCATTTGTCGAGCAATCTCTTCAACTCGAGCGCGTTTGCCAAGCTATAGCCAAAGGGCTTCTCGATGAGGAGGCGCACGTCATATCCGGCGCGCTTCACGCCCCCGACGTAGCCGATAACTGAAGCGATTTGGGCGGGCGGCAAAGCCGAATAGAAATAGTTAATCTCCCCCTTTCGATGATAAGCATCGCAATGCTCGCAGACAACAGAGTCGGCAAATCGAACCTTTTCGTACTTGGGACGGCTGTGGATATCATCGAAACAGCCCTCGCCGCAGACAAATTGTTCGTACGTTTTGTCGTTTAGATCCTTGCGTCCAAGCGCGATTATCTGAAGACCCTCAATGTTCAAGGATCGGAGCGCCGGCACGATCTTGCGCCTCGTTAAATCACCGGTCGCACCGAAGATGAATAAAACCATCTGTAAACTTTACCATTTAAAACGGCTTATCAACAAGTTGACACGGACTCAGCCTTGGATTAGTATTTTAGTGTTCGCGCAACTGTTTAATAACCACCAAGATATGCTTAAAAACAGCCACATTCTGAAATTGAAGAAGAGCTTGGCTCGTGATAACAGCTCTCTTTTCGATATATTTTCTGTGCTTGGGGATAGAACCAGGTATAAGATAATCGAACTATTATCAAAGAATGACAAGCTTTGCGTGTCCGATCTTGCCGCGGTTTTAGAAATATCGATATCCTGTGTTTCGCAACACCTAAGGATCCTCGAAATGTCCGGCCTCGTCGAAAGCGAACGGACCGGCCAAAACATTTGCTACCGTTACAAACCTGACCCGAAGCTAAAGACTGTCATTGAGCTGATGTAAACGTATTTATTTGTTATTATTATTATCAATAAAATGAGCAAAACGCATAATGTCACCATCTATAGCACGCCGACCTGCCATTTCTGCCATATGGCGAAGGATTTCTTTACGGAGCACAACGTAAGCTTCAGCGAAAAGAATGCCGCGCTCGATATGACGGCCCGAAAAGAAGCGATCGAAAAATCGGGTCAGATGGGCGTACCAGTCATCGATATCGACGGCGATATTGTCGTCGGCTTTAACGAACCTCTTTTGCGCGAACTGCTTCACATCGAGTAATCACCCCCGCGCACTAAGCTATTGAAAAAACATCCCTTCACCGGGATGTTTTTTCTTAGCGACGCAACATTCTTCATGAAAGACTGCGCACAAAACCACCGTTTGGGCCTGCCGTTCAATCCGCTCATGAATGCGTTCCTGACATCACTTTTTTTTCACGGCGGATTGCTAAGATGTTGGTCTCAACAAGTCGGAGTTTAATTTTATTAATTATCGGAGCTATCGGAACATTTGGTGCGCCGAACTCCCAAAATTTGCGCTAATTTAAAATATTAATTTCAGGGCCATGGACAAAAATAACTTTCGACCACAACATTCCCCGTTAGATCAAACAGAGGAACAATACTCGCTAGACAGAAACGAATCGGATCAGATCTACCAGTCATTTAGCCCTTTCGACTTATCTGAAATTCTCTCGAGAGATGCCGAAATGATTGAAAGACATTACACCGAGAGCCGAGGTTGGAACCTTTGGGAGCGTGAGGAACATCCGCGGGGAAAGCAATATGTCAGAAAGCGATGGTCGCGATAAAATCAGCCGAAAAATGCGAAAAACCTTCCCTCCGGCAGGAGGGAAGGTTTTTCATTAGTCCATCTATATCGCTGTCACGCTGAGATTCCTGAATTTCAGATTCGCATTGTCGCCTCGGATACCGATCTTGCCGGATTGCCTTATCGGGGCACCGCCCACACTACCGTTATCGACAGCCCTGGATACCAGTTTGCCATCGGCAAAAAGCTCGATAGTAACAGACCCGTCTGGATTATTCTTTACGGTCGCCGTTATTTTCTGCCACGTATTGTACGAGACGTTGTGGGCTGTGAAAGTGCTTAGATTGTAATAGGTACCGCCATTAGACGCCCCGCCAGCAACCTTTTTCTTGATGACAGCTTTATTATCTCTCCTGTTAACCGTGGCGTAATAGAGATTATATTGCGTCTGGTACCGCAGGAATATGTGAACACCATCCCAATCCACGGCCGGAGTTGACGCCGTCGAGGAGAGTCCTTGGTTCATAAGGTCGAAACTGAGCGATATGTTTCCATAATCAGCGCGCTTGCTCGTCAGCCTGAATATAGCCGAGTTGTTATTGGGAACCGAGTCCGCGTCCGGCGTTCCCGCATTCGGCACTCCAGTCCAGCCGGCACCGCTTTGGGCAAACAATGACCCGCTCGTCATTTCCCAGATTGGCGAAATTTTAGCTCCCGCCGCAGTCGGGCTCCAGTAAGCGTATTCGTTGGTGATCAATCCGTCGGGGTATTGACCAAACGAGTCGCTAAAGAGAGCGCCGCTTGTTGGGGTTGTTGTCGGAGTCGGTTCCGGTTCGGGTGAAGGGTTCGGTGATGTCGATAAAGTGCCGCCAGTCGAGGCCGGATCGATCTCGCGAACGCTCATTTTCTTGTAGACCAGTCCGTTTTGGCCGACGTCGTCGCTTCTCCAGTAAACCGCAATATTCGGCTTGCCAGATTCCGAGCCAGCGCGGCTGTTGGCCTTTGTCAGCTTCATAGCCGGGTCGATGCCGGGCGCGCAAGGCGTTCCTCCGACGCCGATTCTGGTGCCGTCGTCGATCATCTCATTTATCTTTACCCAGTTGCCGCCATCTTGACCGTCCGTCGTGTCCATATATGTTTCGAGCTTTACATTGCCGTCCGGCAGATCGTAAACGACGAATTTGTACCCTATCCAAGTATTGTAAGGCATCCCATTAGACCAGAGGGTTTTCGTGTTGGCGACCGATGAACGAGGATGGCTTGTTTCTTTTTCGAAATCGGTCTTGCCATCGTAACGGATCCGCGCGTCGATGCCTCGGGTATCACACAGGTTAGCCGTTTCGGAGCCCGTTGTGCCATGATTCGTTCGGGCCACGCCTTCGATGCCGCCCCAGGGCGTTCCGGCATCCGCAACGCGCTTCGCATAAACCGTCATTTCTACATTTCCCCAGCTTTCGATCCGTTGCGGATCATGAATATACATGCGCGGAACAGGACCGGAAATGGTAAACAGTCCGTTGCCGTCCACCTTGTAAGTTGCGTCCCCGTGGTTGGCGTCGAACCAAGCGTCGTTCGGATCGACTCCGGTAAATGTTCTTGCGGTCCCGTTATTCCATTTGGAAAACCATTCTTTACCGGCGCTCGGGTAAAGCTTTTTCACGCCGAATGTATCGGCCGCGCCGGTCGAAGTCGAGTCGGATGTCCCGCCAGAAGTCCCGGTGCCTCCTATCGTACCGGAATCTGTCGTGCCTCCCGTCGTGCCATCCGCATCCGTTACCGTCTGCGAACCCGAGCTGGAAAGAGCAAAATTGTCGTATTCGACGTCGGCGTAATCGCTCTGAATACCGATTAAACCTGGGTTCGCGAGAGGCGGGCCGAACTCTGCGGGGTCATCAATGGCCGAAATAGCCAGTTTCCATTTGCCGGTTTGGCCGACGTCGGTGTATAGCGCCAGCTTCGGCTTACCGCTTGGATCATTGATGACGTCTAGTTTGACGCCGATCCATTGATTTAGAGGTATGAGGTCGGGATTAGTATTCACGTCATATATCCCGCCGAAGAGTTTAGCGTAAGCTAAAGTTTTGTATTGGCCGCCGCTTTTTTTCTTAAGAACAACTCCGCCGTCCGCCCTAATGCCGCCGTAGTAATAATTATTTACGTCGGTGCGCCTCGCCAAAAGCGAGATGCCATTCCAAGCGTGGCGATTGCTGATGTTCGATAAATTGTTCGCGTTTTTCTTGGCGTAGATCGACGCGCTCGAATTAAGCTCAGACGTCCTGAAGAACATCTGGAAGACGTTTTGGGGGTGGTATCCGTTATCTGATGAAATCGGATCCGACGCGGCATATTTCACTCTCCACTGATCGCTCGCGGCTAGATTGCCGGAGAGCGTCTTACCTGTGCCATTCGAAAGAATGAATCGCGCGCCGGAATTGACCCACCAATAGGGGCTCCAGCTTATATCGCCGCTCGGCGATTCGTCGAGCGTTCCAGAAACCCTGAAATCGTACTGGAATGGCAACTTGATGCTTTGAGCGCTAACGGCGGCGACTTGAACTGGCACTAAAGAGAAGACCAGGGTAAGAGTCGCGAGCACGGCCCCGATCTTTCGTTCCAACGAATTGTAACCAGTGGAGACGGTAATTCTCTGGTATTTTTTTCTAAACTCTAATAATACTTCATCGGGACTTCGATCATTTTGGTTCGAATTCATTATTTCTTTATCTTGTTCTTGATAACCTAAGTCCTAACCCTTGAGTCGGGTAAGAAAGGCCGCGTTGACGTGTCCTCAAGATCGAGATCATTCTTGGGACAAGCTGAGTCGTTAACGGGCTTTTTTGTGTCCCCCACCATTGGCCAAGGGGCAACAAAATGGATCAGGTTACAGTGTTAGCGAGTAATGCTTTCCCCATGGCTCGGCAGAAAGTAAGCTCAGTCTAACAAAGCGGTTTCGTGCTCTTCAAGACTTTTTCAGAGTTTGGGGACACGAGGAAGAGCTTGTCATGAAGTATGAAGAGCTGTTTTAATAACTTGAGCCTTTATTTATTCCCTCATTTATGAAATTGGCGGCTTCGATAAGAAATTCATTAAGCTGAAGTTCTTCATCAATTAACCGCACGGACTGCAACTCGGATCATTTACGCCCCACTGGTCTTTTCGGATTATTTTCACGCCAATCGTCATGAGAAAGCGACTCCAAAGATGTTCGGAGTTGGATCTTCGGAAACCGTTTACGGACACTGCTTATGAGTTCTGCCTTTATTTGACTGAAAAGAAAATTTTGCGGCAATTTGGATATTCTTTCACTAAGGCTTCATGAGCTCTGACTAATATCTAGTTCGCGAAACTTCGAACGGTCTTGCTTTTATAATGTAATTTACGATGAGATATGAAAAGATCTAAATCGTGGGTGGTGACTTTGACTGCGGTGTTTGCAATATTACTAGGCCAAGCTTCGCCACAGGCGGCTTTCGCTATTTTGCTTTTGCCGGTTAACGCAAGCGCATCGTTGCCTTTAGGTTTGCCTATCGCCGCGTCAAGCGAAAGTTCGGAACCAAAAAGTAGCAACGTCGGAATCCAAGCTGCCGGCACAACCGCTGGTTCTCCGGAAATTGGTATTATCGGCACTTCAACGCGAGCCCGATCCGAAAAGGCGACGTCGAGCCTAAACGCCGCGCCATCTTCTTCGCTTATCCAGCCGACACCCCCTGCCAATATTTCAGTCAGCTTAATGCCGCTCGTAGAATCGGAATCGCGTCCCGAACGAAAAGGACCGGCTATATTGCCCCTTGTGAAGCCCCAAAAAATCAAGAAATCCGATATATCCGGCCAAGCCGCTCAATTAGAGAAGCGAGAAACGGCCGATATCCAGAGCCTTGAAGCCACTTCCCTCGGAGCCAACCTCATACAGAATCCGTCGATGGAAACCGCGGGATCGAACGGGCTTCCGTCGAGCTGGTTCAAAGGAGGCTATGGTACGAATAACCGAACGCTGACTTATCCTGTTGATGGTTCAAACGGCGCTAAAGGCGCTAAAGTCGACATAACGAATTACACTTCCGGAGACGTTAAATGGTACTTCGCGGATGTTACCGTTACGCCTTCTAAAACTTACCAGTTTTCAAATCAGTCGCTTTCGAACGTTACCACGTATTTGACTGTGCGCTTTAAGAAATCGGACGGGACCTGGAGCTACGACAACATAGCTACCGTATCACCGAGCGCGTCCTTTCAAACAAACACGGCTCAGTTCACTATTCCCGCCAATGTGGTTTCTGTAACTGTTTTCCACTTATTAAATGCTGTGGGCACGCTTACTGTCGATAATTACTCCCTCAATGAAGTTACCAGCGATACTCCGCCCCCCTCAACTAGCGGGCTGATCATAAACGGCGACTTCGAAAGCGCCGATAGTAGCGGGTTACCGATCAATTGGTTAAAAGGCGCTTGGGGTACGAATACACGAAGTTTCAGTTATCCGACGACAGGCGTAAACGGCAGCCGCGCGGCGGAAGTAAGCATTCAAAGCTACTCGAGCGGCGACGCCAAATGGTATTTCAAACCGTTGAATCTCCCTCCTGGCATCTATACGTATAAGGACCAGTACCTTTCCAACACGACGAGTTACGTTACGATCCAATATCAACACACGAACGGCACCTATACTTACAAAGACCTGGCGAGCGTTGCTCCGGCAGGAAGCTTTGGGCAGCTGACCTTCGACTTCGACGTTCCGAGCGGAGTGTCGAACGTTACGGTGTTCCATCTCATAAAATCCGTCGGATATCTTAGGATCGACAACGTCTTCCTAGAGCAAAAGTCCGTAACTCCGGGAGTATTCACAACCGGAGGAGTAACGCTCAGGTTCGACGACGGCTGGCTTTCGCAGTATCAAAATGCCCTGCCGAAACTGTCGAACTCGGGACTCAAAGGCACTTTTTACATCGTTACGCGACAGCTATCGGATAACGGCTTCCCGGGATACATGAGCCAGAGTCAAATTAGAAATATATATAATGCCGGGCACGAGATCGGCTCTCACACGCGAACTCACTCCGACCTAACCAGTCTTTCTTTCTCGGCCCAGCAGTCTGAGATAAGCGGCTCGAGAAGCGATCTCCTATCCTGGGATGTCGGGCCGATCAAGGCTTTCTCGTATCCGTTCGGGGCATACAACTCGACAACCATGAGCTTGGTCCAGGACGCCGGCTATTCAAGCGCCGCCGCGACGATTGATGGAGAAGTTCATCCAACATCGGACCCATATCAGCTTGAGCGCAGAGGGGTAACTTCGAGTGTAACTGCGGCCGAGGCTAAGCAGTGGATCGATAACGCAATTGCGAACAAACGTTGGCTCATCCTTTCATTCCATGCTGTCGACTACAGCGGTACGCTTTATAGCACAACACCCGAAGTCTTCAACGAGATTATCGACTACTTGAAGTCCAAAAACGTTCCTGTTGTAACAACTTCCGAAGGCATTCAGTCTCTCTAGCGGCTAATAACGGCTAAAGGGGAGTCCTTTAAAGGACTCCCCTTTAAAGGACTCCCCTTTTTCTTTCTTTTTTT
>CAZYRJ010000031.1:0-13937 GCA_964649625.1 uncultured Candidatus Saccharibacteria bacterium
AAAGGCAGTAGTAAAAAGAATGCAAGACCAAGCAATGTGCGTCGCATTTTTAACTGACGCCATGAATTAGGCTCTGGGCGCCAGGACTGCAAAAAAACACGCCTTCCGGCGCGGTGATAAAAAGTATCGAGTCGAATGACTGAAACGACTGATTCTTCTGCGCGGAAGTTCACGGTCGCTTGAAGATCGGACTTATCCCTTCGACAGGCTCAGGGAATTACCGTTGCGGCACAGTGAGGGAATACTTCGACAGGCTCAGTACAAGTTATCCTGCCTAAAGGTCACCCTACTTCCACAAACGACACAGCAAGCTTACCGCGCCCACCGAGCCCGTCAATTCATTTGTTCAGCGGGAAACGATTTAGAAAAATTGTAAATAAAAACCTCGAGGTCATCGAGGTCTCTTAATCAGCGTCCGCGTCACCACCGTAACCCAACAAGGAAGTTTGGACCGTGCGCTCGAGAAATTCGCCGATGTTGTACTGACACTGGTCGCCACAAATACAACAAGCTGTATTCTTGCAGTCGGGACAGGACACGTGCTTCCCAACCAATATTACATGGACCTGGCGATGACCCGTCAGCAACCGCAACATCGGATAGCCGCCGAGCTAAGCAGAGCAGCCGTGTCGTCCATGAGCTCACCTGCCGGACTCCAGGGGTTTGACTTTGTTCTCGGTAATTCGTTGGGGTTTGGCCGACGCGATAAATATCCCATAATTTGAATGCTTCTTTCTCATACAGATTACAGTCCGGCACCAGCAAGTCAAGTTGAAGTGTCCAGTAAATCTCCTATACTGTTGGCATGTCAGGGCACAATCGCTGGAAACAAATAAAAGAGCGCAAAGGCAAAACCGACTCGCAGAAAAGCAAGGCATTTTCAAGATACGCCAAACTGATAACCATCGAAGCCAAAAAAAGTGGCGGCAATAAGGACGTTCCGGGGTTGAAAGCGGTCATCGAAAGAGCCCGCAAGGAGAATATGCCGAACGACAACATCGAAAGGGCGATAAAAAAATCCAAGGAGGCCGGCGCCGCAATGGAATACATCGTTTATGAGGCTTACGGCCCTGGTGGCGTCGCCATCATCATCGAAACGCTAACCGACAACCGGAACAAAGCCGCTCAAGAGGTCAAGATCACTCTTGGCAAACACGATATAGAATTGGCCTCGCCTGGGAGCGCAATGTGGACCTTCAAAAAAGAGAACAACACGCTCACTCCCACAACGCATGTAACCCTCTCCGATTTGGACCTCGCGGCACTTGAAAAGATTGTCGACGAACTTGAAAACTGCGATGAGGTTCAGGAAGTAACGACAAACGCCGAGTAAATCAACAATGCAGCGGTGTAAATAACTTTATGGAACTGTCGAGCGTGAGACGTGAGGCCCTTCCTTCCCCTAATTGAAGTTTTTCGTAAAAACCGTAGTGGCTTATTATTTATCTATAGATAAATAATAAGCCACTACGGTAATCATTTACATTTTCATATTTGAATTTTAGACTTAATCCATGAAAATCTTAGCGATCGACCCTGGCTACGACAGAATGGGCCTGGCTATTTTGACTGGCGACGCATCGAAGCCTGTGGTCGTTCATTCGGAATGCGTTGTGACAAATAGAAAAGACGAGAACTCAGCACGCCTATGGACTATTGTTAAAAGGCTTGAAAACGTCATCAAGGAGTTCAAACCCGAAACAATGGCAGTCGAAACTTTGCTCTTCAGCGTCAATCAGAAAACGGCCATCGGAGTGGCCGAAGCCCGCGGCGCCATCATTTGCGAGGCCGGGCGTTTTGGTATCCCGGTTCTCTCCTTGAATCCCAACCAAATAAAAGTGGCAGTGACGGGCTACGGCGCCAGCAAAAAACAAGGCGTTACTGACATGGTCAAGCGGTTGGCAAAAACAAGGCCTGATATCAAATATGACGATGAATACGATGCCATCGCCATAGGCATAGCTGGCTTGGCTATAAATCGAACCATGAAGCAGAAATCGTAAGTCTTTTCCCCGCTTTTCTGAGTCTGTAACCTGGCGAAGAGTCCGAGTGAGGCCCTGTTTCGAAAAAACATTGCGGAGGCCGACGGGCCGAGCATAGCGATTCGCCACCAGGCGAATACGCGTTTTTTTCGAAACAGGGCCGAACGGTTATCCACAGGCCAAGGTTATTTGCAAAATCTTTTTTCTTTGATACAAATGAGAAGTTAAAGCTCTTCCGCGAACGCGGATGGCTCATTAAAAAAAGTAAATCGATCATGCCAAATTTGTACGACGACGAGGAGGTAAAAGAAGAAGAAACCACCGACGCTGATAGTGACGGTGATGGGGCCGACGACTTGGGCCCCGAGATAAATGCATTCGAAGACCCGGATTTGATTTAGAACAAAAAAGCCCTGCACCAAATTTTGTTATCTGCAAAACTTGGGCGGGTTTTTTTGTTCACATTATTTATTTGATCTTTATTTTAAGGAAGCGGTGCTTCCCGATCTTGAAAGAAGAATCCTGTTTCACTTTGAACCCCACGTCGGTAATCTTTTGGCCGCTTTCCATATCCTTGACTGCGCCCTCATCGATGAGCCGGCGGAATTCGCTTTTCGAGAAAACGATGCCGGATTTTAAAGCTTCCTCCACAAGAAGGCCACCCTCCGCCGCCTCAATCTCAGTGGCGTTTTCTGGCATAACCCCTTCCGCGAAAACGGAAAGAAAACTAGTCCGCGCGGCCAAAGCAGCTGGCTTAGAGTGGCATATCGAAACGATCTCTTCGGCGAGCTTTAGTTTGAGGTCGCGGGGATTAACACCTTTATCCAACTGGTCTTTAAGTCCGGCCAGTTCCGCCCACGGCACCAAAGTGCACAACTCGAACCCCAGCATAATCATCGAATCGCCCCAACTCATAACCTTGCCGAAAATTTGTTCAGGCCGCTCATTTAAAGCGACCATGTTGCCTTCGGTCTTTCCCATTTTTTTGCCGGATTGGTCAGCGAGAAGTTTCAGCGCCAGTACGAATTTCCCCTTGTTCTTCATTTTTTTCATAAGGTCGCGGCCGACCAACATATTGAAAACTTGGTCATTTCCGCCGACTTCCCCGTCTACATCCATCGCCACTGAATCATACGCCTGCATCATTGGGTACATAAATTCATGGAGGTACAGATCCTTGCCATCCTCTATCCTTTTTTGGAACATATCTCGCTTGATCGTCTGGGCGTAGGTCAGATTTGCCAGGATCCTTATAGAATCCTCAAGGGTCATGTCTTTCAGCCAGTTTGAATTGTACCGAACTTGGGCGGCATTCGAGCCTGAGAACGAGATGATCTTTTCGGCTTGCTCTTTGTAAAAAACGGCGTTCGACATCACTTCATCTCGCGACAAAATTTTTCGGGTAGCGCTTTTGTCGGTGGGGTCGCCGATTGTTGCCGTAAAATCGCCTATAAGAAATATTACCCGGTGACCAAGCTCCTGGAACTGGCGTAACTTAATAAGGGTTATTGCGTGACCGATATGCAACGACGGGCCCGTCGGGTCATATCCGCAATATACGGTCAGTTTTTTCCCTTGTTTTAACAGATCCGACAAAAAATCCTTGGACGGATATATCTCTGAAACGCCCCGGTCTAGAATTTCCCCGATCTTTTCTTCATTTGCCAGCATTTGGCCAAATTTACCACATCGGGGCTTTTTTGTCTTTTGGGCTCCGGCCATTCAGCCCAAGAGTCCGTAAGGCCTACTCATTTTATATGCTAAAATGCTAAACGTGCGTAAACACATTAAAAGGCATGTTGAGAAATTCTGGACAGTGCGGCATGAGCTCGCAGCCGCGGCGCTCGCCTTGTTTTTCATCTCGGCAAGTGTTTTTGTCCTTTGGACAGCTTCTCTCAAACTGCCGGACCTCGGAGCATTCGAAGCCAGAAAGGTGAGCCAGTCAACCAAACTCTACGACAAAACGGGCAAAATTCTCCTTTACGACATCAATTTAGGGATTCGCCGATCCATAATCCCTTCCGGCGACATATCGATTAACGTAAAAAACGCGACTGTGGCCATAGAGGACACGGATTTTTACGAACACCGCGGCATAAAAATCACTTCAATAATTAGAGCTGTTATAGCCAACCTCCGAAGCGCCGAGTACAGTCAGGGCGGTTCGACCATTACGCAACAGGTCATCAAAAACGCCCTTTTGACAACCGACAAGAGCATCGGGCGAAAACTCAAAGAATGGATCCTCTCCCTCAAACTGGAAAGAGAAATGACAAAAGACCAGATCCTTGCTCTATATCTCAACGAATCGCCCTATGGCGGCAACATTTACGGGGTCGAAGAAGCGGCCAAGACCTTCTTCGGAAAGCACGCAAGCGAGGTGACCTTGGCTGAAGCGGCCTACTTGGCCGCCATTCCGAATGCCCCGACCCGATATTCTCCGTACGGCCGCAACCGATCCGCCCTAGAAAAAAGAAAAGTGTTGGTGCTCGAGCGGATGGTAGCTATGAATTTCATCGGCCAAAAAGATTACCAAAGCGCCATGGCCGAGGAGGTCCAGTTTCTGCCCCAACAAGACGTCGGTATCAAGGCGCCGCACTTCGTTATGTATGTTCGTGAACTGCTTGAAAAACAATACGGTAGCGATGTAATGGCCCAAAACGGCTACAAGGTTACCACGACCCTCGACTACGAACTCGAGATGAAAGCCGAAGAGATAGTGAAAAAATATGCCGAGGGAAACACTAAGGCCTATAACGCTTCGAACGCAGCCATTACAGCCGTTGACCCCAAAACCGGCGGCATTCTGGTCATGGCTGGTTCACGCTACTACTTCGATAAAGAAATAGACGGAAACTTCAACATCGCAACCGCCCAACGCCAGCCAGGCTCGTCATTCAAACCGTTCGTTTACGCCAAAGCCTTCGAAAAAGGTTATACGCCGGACACGATTGTATTTGACCTGCCCACGGAATTCTCGACTGAATGCAACCCCGACGGCACGCCGATCAATCCGGCCGACGCGGAGAAATGCTATTTTCCTGAAAATTACGACGGGTTGTTTAAGGGCCCCATAAAGCTCAAGAATGCCTTGGCCGAATCGAGGAACATTCCTGCGATCAAAGTTCTGTACTTGACCGGTCTACGCGACGCCATTGATCTCGCCACGGACATGGGCATCAAAAGCCTAGGCCAGCCGGACCAATATGGCCTTACTTTGGTCTTGGGGGGCGGTGAAGTTTCACTTTTGGATATGACCGGGGCCTATAGTGTTTTCGCCAACGAGGGAGTTAAATATGAACCGCATTCCATCGTTAAGATAGAGAAAGAAAGCGGCGACGTCATCTACGAATGGAAGGCTGATCCCAAAAGGATCTTGTCTGAAAATATCGCACGCATGATAACGGACATTCTCAGCGATAATGAGGCGCGCACACCCGAATTCGGCGCAAATTCGCCCCTTTACTTCCCTGGTTATGACGTCGCCGACAAAACGGGAACAACGAATGATTTCCGAGATGCTTGGATTTTAGGCTATACACCGGGCATCGCGGTAGGCGCCTGGGCCGGCAACAATGACAACTCGCCGATGGAGAAAAAAATAGCCGGTTACATTGTCGCTCCGATGTGGCACACTTTTATGGAGGAAGCTATCCAAAAACTTCCTGTCGAACATTTCCGGAAACCAGACCTGATAGACCAGACAGCCCTTAAACCGGTTCTGCGCGGCGTTTGGCAAGGTGGCGAAACCTACACCATCGACAAAAGAACAGGTCAGCCAGGCGGACCCTCGACTCCGGAAGAATTCAGGGATGAGCGGGTTATCCCGTCCGTCCATGAGATTCTGCATTGGGTCGACCGCAAAGACCCTCTGGGGCCGAAGCCGATCAACCCCGATAATGACTCCCAATACATTCGCTGGGAGATACCCGTCCAAAAATGGGCGGTCGAAAACAACATCAACACCAGTCCAGAGATCATTCCCGCTAACCAAGGGACGGCGCCTATCGTCGCTCCTGCCATAAAGAAAACGCTCGCCGTTATCATTACTTCCCCTAATCAACTCGGCAAGTATTATCCCGACAATAAAATCGATATAAAATTAAGCATAACGACAAGCGCTCCGGTCATTCGCGTTGAGTTCTACGTCAACGGCCAATATCTCGACACGTCGATCCGCGAGCCATTCACCTATTCGTTTAAACCGAGCGATCTCCCACTGCCGCAAAAATATAACAACATCCGAGTGAAGGTTTATAACACCAACGGTGAAAAGGCTGAGACCGTCGCTTCTTTCGTCGTAAACTATTGATCACCTAACCCTTTTTATCAGAAAGGCTGTTCCGGCCTTCTCTGCGGCCTTTTCCAATATCTTGGCTTTATTGAGCATAATTTCGCTTTTAACGGGTCCTGGAACCGTGAGATGAGCTGCCCCGTCTTTAATCACAACATCTTCCGACCGCAACATCTTTTGACCTAGGACATCGTTTACCACCTCAACAAAAACTTCCCTGGAAAGCCGTTCCCCCAGGCCAAGCGTTTTGTATTTGGCTAAAAAGTCCGACAGGGGCTTCATGGACTAGCGATTCATCGGCATGACGATATATAGAAAACTCGTGTCGGAAACACCGCGAATCATGGTGGGGCGGTTTTCGCCAGAGAAGGACATAGAGACCGAGTCCGACACGATTGATTGGAGGCAATCGGAGAGATATCTGTGGTTAAAGCTGATATCCATGGCTTCCCCAGAAATAGCGCCCGAAATCGCTATTGCACCCTCACCCACATCGGCGTTCTTCGCCTTGAACTCCATCTTTTTTTTGGTTGGGGAAACTGAAACCGTAGTTTGGTTGAAAGCATCGGAAAAAACTGTAGCGGTTTTGATCGCTCGAGCGAAATCTTCCTTTAAGGCGACCACCTCCGTTTTCCACTCTTTCGGTATGATCTGCTTGTAATCAGGAAATGTTCCATCGACGACCCGGGAAACAAAATAGATGCCGGCCCCTTCAAGGGCGATCTGGTTTTTACCAAGATAAACATTTACCTTTTCCATTTCCATCTCTTCGGCGATGCGCGCGAGTTCAACGGCGTTCTTTATTGGGATAATTGTTCGCTCGATATCTTTATGAAGGTCAGCTTTGATCTTTTTTTCAGCCAGACGGAAGGAGTCGGTGGAAACAAAAACCATATTTTTTCCTTCGCCGTAAATGACAACACTGGCCAGTTCCGGCTTAATATGCGATATCGACGCGCTATAGGCGACAGAGCGGATGCCGACCGACAACAAGGCGGCGTCTAATACCACACCTGAGCCGGTAGAAACTTTTGACATGCTGGGAAAATCATCAAAACCAACTGTCTTTACCAAAGCCTCGCCGCCTAAAGTTTTTACAAGCAGCCCTCCCTCGCTCGACTCCAGGGTAATGTTCCTGTCCTTCGGAGCACTTGTTAGAAAACCCAAAAGAGTGCCAGCTTTTATCGCCACAGCGCCGGCTTTTTCCACCTTGACGGGCAGGGTTATCTCAATACCAATATCTAAATTTGTCGATCGAAGGACTAAAGAGTTGCCAGCCGCTTCGAGAAGCACATACGACAGAACCGGAAGAGTGGGATTCTTGCTGGTCGCCCGCTCACTTAATGTTAGGGCTCTTTCCAATTTTTCTTTCAGGCATTCTATCTTCATATTATCTATTTAATATATAAGATATTTGATGATTATGATAGCTCGGTGGATATCTGGATAAGCCGAAAATGTGTTGGGAATAAAAGGTTGTTTTTAGGTTTTACCTTAAACATAAGTTGTTAACATAACCTGATTATCCGGTGTCTAACTAAAAAGTTTTAACTTATCCGCACCTTCTACACTACTTCTTCACAACAAAAACACAAGTTATCCCCAACTTACCAAAGTTCAAAGCATTGCCCTGATCTGGACCAGGTCTTGCTCTAGGCCAGTATCGGATTTCAACTCACCTTTTATCTTTTCGTAGGAGTGGAGAACCGTTGAGTGATCTCGCCCACCCATTTTTTCGCCAATCAAAGGGAATGAGACGCCGCAGTCCTCCCTCAAGATGTACATTGCCACCTGTCTTGGGCGGACCACTTCCTTGCGGCGGGTTTTTTCAAAAATGTCACTCTCCTGAATGTCATAGTAGGCGGCGATTGCCTTGATAACTTCCTTAACAGAGCTGCTTTTCTTGGGTTTAATATTCAGTTTGACCAAATTTTTAACCTCAAGAAGGCCTAAATTCCTGCCTTTCATCTGAGTTTGGCATATCAATGTGTTTATTACGCCTTCGATCTCGCGGATATTGCCTTCGATCGCTGTCGCAAGGTAGGTGCTGACCTCCTCGTTCAGTTCCAGGCCAAGGCGGTTGGTTTTAGCCCTAATTATGGCCAGCCTGGAGTCCATGTCCGGCGGCGGTATGTCAACGATCATACCCGCGGCGAACCGAGATTTAAGCCGGTCCTCGAGCCCCGGTATGAAATTTGGATGTTTGTCGGAGGAGAAAACAATCTGCCGGCCACCATCATGGAGAGTGTTGAAGAGGTGAAACAATTCTTCTTGGGTCTTATCTTTATTACAGAGGAATTGGATGTCGTCCATAATAATCACATCAAATCGGCGGTACTTCTCTTTAAAGACAGGCACACGATTGGCTTGCATCGCGTTCACAAAATCCAAATAAAAACGCTCAGATGTGAGATAGAAGACACTTTTACCAACCAAACTTGATTTGATGTGGTTACCGATAGCTTGAATGAGGTGTGTTTTGCCGTGGCCGGTATTGCCATAAACAAAGAGCGGGTTGTAGATCCTTCCGAGGTCTTTGATGATTGACTGTGCGGCGGTATAAGCGAGCTCATTGAACGGGCCGATGACGAAAGAGTCGAATGTATATCTCGGGTTGAGGTTGCTTTCTTGGTCGATGTAGTGATCGTTGAGCGGCAAGGTCGCCATGGGGTGGGCCTTGATCGAGTTTTTGTTGTCGGCACAACGCAGCCTGTCTGATTTAATGATCATGTAATCAAGTCCGCGTACGTCTGTGGAAAGCTCCCGTAGGGCCTTTAAAATGGCCTTATGGTATTTGTTGGCCAGCCAGTCTCGGACAAAAGCGTTCGAAACTGCGACATACACGACACCGTCTTCCATCTTGGCGATCTCGGTGTTCTTGAACCAAGTGCTGAAATTAGCTTTAGAGACCATCGATTCCATCGAAGTCAGGACCCTGTCCCAAAGAGAACGCTCGTCGACTTTGATATTCGCGGCTAGCTCGGTCATAGAAGTAGAAACATTATATATCCTGATGAGTCGGCGCACACTTCCAAAAAGGCTATCTCTGTGTTCGTAAGTTGTGGAGATGATGTTGATAATTCAATGAGTTTAATATAGACTGTAAAACTAGAACTCATTTCAAAATCTATCGCAATCCAAAGCCGCGCCAAATTCGAGGAAAAAAGGGCGAAGCCGAGGAAGGTGTAGACGCCTACTCCGACCGAGGGTGAGCCTTTTTTTACCGAATTTGGCAGGGCGATCTGTCTGCGTGCCTGCCTGAGCGATGGTGCCCGCAGTCAGGCGATAACGCACAGGCAGGCGGTGCGAAACAATTATCGAATAATTCATGTGGTAGATTTTGAAATGAGTTCTAACCATTATGTCAATAACCTACCAACCAAAAAAGAAGAAAAGAGCGAAGACGCATGGTTTTTTGGTTCGCCAGAAAACCGCGGGCGGACGGAACACTATAAAACGTCGCCGTGCCAAAGGCCGCAAGCGATTGGCCGTCTAGGTCATGATCTCTAAGTCACAAAGGCTCGGTAGAAAGGCATTCACCGAAGCCTTTAAGCGCGGCAGGAGGCGCACCCTTCCCTTCTTTTTAGTGATTCAAGACAACAGCCAAGCTAAAGCACATTTTGCAGTTGTTGTGCCTAAAAAAATCGCTAAGACGGCCGTATTGCGCAATAAAATCAGGCGCCGGATGTATGAGGCAATTCGCCGTTCCCCGCTTGTTGGTGCCAGTGGGGCTTTCATATTTGTTTGCCGAAAAGGCATTGAAGATAAAGGGGGTGCCGAACTTGATGTTTTTTTAAAGACGCTGGCAAATCAAATGTCCATCATTTGAAAACCCGACATTTTCGGCGTAGAATGGGCCGATGATCGATTTTTTCCACACAACCTTGTATCAGCCGCTTTATAACGGGCTGGTTTTTTTGATTAGCGTCATGCCTTGGTATGACGTCGGTCTGGCTGTACTCGCCTTAACGATATTGGTGAAGCTCATCTTGCTTCCGCTCTCCGAAAAGGCCGTGGCGACGCAATTGGCCATGAAGCGGTTCGAGCCGGAACTCAATAACATAAAAATCCAGTACAAAAATGACCGCGAAGGCCAGGCTCAGGCAGTTCTCAAGTTCTACAAGGATCATAAGATCAATCCCGTCGCCAGTTTTTTGGTCGTTCTGATCCAAATGCCGATAATCATTTCTCTCTATTACGTTTTTTATGCCGGCGGCCTGCCAGATATCAATCCCGATCTGTTGTACTCGTTCACCAAGGTCCCGGAGACGGTCAATATGCACTTCCTGAATGTGCTCGATATCGGAGAAAAAAGCATATTGCTGGCCGTTCTGGTTGGTGCGACTCAGTTTGTTCAGATGAAGCTGGCCATGCCGCCCATGCCGCCAAAAGAAAAAAAGGACGGCCCCCCTTCCCTTAAGGATGAGATGGCCAGGAGCCTCAATATGCAGATGCGTTATGTCATGCCGGCGCTTCTCGCCTTTGTTGCCTTACAGGTCTCCGGCGCCGTTTCCCTTTACTGGACAATGAGTAACCTTTTTGCTATAGCTCAAGAGTTGTATATGCGAAAGAAGTTCGCTTTTGAAAGAGCCGAAATCGCTTCCCACACAGTTAAAACAGTGAAAAAAACCAAGTAAACATGGCCGACACCTCAAAGATCAAAACAATACTTGAAGATATTCTGCGCCTGATGAAGGTGCCTTTTGACTCAGTTGAGGAGAGTACCAATGAAGGTACCGGCTCGCCCAAATTCACCATAAGGACAGCGGAATCCTCAATACTTATAGGCACAAAAGGCGCTCACTTGATGGCCCTGAATCATGTGGTAAAGAAAATGGCGACACAAGGTACGGAGGAAGACGAGGCCGCGACAAGATTTTTCATCGACGTGAACAATTATCAGGAGAAAGTAGAAGAAGAGCTCAAGAACAAGGCTAAGATCATGTGTGAGCGGGCGCGGTCGTTCAAAGTGGACATAGAGCTCGACCCAATGTCGTCTTATGAGCGAATGATTATTCACGCCGCTCTCCAGAATATCCCCGATATTAAAACGGAATCTAAAGGCGAAGGCCGTAACCGGCGGGTCGTCATTAAATACCTCGAACCAGGGAGCAGCGATAACATTTAAATCACAAATTTACATCCGTAAAAATCATTTTACGGAAGAAGTCCGTCCCTGGCTTATTATTTATCTATAGATAAATAATAAGCCAGGTACTTTGAAAGACATCGGAGGGCCGATAAGAAAACAATGTCGCACCACAAGGGCACTTCCATTTTTCTAAGCCGGAGTACCGGTAAGAAAAGTTGGTCGCCCGGCGGCAGGGATGAGGCAAATTTTATTTGGCAAACAACCAGCTTCTTTTTACTCCAAAAAATTTCGCTACTCTGCCGTCCCCTTCTATCGAGTCGGCAATGATGTAAGTTATGGCCAAGCCGATTTTTAAGTCAGCTTTAATCATTTTAATGAGGTCCTCGCAGTCGTCGGGATAAACCCAAACACTATCCTGTAATCTGAAAAAACCGAGTTGTTTGAGCAGTCGAGTAAGTTTTAGCCTGTCGGGTCGGCGATATTCAGGTACGTCGAATATTATTACACGCCACTTACCATCCCAAAATCTTCGCCTCTTTCCCTTCCATTCGCCATTAGTTTGTTTCTGGAGTTCGAATTTTCCCTTTTCAGTTAAACTCACGAACTTTCCTTTGGAGCTAGACTCAAGCGTGACCAATCCTTGATCTAGTAGCCGGCCGAGAGAATCTTCGAAAATTCTCAATCTTCTTTTTCCGCCCCCGCCCAACTTTGCCAGTGCCTGAATCGCATTTGGTGCCACTGCCGCAACAGATAATAGCCCGGCTGTCGCAACGACGGCCAGGATGGTCTTTTTAATGTTAACCTTACGCCTTCTCTTTCTTGATTGGGTCTCCAGTTCCATATTTATAAAACGTTGATTGCAATCCGAGTTGTAGGTCTCCTGGCTTATAATTTATCTATAGATAAATTATAAGCCAGGTTTGTCCGAAGGAAAAAACAAGCAAAACAAGTCAAACAGGCAAAGTGAAAGAAGTGTTTATGACGGCATTACAGCGTTAAGGCATTATTTGGAGAGTCCAAAGGCTGAGATCGGTCTTGTTGGTGAAGGTGATGAACCGCTCTTTCTCGTCGAGCGACAGATTTATGGCATCGATATCTCGGCGGCCAGCGCCTCCTAGGTTAATGAGGTATTGAGTATTTCCTGTCGCCGTGTCTATTGCCCAAACCTCGTCCCGCCAGGCAACAAGGCCCTGATACCAATCATCTGGGTAATTACCGTCGCGAACTTCCTCCGGAACACTGCAGTAAATTTTAGATTTCGAAAGCTTACTCCAAACGCATTTCTCGGGCATGGTTACGAGATTCAACCTTGTGTGTTTGCCCGAAGAAATGTTGAACGTGTACGTTTCAATGCCGGAACTCGTCGATCTGCTATAGAGGATGGCCTCAATATCGGGGCTAACTAAGGTCGTCAAGCCTTTGATGGCCGAGAGCATAACGTTGGTTTTGCCGGAGATGAGATACATCAGGATGCCTTCCGTGTTGTAGCCAGCCTTGGAGTTAAGCGTGATGACATCTTCTTTTGGCCAAGTTAGGAGCCATTGCCGGAGAGGGCTTTGGTAAAGCTGAACCTTATTCGTTCCGTCCGGCGATACCGTATTAACGCTCATGCCGTCGCCTGTTGGGACAATGTAGGCCAACTTCGTTCCTGATGGAGAGAGAGCGACCGAAGTTATGCCCGCGGCGAGGGGCTTTCCACGGAATTCCCCCTGGCCAGCTCCGGTTTGGATGACGTTTCCGGAGAAGGTTTGTATTTCCCCCGTGCGGAGGTACTGGATAATGGCGGATTCACCCGAACGATTGAAGGCCGCGCTGTAAACCTGGGCGATAGTCGTGTTGGTCAAACGAACGGGAAGAATGTTCTCTGCCGCCGTTTCGAAAGTGTTGCCCTCCTCTCTTTCCATGTACCGTGTGAAAGCCTTGTCTTTGTTAACGGTTATGCCGCCAGCGACCGGACCTTCGGTAACAAGCCGTAGGATGGGTTTAAAAATGCTGATCTGTTGGCCTAAGGTTGATCGGCCCGCATCAGTCGGGATAGCGGCTCCTGTCCTCGGTGTCGTCTCCGGCGTCGCTTGTTCGCCCGGTTTATTACCACTTTCAGGAAAGATCGAACCGCCGCCAGGGAACACCGTGCCAGGCTGACTCTCGGGGGCACCTTCTTTTTGCACAAAAAAGAAGAAAACAATAGCGCCAATAATGAGAAAAATAACAATAATTACGGCTGTTATTAAGAATGTTTTGCGTTTATTTTCCATTAGATTACCATGAGTCACCCGCCCCGGCTTTATTAGGGCAGGTTTTGTAAGTTACGCCGTCAACCGTATTTTCGATGTAGTAGCTGTGAACAGAAGCCGAAACGTTTTTGCATTCTGCGATGCTCTGGTAGATTACCCTGTTTCGTTCTCTTATACTGCTCGCTATTCTAGGGTCAAGACCCGGCAAAGGTTCCGCGGGTGTCGTAGCCATAGCGCATATTTTACCTATGCTACTTTGGGTACTTGCTTGGATTTTGCAAAGAGCATCGTTGATCTGAGCGATGTCGTCAGTTGTTTTAAGGGCCGTGTCGACG
>CAZYRJ010000031.1:13947-14687 GCA_964649625.1 uncultured Candidatus Saccharibacteria bacterium
ACTGACGATTGCTTTAGCGGAACTGAGCCACGCGCTCAGGTCACCATTTGTGTAATTGCTCTGGGCGTCCGCGATCTTTGCCTCACTAAATATTTTACTGCCCTCGACATTGTCTTTCATGATCGCGGCAATTCGCAAGTTGACGGCCGCATCTTGGAGATTATCGGCGAGGGTATCACAGTCGTTCGAAAACCCCCCGGTTCCAACAGCCAAGGCTTTCATATTGGTGCAAGCTTGGTTTGCCAATTGAGTTATATCAGCTACATCGGCCAAACCGTCGGGGTCATAAAATGACTGGAGGAGAAATAATTCCTCTTTCTCTTCCGGGGACAGTGAGGATCCGCTGAGTAGGTCTCTCATGCGAGCCAAGTCTCGGTATGTTTCCGCTCCCTCCTGCCACGACCCAGCCATCTCCTTCATTTTATCGGTGGTTTGGTCGAGGGTGTTGAGTTTTATCATTGCGTTTCGGTAAGCCCAGTCAAAGTTTTCCTGCGCTTGCTGTCCTGTCATCAGTGGAGTAAGGACCCTGGCGCTGAGCGGCTTCGTGACGATTTTCAGGTTGACCAGCTGTGGGTTGACCGTGTTTAGGATTATCCAGGAAGCCAAAATTAGGAGAACACCGCCAAGCGCGGCTTTAATCTGGCTTTTCCCTTCTTCTTTGTTACCCATGGCGTCGGAGGAGACATAGGTGAAACCGCCCATGACTATCATTACAACTGCCAAGACGCTGGCAGAGGCCA
>CAZYRJ010000032.1:0-14056 GCA_964649625.1 uncultured Candidatus Saccharibacteria bacterium
GCGAATTTCGTCGATGACTTTTGCATGGCGCTCCTTGAGGAATTTGATCCAGGCTTTTTCATAGTCGCTGATGTCGGCAACGGCGACGCCGTCCATAAAGCCGTTGGTAGCGGACCAGATGGCGATGACCTGCTCTTCGAACGGAGTCGAAGTGCCCTCGGCCTGCTTCAGAAGCTCGGTCAGTCGGCGGCCGCGCTCGATTTTCTTTTTGGTGCTTTCGTCGAGATCCTGGCCGAATTGGGCGAAGGCGGCAAGTTCGCGGAATTGAGCCAGTTCCAAGCGCAAAGTGCCGGCCACTTTTTTCATGGCTTTGGTTTGGGCGGCCGAGCCGACGCGTGATACGGAAAGTCCGACGTTGATGGCTGGGCGGATACCTTGGTAGAAAAGTTCCGACTCAAGATAGATTTGGCCGTCGGTGATGGAGATGACGTTCGTCGGAATGTAGGCCGAGATGTCGCCGAGCTGGGTTTCGATGATGGGAAGAGCCGTGAGCGAACCGCCGCCGTACTGTTTGGACAAACGCGCCGAACGCTCGAGCAAACGCGAGTGGAGGTAAAAGACATCGCCCGGATAAGCCTCGCGGCCCGGCGGTCGGCGGAGCAGGAGAGATACTTGGCGATAAGCCCAAGCATGTTTTGAGAGGTCATCATAAACAATCAGAGCGTCCTTGCCCTGGTCCATGAAGTATTCGCCGATGGCGCAGCCGGCGTAGGGAGCCAGGAATTGTAGGGCGGCGGCTTCGGATGCGGCGGCGGTTACCACGATCGTGTAATTCATGGCGCCCGCCTTCTTGAACTTTTCTACTATTTGCGCCACTTTTGATTCCTTTTGCCCGATAGCCACGTAGATGCAGATCGGAGTGGGGAAGCGTTTGTCTTTGCCCTGGTTGATGATGGTATCAATAGCGAGTGCGGTCTTGCCCGTTTGGCGGTCGCCGATGATGAGCTCGCGTTGACCGCGGCCGATCGGGATCATACCGTCGATCGCTTTCCAACCGGTTTGAATCGGTACTCTGACTCCTTCACGTGTAATAACCCCGGGAGCGATCTTTTCGAGCGGATATCTTTTTACGCCTTCTTTTGCCAAAGCAGGTCCTCCGTCCTTAGGATTGCCCAAAGGGTCGATGACCCGCCCGATCATTTTTTCCGAAACAGGTATGGAGAGAATGGTACCTGTACCCTTGACAGTTTGCCCCTCTTTGACCTTGGTAGCATCACCCAAGATGATGGCTTTGACCGAGTACTCTTCGAGGTTGAGAGCCATGCCGAAGACGTCCTCGACGCCTTCGAATTCCAGCAACTCGGCGTACATCGCACCGCCGAGACCTTTGATCTCGGCGACGCCGTCACCTGAGCGGATGACTGTGCCGACCTGGTCCACTTTGGCACCAGCCTTGATGCTGGCGATTTCGTCACGTAACTGCTCAAGAATTACATCCTTATTCATGGTTTATTGTAAGATTAAAATTAAAATGCAAAAATCAAAATGTAAAATGACAATGTAAAATGCTTAAATTTTTAATTTTGAACTGTCATTTTGCATTTTGATTTTTCAATTTTGCATTAGTGCTCGCTTAACTCCCGCCAGCCGACCCCTCATGGTATTTTCTATCCTCGTATCGCCGACTCGGATAGAAACGCCGCCGAGGACCGTTTTATCCTCCACGAATACAATGTCGTAATTCGAAAGAGCCTTTTCTATGCCCTGTCTTTCGAGGGTACCGGAATAGGTCACAACCGCTTTTTTCTTGCCGGCCATCTTCTGTACGAGCGATTCGTAGATGTCCAAAATGCGCTGCCACTCTTTGATATCGCCGCTTTTCTGGAGCATTTCCACGAGTTTTTTCAACGACGATCGTTGTTCTCCGGCGGGAAGGCTCCGGAGCGACATCAGGTACTTGGCATAGTGGGGGGGAGGATATCTCATACGAAATGAAAAATTAAAATATCAAAATTCCAAATGACCTGTCTGCGTGCGTACACGCACAGGCAAACAATTTAAAATGCAAAATTGAAAAACTTTGCAAGCATTTCATTTTCAATTTTGGATTGTCATTTTTCATTTTGATATTTGCATTTTCAATTTACCTTATTCATCGCTTGCTCGACCATTTTGCTCTGCATATTTTTATCGGCAACGTCGCCGAGAGCTTTTTCAAGGGAAAGTGCCACCAGACTGCCGAGCTCGTGTTTTAGCTCTTGCATGGTTTTCTCGCGGTCGATTGCGATCTGCTTCTTGGCCTCTTCGCGGATCTTGTCGGCTTCGCCGGAGGCTTCACTGGTCAGCCTGTCTTTAAGCTCGATCGCGCTCTTTTCCGTTTGCTTGATGAGTTTTTCCGATTCATGCCGAGCGGAAGCCATTATCTCATCCTTGGCCCTGTCCGCTTCTTTCAGTTTAGCTTCGAGTTCCTGGCTTTTTGCGAGGTCGTCTGCCGCTCTGTTCTTCCTGTCATTCAATGTCTTTATGATCGGTTTGTACAGGAATTTTGTGAGCACGGCGGCAAGAATGGCAAAGTTGATGATCTGCGCCAGCAATAGTTTCCAGTCGATGCCTAGTTGTGAAAATAGATCACCCATGAATAATGCAAAATTTAAAAATCAAAAATAAAAATGACAATTGCAAAATGCAAAATTTAAAATCTTTACATTGTTTGCCTGTGCGTGTACGCACGCAGACAGGTCATTTTTGATGTTTGCATTTTTAACTTGCTGTCCTAAACAAACTTAATTATTAAGGCTACCACTAGGGCATATATGGCAATGGCCTCTGCGAACGCGATAGCCAAGATCATGGCTGTCTGGATCTTGGGCGCGGCTTCCGGGTTGCGGCCGATGGCCTCCATTGCTTTACCGGCCAACATTCCGATGCCGATTCCGGGGCCTAATGCACCGACGCCGATAGCGATAGCTGCGGCAATAGAGTTCCAATTAGTAGCTGCTTCTTTTGCGACTTCTTCCATTTTGTTAATTGTTAACCTAATAAAATTAAAACAACCTTCTCAAGGTTTTGAGCACATACTACAAGCAAAACCCTTCCCATGCAAACTAAAAAGTGTTGAAAAAAGGAGTTTTTTAGTGTGCTATTTATGCATTGCCTATATTAGAATAATGTGTTACCATTAATTTTGAAGGATAACACAATGAATCGAGATGAGGTAGTGAAGAAGGTCACCCGGGTTTTCCAGGCGTACGAAGGCCACCGTATGTTACCGGTTCTCAAATCTGATGTCATCGATTTGGTAATCGGCGAAGGCCAAAAAATGTACAAACAGGGCCTGTCCGACCAGGCTGAAGGCAAACAGACGCGTCGCGCCGATCAACACGGCAAGTAATTCCTAAGGAACTATTAACAAAAGCCGCTCAAAACAAGGGCGGTTTTTTTGATTTTTTTATTAGTGCTCACCGTGGGCTTTGGCCTGCCCATTCGGATTCGCTAGTGCGAATGTGCTCGGGTGAAAGAAGAGAAGGCGACCATGGCCAAAGTGGCGAATATAAGGGCTTGGATCAAGCCTACGAACAGTTCGAGGCCGAGGCAGGGAACCCCCCACGTCTTACTTAAGTGCAAAGTGTTTTTCTTCTCTTGATGCTTTTTTGATGTACGAGTGCTCTTAAACTAACGATCGTTCAAATAAGAGCAGATGTGGTAGACTGAAGTTAGTTGGGGCCAAGATTTGTAGAACTAGGCTATGAATCAAAAACATGCAAAAAGCTAAGATCAAACATCAACGACGCAATTTACGCAGGACTTTACTAACTTTGTTATTGGGTGGATTAGCTCTTGGTTTGAACCGTTCTCCTCGACGCGGTGTACAAATCATTGGGGAAATGGCTGACGAACTTCGAGGAATTAGACGAGCTAATCTCAAGAGGACTGTAAAGTTGCTCTGTGGCAAAGGTTTGTTAAAAGAAGTTAAACAGCTGGACGGTACCATTTCAGTCATTTTAGACGAGAAAGGACGAAGCGAGGTGAGGCGATTTCAACTGCAAGAGTTAAAACTGAAGAGGCCTAAGAAATGGGATGGATATTGGCGGGTTGTGATTTTCGATGTCCCTGAAGAGTTTAAAAAAATTCGAAACGTGCTACGGTCCCATTTTAAAAGACTCGGATTACTGGAGTATCAAAAGTCTGTTTTTGTTTATCCATTTAAATGTGCCGAAGAAATAGATCAGATTGTAAGTGTTCTGTATGCCCGAAAATTCGTAAGGCAGATCATTGCCACGTCATTAGATGATGAAGATCGCTTAATCAAGCATTTCGATTTGGAGTAATTTATCCTTTTTGTTATTTGTATTGCTCTTACTTGAACGATCGTTAAACTAAGAGCAATACAAAATAATTTGGCTAGCAATTTTGGAAACTTTAAGGTGAAAACCAATACTCATGTATCTGCGTTGCCGTTCAGATTCGCTAGTGCGAATGTGCTCGGGTGAAAGAAGAGAAGGCGACCATGGCCAAAGTGGCGAATATAAGGGCTTGGATCAAGCCTACGAACAGTTCGAGGCCGAGGAACGGGAGCGGAGCGATGAACGGTACAAGGAAAGCAATGATGGTCAGAAGCACTTCGCCGGCGAAGATGTTGCCGAACAATCGGAAAGAAAGGGAAATGATCTTTGAAATTTCACCGACAATTTCAAGCGCCCCGGCGAACGCGTCGACGGGCCCTTTGAAGTTAACAAACTTTCCGATGTGTTCTTTGAATCCCACGGTTTTCAGGCCGAAGTAGTGGCTCAAAACTACAGCTATCAAAGCCAGTGCCATAGTCATGTTGAGGTCGGAGAAAGTGGAGCGGAAGAGTGGCACAAGTTTGGTCGTGCCTTCCTCGACTTCTTTAATGCCGATCGAACCGACACCCGGCAGGATGCCTGCCCAGTTCGAAAGCAGGATATATAGAAAGATGGTCGCGACGATAGGGAAGAAGCGCTCCGCGATCTTCCGATCGCCCGAGACCGTCTCAAGAAATGATAAGAGGGAGTCGATGACGTATTCGAGCGCCGCTTGGATCTTGCCGGGCACAGCCTTGATGTTTCGAGAGAATAGAATAGCGAAAACAATGATCACTGCCATGGTCACCCAAGCCGTGAGCAGGGAGTTGGTGACCGGGAAGCTCCCGATGTGAAAAACTGTCTCCGGAACTATGGCTACGTGGACTGACGACATGGCAAAGATATTACAAAGCCAGAGCTATTTATGCAAATAGGATCGGGGCCGTTATTTAAGGATGTCTATCGTTTTTCGGTACACCAGCCATGTTGAAATTAGAATGGACATGACGATGCCCAGAAGCAGAAGCCAAGGGCCCGTGCCCCAGGATTTATCGGCTAGCCGTCCAAGAAGAGCAAACACAACGATGGGAATAGCGATGGTGTAGCCCAATTCGCCGGCCAGGGCCCAGGCTTTAAACTGCTTTGCTTCCCGCTTGTCTGCTTCTTGATTTGATTCTTTAGTTTCACTCATGGGCGGCAAATGCAAAATTTAAATATCAAAATTCAAAATGACAATTAAAAATTATAAATTCTATGGATTCCAGGGAATAATTTTGACATTTTACACTGTAATTTTAAATTTTGATATTTGCATTTTAAATTTGCCTTCCGATCGCTCTCTGGATTGTAGCACGTAAGGCATTGATCGGAATGGAAAAACTGATGTTGTTGGTGCCGGTCACGGTGGCTACATTGATGCCGACGACTCGGCCGTCCAAGTCGACAAGCGGTCCGCCGGAATTGCCCGGGTTGATGGCCGCGTCGGTTTGAATGACGCCAGTAAGCCTTTCCGTAGTGTTTCCTGCGCCGCTTGCCTCGATCGCCCGATTAAGACCGGAAATTATACCAATCGAGACCGAATTATCATATTCACCCAAAGCGTTGCCGATCGCGATGACCGTTTGGCCGAGCTTGATGCCGGATGAGTCGCCGAGCCGCGCGGGAGTGTAGATCGTGCCCGCCACTTTAAGGACCGCAAGGTCCAGATTCTGGTCGCGATAGACGACATATATTTGCTTGGTAGTGCCGTTCGGCATGATTGCCGTGTAGGAAGCTCCGGGGTCTTGGACGACGTGCCGGTTGGTGACTATATAACCGTCGGCCGTAACGATAAAGCCGGAACCGGAGCTGATTTTTTGGGTTTGAACGCCTTTTTGCCGCAGAACAGGAATTTCAATTTCCATGTTCTTGAAAAACGGATCGTTGCCAAAAGGATTCTCATATACGACTTCGACTTTAGGCACATCTTTTGTGGCGATTATGGAAACGACGGACGGGGCGACTGTGGCCACAGCCGCGGTTACCAATTCTTCCTGGGATTTTTGTTTGACAGCCTGGCGTTGCTCGATCTCGGAAAGAGAAAGCGCAACCTGCTTGCTTTCGCCGCTTACTGCCGAAACTTTGCCATCCAAAGACACGATCTGCTTGCGCAATATACTCAGTTGCTCATCGGCTGTTTTTTTTATTTCGTCGGCGTTTTTAACAGCGGCCGCGACTTTGGTTTCCGCTTCGGCTAATTCTTTCCGGAGGCCTAAAACATTATAGAGAGCAAAGAGTGTCAGTACGGTCAAAAAAACCGCGATGATGGCAGTCGCGGGGTGGACCTGATATCGATTGTTGGGGTAATTGTCCATGCCGTTTAATTTTTCAACTCTTCAAGTTTTGCCTTCATGCCGCGCTCCTTTCCGTCGCGAAGGACTTTTAGGGTAACGGTGTCGCCAACCTTTCGGTCGCGTATCATCTTAGCGAGGCTTCTATCTTTATCTAATTTATTTCCATCTATGTCAAGTATGATGTCGCCGGCTTTGATACCCGCCTTGTCTGCCGGGGAACCCTTAAGCACCGCCGGTTCATCTTCGAGCCCCGATTTAACCAAGACGCCATAGTCAGCATCGAGACCCTGTTCCGTTTTAACTTCGGTCGTGATGGGCACATACCTTACGCCGAGGTAGGGGCGAACGATACGACCGGTTTTTTGGACCGAATCGATCACAGAATAAACGGCGCTCCCCGGAATGGCGAAGCCGACGCTCTGGCCGCCATCAGCAAGCGCAACATTTATACCGACGACTTTTCCGTCGATATTGAGAAGGGGCCCGCCGGAATTGCCGGGATTGATGGCCGCGTCGGTTTGGATGACCTCATCTAGGTTTTCGACTCCGCCAAAGGGATCGCTCGCGACAAGCGAACGGGCAAGTCCCGAGATTACGCCGACCGAAACCGTGTTCTGAAACTCGCCCAATGCGTTGCCGATCGCTATAGCGGTCGAACCGACGGCCGGGTCGTTAGGGTCAATGTTGAGGTAGGGAAGGTCGGTGCCCGCGTTCTTTAATCTAATGACGGCGATATCGAGAAGCGGGTCAATCGCGACGACGGTAACGCCATATTTTTTTCCATCGTTGTTTATTGCCGTTAGAGTGGCTTCCGTGTCTTCCACAACATGTTTATTAGTGACAGCCAGACCGTCGGGCGAAATAAGGAAGGCACTGCCGTTGCCGACCTCTTCCCTGACTTTTCCGCCTGATTCCGGCGAATACCTTTTTGGTAGTCGGAACTCGAACGGCAAATCAAAAAAATCTTCGTCAATTCCGGTGTTTGGCACTCCGGCGGCGACCTCTTTGGCGACGACGATCGAGAGTACTGCCGGCTCGGCTTTTTTTACTACATCAATGATGGCCTTTTCCTGGCTTAAAGCGGTGCGGTAGCTCATGGGGGCGGCGATTTGGGAGGCGTTTTGGGCTGTCCTGGCCCCGCGGTTTTCAAAAATGGGACCTACACCCGTGGCGAATACAAACGCGAAGAAGAGGCCGGCCCCGATGAATCCCGAGGCTAAGCCTGTTAGTACCGTTACCTTTTGAGAAGGTGTGTGAATCATAAGGCGGGTCCCGCACTTAAAGAACATACGATGCTCCACCATTGTCACAAAATCTCATAAATGAGAAGGACTGGTGGCTGGAGTTTTTCGCCATAATCCAAAGGACGATGAGAAAATCGGCCTTTACACATTACAAATCTTTTAGTACTATGTTGTCAAATGGATAAAAAACCGTCGCATTTCAAGAAGGTAAAAGCAACGCCAAAGGAGGGGAATCGCACCCCCGCTTCGACCTCCTGGGGTCATGTCGCGCCTTGGTATGACCAGAGCGTCGAAAGTCCCGACAGCTATCAGCAGGGTTTGATCTTGCCGAACCTCCTCCGGCTCATGGACATAAAAAAAGACGAACGCCTATTGGATATCGCTTGCGGCCAAGGGATGTTTTCACGAGAGTTTGCGCACTCCGGCGCGACCGTTTCAGGCACCGACATTTCGAGCGAACTGATCGATATCGCTGAGGATAAATCACGAAACCTTAATGCGAATTTTTACGTTGCGCCAGCCAATGATCAAAGAATGATTTTGGATGCGGATTTTGATAAGGCCGCGTGCGTGTTGGCTTTGCAGGATATCGACGATCTAAGCGGCACTCTAAAAGAAGCGCATCGGGCGCTAAAGCCAGGCGGCCTGTTTTATGCAGTCATTAACCATCCGGCTTTCCGTATTCCCAAGCGCTCGGCGTGGGGCATAGATGACGCGAAGCGGATCCAATTCAGGCGCGAGGACGAATATATGTCCGAAGCGAGGATCCGGCTGGATGTCCATCCCGGATCGAAGATCAAGGATGCGGAGACGACCTATTTTCATAGACCGCTTCAGGTTTTTTTCAAAGCTCTGGAAAAGGCCGGGTTCGTCGTGGTCAGGCTGGAAGAGTGGGTGTAGCCCAAAAAAAGCGAGTTACCTAAGGCGGAAATGGAGAATAAGGCCAGGCGGGAATTTCCGCTATTTTTGGCGTTTGTCGCGAGGAAGGGATAGCAAAAACGGCCCTTCTGGGCCGTTTTTCTTTAGATGAAGTGACTGATGACCCGCATTAAATAATAGCTTGCTCCATTTATATACGCGTCCATCGCGGAGGCGGATTGTTTTTTCATTGACCGGATGGGCATATCGACGCCGGTATTCGGGATCTCTGGAACGCTGACTTCAGGGAGAACGATCGGTTTAATCTCAAGTTCTTCCGTCTTCGGCGGTTCGATCTTTTGTTTGGGGATCTTGGAAGTGTCGACCATCTTTTTGGTATTTTTCGTCTTGTTCATCGCTATGGCCGGACTGCTTGTGGCTTCTGTCGAAGTCGACGACCTTTCGATGTTCTTTTCAAGCACGTCAGCTGTCTCGACCTTAACTCCATAATCAGCGCTGCCTATCAGATTGTTGGACAGAACGGTTACTGTCGAGGAGGCTTGATTGGAGTAAGCGAAGGTGCCGTAAAAAGGATTGAGCGAGGGATTTCTGCCGATAGCTTTGATTTCGGCGAAGTTGATGTAACCGCCATCGGTCGTCGAGGCATTGAAGCCTATGACATAATCGACGGTGATCTCCTCGTCGGGTTTGATCGTGCCGAGGTTCCAGGTTTGTTTGCTGACTATTTCACCGTGTTCGTTCCGGAGAGTATCCACAAGGACCGAGTGGTAGGCCGGCCCGCCGCTATTTCTTATCTGGATCTGATATTTTACGGTCGATGACGCGGTGATGGTCGAACTGGCAAAATTTTTCTTGGTGATGGCGAGAATAGGGTCAGGATCATATTTGATCACTTTGCCGCCCAAAGAGGCCCCGACCGGATTCATGCCGAGAATTATTAATATGTCGGTATTGTCAGTTTCGTTGTAATCGCCCTCTTCGGCGGAGACTGTCGAACTGCTTTTGAGCTCGGGCTCGCCGAACGGTAGCATCGTCGATAGCTTAGCCAGATAGGAGACTTCTATCGACGACCGGGCGGGAACTCGGCCGACATGCCATTCCATGAAAGAGCGGGTGCCTTGACCGTTGAAGCTGATGAATGGGTTCGGTGTACTTCTCAAGATGACATCGGCGGCATCGACATCGCCGCGGTTCGCGATGGTAAACGTGAACAGAACCTCGGTGTTCGGCCTAAAGCCGTCGGAAAGACTTTTCGCAGTCGAGCCGACCCACAAATCCGGCGCACCGAACGAGATGTTACCGTTCCAATTTCCGAAAATGTTGATGATGGCCCAGAGCCAGTTTGACCCGATAACGTTAGTGTTGGCGACGTTCATGATGTTCGAGGCCGCATAAGCATTGCCTGTCGAGATGCCGCCGGTTTTGCTTTCGATCAGGTTCTCGCCGGTCAGAGCGTAAACACCGACATCGTTTTTGATATTAGCCGTGTTGTTATTTCCCACGGTGAGCCGGCTTTGATCTTGCGAAGTAGTGCCCGCGCCGGAGGTTGAGAATAGTTCAATGCCGGAAGGCGTCCTTATCCACGAGATACCATCGGGTAATCCGAAGATCTTGCCGCTCCAGTCTCCCGAAACCCTTATCAATAATCGAAAAGCGCCGCCGCCGAAAATGTTCGTGTTTATGAGGTTGGCTGTATTGCACTGGCTTAGCGCATTACCTGTTGTGATCTCCGATGAGCTAGCGATCGCGGTATTGCCTCCGGATTGGGCATCTGCGCCGCAACTATTCTCGACGTTCGCGGAATTGTTATTCGAGACGTTCGCGTTGCCTCCGCCTGTGCCGTTAAAGAAGAAATTGTCGAAGAATGTTTTATTGGGGAGGATAATATTTCCGCCCCAGTTGCCGACGTTATTGAAGACCAAAAGAAGATAGTTCGAATCAATGATGTTCGTGTTCACGATGTTTAGCAGGTTGGCAAAAGCGGCGGCGTCTCCTGTTGAAATGTCGGCGTTTCCGGTGCTGGAGGCATAATTGCCGCCGCTACCGGAGCGGACGATGAGGTTATTCAGAATGTCGGCAAAATTATTGTTCGCGACGCTCAAGAGCTGCTCGCTCGTACAGGTTTCCAAGGCGTTCTGACACTGAGGTAAAAGGTAAGGGCTTGTTGTTCCGAAATTGCTTAGGTTTATCGAACCAAAGTACCCGAGAAGGTTCAACAGGGCATAAAAGCCGACCGAATCGATGATATTGGCATTCGCGATATTGACCACGTTCACTGCTGCTAATGAATCGCCGGTCGAGATCGAGGCGCCGCCTCCTTGAGGAGCGGCGGCCGTATTTTCGCCGGTATCGGCGGTCGTAGTCGATTGGTTCTCGATCACCGCGGAGTTATCGCTCGTTACGGTGGTACTGGCGGTGGCTTCATCGGGAAGGGTTGGCGGAGTCGTTGAAGCATTTTCAGGTGTGGGGGTCGTGCCGGTGTCGACCGTATTGATGTTGACCTTGTTCGTCGTACTCTGGGTCGCTCTGGCGTCGCCTGTTTCGATGGTTGTCGAATCCGCCGTGTCGGTCGAGCTGTTTGAGGCGGTTGTTTCGCTCTTTGGCGGTTCGGTCTGAGTTACCGCATCGTTTGAGCTTTCTGCGGGCGCTTTATCGGTTTCCGCCGGAGTTGCAGAGGGCGTGTCGTCTGCGGCCGGGCTTTCTTGGGTCGCGGTTTCGGTCGATGGCGTATCAGTCGTTTCTGTCTGGGCATTTGCGATGCTGAACAATCCGAAACTAAAGCAGGCGACAACCAACAACGCAGTCGCTACGCTTTGGAATACCGAACGCGATATCGTTCGTCTTGAATTATATAAATCCATGTTTGTAATAAGGTATTTGATAATGTGGGTAGCGTTGCGTTGGCTTGTCACCCCTTTGTGCTCCGTCGGACGCTTCCGCGGCCGACGGAGCACTTTGATTTCCGGAGAAAAAACTATTCCTCGGGGTGATGATTGACGCGAGTGATGTTCGAGCCCAGAAGATTGGCGATCGAGACGGAGAGTGAGGTCATACCGGTCGTGATCGAGCCGCCCATGCCGCCTGACGCGCTATTGCCGCCGTTATAAGAATCCTCGCCGTCAGCCGCTAAGACTGTTGCAGCGCTGCCGGCTGTCGTGTCATTGAAGCCGGTTTCTACCGCGGCCGCGACAACGTTAGCCAAAGCGGCCTCGTTGGCATTGGCGACGACAACTTCGCTAGCGTCGGCTTCCGACGGGCTAATTGCAGTCGTGTCGTTCGAGCCCAGAAGATTGGCGATATCAACGATGACTTCCGCGTCGCCGGTCGTAATCTCACCGCCCGTGCCTCCTGACGAGCTATTGTCGCCGTTCGAATTCTCATCACCCGTGGCTGATACCACAGTCGCGGCTGATCCGCCCATCGAAGTGTTGCCACCGGTCGAGGCGCTGATCTCAACGACGTTAGCTACCTCGGCATAGTTCGAGTTGCTGATGACTATCGAGCTCCAGTCCGTGTCGGCCAAAGCGACGCTGATAGGAAGAAGAGCTGTTGCGGTTGCAAGAATTGTGACAAATTTTTTCATGCTTATTTTTGTTATTGCCTTCCGTTCGTAATGTGAACTTCGGGCACTTATTTTTAATAATTTGAAAATTTCCTTTTAAGGAATTGACGAAATTCGACCTTTGATGATTATTCGGGTTTAGTCCCGAACCCGATCTTTTAAGCGCACTTAAAACACTCGGGCCCGGGGCCAAGTTCGAAGGAGCTCGCGCTTTCTCCATCCTCGGATGAGCCCGCACATAATATTGTTGAGGCGGTTAAATATTTGTGAATTTTTTTTCGGGTCGGATGAAAAAAAGATGAGTTATTGATTTTAACCGCAGAGCTATCGCGCCCGGCTTTTTATGTTTTGCGTCTTACATTTTTACTGCTATTTATAAATATGCTATAGCACACTTATAAATAGCAGAGAGCAGTTGCGCCCTGGGTTCTGTTCGGGGGAGGCAGGTCTCTTAGGCAGTATTGATCCCAATTTTTCGAAGACTTGCATCGAAAGATGCTGTAAAATATAGTGTAGAGGCGAATCCATTATCGCCGATTTTTTAATACGGGGTATAGTATAAAAGCAGTATACATGCATGGGGTGCATGTGGCCCCGGAGCATTACCGGGTACCCCGAAAGATGGAAAACTTCGAGCATAGAGCCGAGGATCTTGTAGAAAAGGAAAGCTTTTCTCTATGGTTGGACAAAGCCAACTCCAAGAAGCTTGTTGCCTATAGCAAAGAAAGCGAACGCCAATGGCCGCAGACCCCGGTCAAATTTCTGATTGAGTCAAATGATGGTAATTGGTCGACCTGGCCGATTTGATCAGCCGGAAAGAAGGCGAAGAACGATTTGAGTTCGCTATTGTCGGTCCCGGGCATGACGATTTGAAACGATACGCGCAAAGTCAGAGGGGGCGTATAGTGCTGACTCGGGATTTTTTTAACGACCCAAAAGATGTTTTTCTTCTACTGCACGAAATGGGCCATTCAATTCTTTTTGAAGAGAACCCCGATCTGGAAAAGATCGAGGAGCTCTATGCGACAGTTTTTTCGACAGATGCCACCGAAGCCGATAAAAAAGAAGCGTTATCGTTGATGGCACCGCACGAGAGGGACGCATGGGCTCGCGCGATAAAATCGGCTAGAAGCCTGCGCGACCAGTTCGGTGTTGACCTATTCAGCAATTTTGCAGACGTGAAAGAGTTTTCGATATGGTTGCGTAAGGAAGGCTTATACAGTTATGAGCTCAAATATCACGAGGCTGGAGGCCCCGAGCCCTCGCGGAATAAAGAAATCCAAGCGCTATTGAGGGAGGGAGAAAGCGTTGCCGGTGAGATTGGCGCGGCAGGCGATATAAAGGAAAACTCTTAAAAAACAAGCCTTCGGCTTGTTTTTTGTTAATGCTGTGGTAGGTTGAGTTCCGGTAGTTATGTTGAGGTTGGAACCTCGACATCTCAAAAAACAAAATTGCGGAAATAATCATATGTATCAGAACGATGGTTCGTGCTGGCTTGCTCCGTGGGAGCAAGGAGAGGTGCTCGATCAGTTGGTCAATTTCGATTGCGAGCTAATCAAATGGGACAACAAACGGACTCTGCCGTTAAAGGCTGGAGGAAAAACGGACATTTACATTAACCTTCGCAATGGGAGGAGTCATCCGTGCGCGCCGCACTACTTGGCTGAAGTGTACGCCAACCCTCTTTCACGCCTGCGTGCGGATCGGTTCGCGGAGATTCCCGATTCGGTCAGCTGTTTTGCCGGGCCTTTGTCGCAAGCCTTGGGGCTCCCATAC
>CAZYRJ010000032.1:14066-14490 GCA_964649625.1 uncultured Candidatus Saccharibacteria bacterium
GATTGGCGTTGTCAGGCAGGGTGAACGAGTGCCGCTTATCGACGATGTAATCACTACGGGTCTTTCCAAGGAAGGGCCTTTCAGGACACTGGCCGGGTTGCCAATCCAAAAGATGCCCATCGTCGTTTTGGTTGATCGGCAGCAGGGGTGGCGCAAGGCTTTTGCCGCGGCGAACATCCATCAAGACGTTTGGGCGGGAATGACCCTCCATGACGTGCGGAAGCACCTCATCACGAGCGGCGTCATGAAAAGGTGTGATCCCGCGACCGAGGAGAAAAATCCGATCATCGTTGCTCTCGACGGCAAAGATTGGGAGGATGTACTCACGGTGATTGATCCCCTTCGTACCAGCGGTTGCATCTTGAAGGTCAACGACCTTCTGTGGGGTCGTGGGTTTGACCGTCTGATCCCGGATTTGTCGGTG
>CAZYRJ010000033.1:0-14316 GCA_964649625.1 uncultured Candidatus Saccharibacteria bacterium
AATCGTTTACCTTAGCGACGCACTTGGAACACAAACGGAGACCATTTACGTTCGAGAGCTCTCGGAACGAAAAAAGATACATTTGGGAAGATATATCCTCAAGGAAAGCATCATCGGCTGTAGTCTGGGCATTATTTCCGGCACGGTTCTCGGGCTCGTCGCGGCTTATTGGCTCCAATCTTCGGCAATCGGCATGACCATAGCCGTCACTATGCTCATCAACCTGTCCTTCGCACCCATTTTGGCCATCTTCATCCCAAGCCTTCTTTATAAGGAACATGCCGACCCTGCCCTCGGCTCAGGGCCTCTCGCAACTATTATCCAGGACTCGCTTAGCCTCCTCGTCTATTTCGCGGTCTCCAGCATTCTCCTATTTTAAGGCTCCGCTTTTGAACGAGCCCGTTCTTTGGCAATTTTATTGTAGTCGATGTTGCATAAAAAGGCCAAGGGATATAGGGTGGCCGAAGAACAATCATACCCACCAAACTATGAGAAAATACAAAGTCGTTCTTTACTCAAAGGATGCGATGATTACCCTGGTTCATAAACTGTCCATTGAGGGCCAGGCGGAAAGAGGGACCCGCATCATCGTAACCGGTAAAAACAACAAGGCTATCATCCTCCAAGTCGAGCGGGTTCACTGGATCGATATTGAGCCTGATTGTCCCTACCTAACCTGCAGCTCTCTCCACCCGCTCAAAGGGCCAAGGGATGGTGAGTGGCAACATGTTCAATTCGGCGGCATCACCCGCATGGGCCTCAAAGGTCTTGATCTAGAACAGTGGAACAGCTTGCACGGCGGCCCTCTCGCCAGTTATCTGACCGCTGAAGTCGCCTAACTAGTCTCACTCCAACCGCGTTTTCCCAACGGCGGTTTTTTTATTTTTTTGTTGCCCTAGTGCTTTTAATAAAAAGTGCTATTTTGGAGATATGAATGACAACAACAGCCGCCCTATAACCGTTATGGTCTTCGGAACATTCGATGGCCTTCATGACGGCCACCGCTATTTTCTGCGCTCGGCCAAAAGCCAAGGCGACAGGCTGATAGTCCTGGTTTCGCGCGACAATATCGTAAAAAAACTTAAAGGCAGCTTGCCGCGCCAGCCGCTTCCGGAGAGAGTCGATGCGCTTCACGGCGAAAACATCGCCGACGTCATCGCCCCAGGAGACAGGGAAATAAAAAACTGGGCGTCGCTCAAAAAATTCAGACCCGACATCATCTGCGCCGGCTACGACCAATACCAGCTTCTTGAAGCTCTGCAAAAAGAGATTCCCAAGCTCGATTGGCCCATAAAACTCATGATGGGCAGTGGCTATCGAACCGATGAATTGCACTCAAGTATCTTGAGACGACCAAAGTAGAAGCTTTTTCCCGCATTGCGTTATAGCCGCTTCCAGGCGTCAGGATGGAACCTTACTGAATCGCTTTGGGTTCCAGCGTGCACCCGCTATAGTCAGCCAATGTATCGAGCGACGTCTCGCCAAAAAATCTTTGTCCCTTCACCGTAGTGGTGCCTTGCTCCGTATCCGGAAACACCCAGGTGGGATAGCCTTCGATGCCCGCCACCTTGCACTCATTGACCTTCTCTGTGCATTCCACGTAATCTATCTTGCTGAAGGATGAACCGAACAACCCTTTCTGTGCCTTGCAATGACTGCACCAATAAGCGCCATACATCTTTATCCCCTTATCGGTCAAACATTGCGCAAAACTGTCCAAATTGGAATACTTCGCGCTCTCCCCTTTAGGAAGCAAAAATATGCCGACCAACACCAGAACGATAACGACCACAGCGATCAAAAAATTCTTAGAACCTTTGTCCATAAAATTCAATATTAATTTTTATTCCTTGCAACAATCGGCAAGCTTAGTGGTCAGATCCTCCATCGTCCAAGGCTTATCGTCCTTCTCATCTTCTTTTCTGATGTCCTTGACCGAGATCAATTTGAGGCGAAGCGCCCAAAATATCGAGTAGATTTTGTACGCCTTATCGAACATTTCCTTGGCCTCATCTTTCTTGCCGTCGGACTGAAATTTTGTCCCAACTTCGATCAAACGCATCGTCGCGGCGAGAAGATGCTTGGTTGCGCACCAGGTCTCGCCTTCGTGGGTCCCGACCAAGGTTTTAAGTGCCACTTTTCGCACCTCGCGGATCTCATTGGCAGTATCGAAATATTCGGGCTTGCCGGTTTTTTCGGCAGTGAAGAAAAAATGCTCCTCGAGGCTGATGAGATTCATAACGCCGATCGAAAGGTCCTCGGCCATGGATAGATCCGCCCCTTTCTCCTTACGCAACCGCTCAACAAGCTTAACAAAATCTTCTTTTTTGTATTGGTCCATAAGCTTTAAAAATTAGTTGACCCAGAATATCACGAGGGCTAATAATATCATAGCTAAACCGCTAAACAGCTTGCCTCTTCCGGCCGCTTTCTTTTTCCACTCTTCGGCCCTGGCAAAAAGGGTTTTGTCGCTCGCCAAAAGCAAAATAGCGACGAGCGGGGCTATGAATATCAAATTGTAGAGCAAAAGATAAAGAAGACCGGAGCCGTACGTTTGCGAATCGTGGAGAAGACCCAATATCATAAGATACGGGCCGCCGGTACAGGGAAATTCAAAAAGTGCCACAAGAACTCCCAAAAAAAACGTGGCCAGGAGACTCGCCTCTTTGATCAATTTTGCCAACCGGCCTTTGATGAATTCCGGTATCTTGAATTCTATCGGAAAGTGGGGGTAGAAATAGGAAAGAATCTGCGAGCTGCCGAAGAAAAGAAGGATGCCGGCGCCGAAATTCGTGACAAAATGCGGGACCCCGAAAATATCGAGAACGCGAAGCATGCCTAATCCAATGAGCACGTAAACTACTAATATGCCGGAAATGTAAGATGCTCCGAGCAGTAACACCTTCTTGCGCTCCATCCCGAGGCTCGCGAGGAATGCCACCGTGATGAGAAGCACGGAAAAAGCGCAAGGATTTACACTATCGACGAGCGCGGAGGCGATAAGGACCGGAATGAAGATCGGATCGTTTGTATCGATGGGCGTAAAACCGTTCGCCGAGAACCAAAAAGCCGCCCCGATGGTCGCGATGAGCGCCGCAAATATGATTATGGGTTTAATTAAAGATTTCATCTGACGACTTCGACTTTGATAGGCACTTTTGTTATCTTCTTGTCTTTTGTCTCAACGAAAATCGTGGCCTCGACTATTTTAACCGGCTGTCCCCTTGGACTAAAAGTAAAGTTGATCCGCACAACGCCATTTGGGACGATGATAACGCCAAGAGGTTTCGTGTTCTGCTCCGTTGGCACGCCAAATGGGCCCAAAACACGGTCGGCAAGCGGCAGTTCAACCGAAACACAGGCGCAATCCGTGTAGATTTTGGCAATTGTAGCATCGGAGGCTGACTGGTTCAACAAAGCAACACTGCGGGTAACCGCGGGCGAGAGCTGGCTGATCTTTCCTAGGCTCCCCGCCTCAGTGTTCCGCATAATGAGCGCCGCATCGCCCCTTCCCGCCGCGCCCCACCCCAGGTAATAGATACTCCACAAAATAGCGGCTGGCAATACGAAATAAATCAGAATGGATCTAATGGCTCGCATGTCGATTAGTAATTTTGGAGAGGATCTATCATGTTCTCCTGGATATTTTGGGCGATCTTGGTAACGCTGTTGGCGTAAGTGCGCCCGCGGGTTTGCCATCCGCTCGAGCCGCCGGCGTAATATTTGGCCGCCGCGTTCCACTCCGCCGTGTAACCGCCCGCTCCGGCGCCGAGGTCCGACAAGTAGATGCCGGAGGCAAAGAAAGCGTCGTGCGGTATCCACGGGTCAGGCGTGGCCGCGCCGGAGGCTTTGGCGATGCGAGATTCCAACATTGCCCACGTCGAAGGAATGAACTGCGACGGTCCCATAGCCCCGCCGTAACCGCCCGGTTGAGGACACGACACGGGTTTGGTCTTCGGATCGAAACCCAAGCGGCTTGCCAGATCCAAAAAAGGCTTGATGTCGCGGCTTGGCTTCATTATGCCGCGAATAGGCGTACCCGTATTTTTGCCGACCCCATCCCCACTCGTAAAATTGGTGACCAAACATTGGCCAACATTTTCCCCGAGATTCGTCTCCTGAGTCAAAATCGCCAGGAGGAAAGCAGGCCGAACACCCGTCTTTTTTTGCACCTCAATGGCAAAATTATAGGCTGTGCCGAATGGAATGGCGGCCGTGTCGCGCAAAGAGAAAAGAGCTGTCCTAATTTGGGCCGCCTTCCTCTGCCTCTCATCGAGCACGATCTTATAGGCCTTTTCCTGACCCTTGGTTATTGCGAGCAAGCTTTTCTTTTCGGCTTCACTTTTCTGGATCTGCCGCTGTTCGGCTTCGATAACTTTTCTCGCGTCCGTTTCCGCGACCTTGCGCTTATCGAGCACATCCTTTTCCGCTTCGACAGAATTTTTCAATTGTTTAACCTCGATAAAAGACCGATTCAGAGCAGACTTAACCGTGTAAAAAGCGTCAAGGTCGGCCACAAATTGGGAAAATTTCTTGTCGGCCAAGAGAAATTCAGCGATAGTCTGATTCTCAAGTTCGTCCGATTGACGCATTATCTTGGCGAGCGAGGCCTTTTCCCTGTCCAATTTTTCCTCAAGCGATTCGATCTTGTCGGCTTTGACGCCTATATCCTTACTCAATTGCTGTATGTTAATGTTCTTTGCCTTTATTTTTGCCTTAGCTGACTCGATCCTAGCGTTCAAAATGGCCACATCTCTGGCGAGTGATGTCGATTCACGTGTTTTTTCGGACATGACACTGGCCCAATGTTCAATTTCTTTATTGGTCGCGTCGAGTTCCGCCTGCAATTCAGCTTGCCGTTTGGAGACCGCATCTAACCCATCCGTTGATATTGGAGCTTCCGCGCCTGCCCAGATAGGCAAACCAAGCCCGAAAATCAGGCAAGCCAATACAAACCGTTTAAAAAATGGGTAAGGCACGGCATTATTGTACCAGAAATAACCTCTGCGGGGACAATTACAAAAACGATCCCCGTCGAGGATCGTTTCATAAAAATTATTTTTTTTCTGCCGTTTTAGCCGGTGCGGCTTTTTCCGTGCCTCCTGGCGCAATTTCTCCTCCTTCTTCCTCCTTCTTGCCTTTCTTCTCAACTTCTATAGCTGACAGATCCGGTGCCAGAGTCTCCTCAATTTTTTCCTCTTTCGGCTCGTAAACGGAGGCAACAACCTCTTCAGGAAGCGAGACGAGCTCCACGCCTTTCGGCAACTTAATGTCTTTGGCCAAAACCTGGCTTTCAAAATTCACAAGCGACGAAATATCCACTTCGATCTGTTTCGGAAGGTCTTTCGGTGTAGACTCGATCTCCAATTCATGCATAACCTTGACCAATACTCCGCCTTGATCTTTAACGGCGGGAGCCACTCCGACAAATTCGATCGGCACCTTGAGCTTCAGTTTTTGACCCTTCTCGAAAACGTAAAAATCGGCATGGCGGGGAACGTCCTTTATCGGGTCCCGCGAGACATCGGTGATAAGGCATTCATGAACCTCGCTTCCCAAATGGATCTCCAACACGGTCGATTCTCCGGCCGTTTTGAGGACCTTGAGGAATTCAGCGAGTTGCAGGGTAATGGGCGTCGAGATGGTCTTCTTGCCGTAAAAAACGGCAGGCATCTTGCCAGCGGCGGCCAGCTTTGCCGGCTTTATTTTTACGTCCCTTTTTTCAGCTGTAAGCGTCAGTGTCATTGCGTAGCCATACAGTATAAAGATTATCGTCAAAAAAGCAATAGAGCGAGCGTCTCTTGGCTTGCCTTTAAAACATACCTAAATCCAACCCTTTGTCCAGGCGAAGATAATGAGCGCCAAAACCAACAGAAAAGCGACGGCGCCGATGAGATACATATTGGCCTGCTTCGGATTATTGGCTATACCCGAGCGAAGTAGCTTATCGACGACTCTGGAATTCTCCGGGTCATCTACATCCCCTCTTTTGGGCTGCCATTCAGGCTCTTCGAAATCAACGTCCACCATTCTATATATTATATTTTACACTAGCTAAACGCGCGACAAATCAGCCAAGCCAAGAAAGTCTTGATTTAACCACCTCCTTAACAGCCTTGATCGGCTCGCGCATGTATTTATACGGAGACACTTCATCCGGAGACTCGGCGAGCGATGCCGCCAAAGATTTCCGAAAAGCCAGCCTTAGATCAGTGCTGAAATGAACGGTCGCGCAGCCGGCCCGGACTGCTTCTCGAACATCTGATTCGGAAATACCCGACGCGCCATGCAAAACCAAAGGAACGCCGCAAGCCGAGCGGATTTCGGCGATCCGTTTGATCGACAATTTAGGGTTGCCTTCCGGCCCGACAATTCCATGGACATTGCCCACCGCTGGCGCTAACTGGTCGGCACCCGTTTCCTCGATAAACTTCTTTGCTTCCTCAGGTTTAGTCATTTTCGCTTCTTCGACCGGCACGCCGGGTGGCAGAAAATCGAGAACTTCGGAGGAAGTGCCGATAAAACCAAGTTCGCCTTCGATAATGATATCCCTACCCTTTTCTTTGGCATACTGGATAGCCTGTTTGACGACTGCGACGTTCCGGTTGAAAGAAAGGGCCGAGGCGTCCATTACGATCGCGTCATATCCGGCGTCAATGACCTCCTTCGCTCGTTCAAAAGATTTCGTATGGTCGGCATTGAGAAATATCTCAGCCCCTAGCTGATCCCGAAGGCTGAAAGCCAAATCTCTGGCTTGCTTTACGCCTATAAAATCTTGCTCTCCCTCAGAGACACCAACGATAACCGGGACCGCGACTTCGACTGAAGCCAAAACGATACCTCGGAGCATCTCCGCCGTTCCAAAATTAAAATGACCGAGCGCTTTATGGAGGCTCGCCGTTTCGGAAATTCGATCGCGCAAACTTTTCATTGCTCAATTATAACACATGCCGACTAAAACCTGATAAAATTAGATTTTCAAACGCGTTTTTTTTAAATCTTCTGGTAGGGTATAATATTTTTATGGCAAACTTTGATCTTATTGCCCTCGGGGACATGACCACAGATGCTTTTATCCGGCTAAGCGAACCCGGGGCTCATTGCGATATCGATCATGGCAATCAAGAGCTGTGCATGGGCTTCGGCGATAAAATTCCCTACGAATTCGTCGAGGTCTTGCATGCCGTCGGAAACAGCACCAACGCCGCGATCGGCGCTTCTCGGCTTGGATTAAAAAGCGCATTGGTCAGCCATTTGGGAAATGACGAGTGCGCCGAAAAGTGCCTTCAGGTCGTTCAAAGGGAGAACGTCGCGACCGATCTCATATCCGTTCAGGAGGGCCGAGAAAGCAACTACCACTATGTGTTGTGGTTCGAAGATGACCGTACCATCCTCATCAAGCACCACGACTATGACCGCAAGTTCCCAGACATCGGTGAACCCAAATGGGTTTATTTCAGCTCGATCGGGCCGAACTCCGAGGCCTACCACGAACAAGCTATAAAATATTTGGAGGACCATCCGGCCATCAAAGTCGCGTTTCAACCCGGAACCCATCAAATCAGCCTCGGCACGGAAAAACTGATCCGACTTTACAGAAGAGCCGCTCTACTCGCGGTCAATAAAAAAGAGGCCAAGAAAATATTGGCGACAGACTCCGACGATTTCAGATTTTTGCTCGGCAAGCTGGCCGCCCTTGGGCCTAAAATGGTTTTGGTAACCGATGGCGAACGTGGAGCCTATTTTTTTGACGGTTCAATAAAGTATTTTATACCGACTTATCCGGACTCAAAGCCGCCATACGAACGCACAGGCGCCGGCGACGCCTTTACATCCACGCTGGTCTCCATGCTTACGCTTGGCAAAACTCCCGAGGAGGCTTTGTTGTACTGCCCCGTCAATTCGATGTCCGTGGTCCAGCAAGTTGGCGCTCAGAAAGGCTTGCTGGGGCTCTCTGAGATCGAAGCGATGCTAAGAACTGCTCCGCCGGACTATCACATCCAGATCTTAAATTGATGTGCCGACTCGGATAAATAATTCTTGCTTTATCTGCTAACTTTATTCGAAATAAGTATCATTTTCAAGGTGGATTGGCTATTGGCCGTTTGATGACTTATCGACTTATCGCCTTGACAAAAAATATCTTTTCGTGTATCATAGAGTCATAACTGAATCTCAATGGTTTTCGTTTAGGGCGCGCCCTAAACGCCAAGCTTTGGCTTATCTAAAACTTTCGAGAATAACGGTCGCATTATTTAATGACCGAGGTTATAGATTAAGCTATGTATTCACAGAGCAAGTTCAAATCGATCCGGCCATCTTTTAGTGGCGGCCGCAGAAGTTTTCAGAGCCGGCCGCGCCGAAATTTTGGTCCGGGTGGCAGAGGGGGCGAACGGATAAATCCTTCCCGCTTTATCAATAAAGCGGTCATAACGGAGGAAACATCGGTATTCGTACCCGACCATAATTTCAAAGACTTCCCCATCGACGCGGCACTTAAACGCTCGATCGAAGCCAAAAATTATCAGGCTCCAACGCCCATCCAGGACCGCGCCATAATGCACGTCTTGAAAGGCCTGGACCTCGTCGGCATCGCCAATACCGGAACAGGAAAAACCGCGGCCTTCCTTATCCCCTTGATCGACAAGGTCATCCGCCAGAACCGCGAAATGACGCTGATACTTGTTCCGACGCGCGAGCTGGCCATCCAGATCGACGAGGAGCTCAAAGGCTTCGCGAGAGGCATGGGCATCTACTCAGTCTGTTGCGTCGGCGGCGCATCGATCGTCAAACAGATCGGCGAACTGCGCAGACGGCATAACTTTATTATCGGCACGCCGGGAAGGGTCAAAGACCTCATCGAGCGAAGAATGATAAGGCTCGCGGACTTCCGAACGCTCGTCTTAGACGAAGCCGACCGGATGCTCGATATGGGTTTCATCGGCGACATTCGGTATATCACGGCCCTTCTCCCGAAGGAACGCCAAACCTTGTTCTTCTCAGCCACACTTTCGTCTGAAGTGGAAAAACTCATCAAAGAATTTCTGCGCGAACCTGTCCGGATCTCGGTCAAGACCGGCGACACGGCAAAGAATGTGGACCAGGACGTGGTCCGGGTCAAAACTGGAGAAAAACTCGATGTCTTGCACAACATGCTAAATCAAAAAGATTTCAGCAAAGTGTTGGTTTTCGCAAGGACAAAACACGGAGCCGAAAGACTCTCGCGAGAATTGCTCCAAAGAGGCTTCAAGGCCGAATCCATTCATGGAAACAAAAGCCACTCCAACCGCCAGAGGGCACTTAGGTCCTTCAAAGGGAACGCGCTTCAAGTCCTGGTGGCAACAGATGTCGCGGCGCGAGGCCTCGACATCGCCGACGTCAGTCATGTTATCAATTTCGATCTGCCCGCTACGTACGATGACTATGTTCACCGCATCGGGAGAACCGGAAGAGGTACCAAGAAAGGCAAAGCCCTGACCTTCATAGACTAATCTGACAAACCCGGCAGAGAGATCTGCAGGGTTTTGTTTTTGCCGTCTGGCCTCCTATCCCCTTTGGCCATTGCAGATAGTTCTCTAAGTACTACACTATGTATATTAACAATCTATTTTGATTCGTATGGACACACCTCGATCACCAGTTAATCCGGAATCCGAAAATACCGAGATAGCTTTTTTGAACGAACTCGGTTCGGTGCTCGAAAAAGCCAAAACAGACCATATCTTGAGCGCGGAGGAAGTAGCTTTGGTCAATAACACCATTGAGGCCCTGGGTTCCGAAACGGACGACGAGCAACTGACCGGCGACCACATCCAAAAAGCCGTCGACTGCATAAAGCGGGCCTCGCCGGAATCGGCAGACGAACTCATAAATAGAATGCGGAGACTCTACGGCTTCGCCCCTAGTGAAAGCCTAGTTGAAGAACCCCGTCTGGAAGTCCATGAACTCGAGGATAAAGAAGATAAACAAGGAGTGGCACCGCAAGAATAGAATGCCGAAAAACCCGACCATTCGATGTTTCAGTTTTTGAAAAAATGAGACCTGTGCAATTAGGTTGCAAATTCAGTCTTCGGTCTTCGGCCGTTGACGAAGCCTGTTTTTAATGCTAGAATCTAGACCGCTCTGAAAACAACTAACTGAAAGGAAAAGATGCACCTTAACAGCAAGCGCTTCTCGCAAATTCGAGAGGCTTACCGTCCGTTTCAGTGGGCCTTTATCGGGCTCGCTTTCATAGTAGTGTTCGCGCAATCACTTTCGATGTTTGCGCCCATCTTCTACGGCAAGGCTATCGACGGCCTGAACCAGGGGGAACAAGCGAGCACGATGCTCAAGTACGTGATAATCATGCTGCTCCTCTCCCTGCTCAAGAATGTAGTGGAATACTGGCACGCTAGGCATCAAACGGGCAAGATCTCGTTCGACGTCGAAGGCCACATCCCATGCGAGCTCACCCTTCCGGGTATCTTCAAGCTGTCGCTCGGACAAATAACGAACAGCAACTCGGGTTACAAACACGACATCATCAAGAGGGGCGAATCGGCGCTGAACGACCTGGTCGATGTCACCATCTTCGGTGTCATCCCTGCTCTTCTCAAACTGCTGATCGCGGTTACCGGCCTTCTCATCCTCAACGTCTGGTTAGGCGTCATCACAGCGGTAAGTGTCGTAGGCTTCATCACCTCGAGCATTCTCATTAACAGAGGCCTGCTTCCGGAAATGAAAAAGCACTACAAGCGGGCCAACGAGATCGGCACGATCTATTCGGAAATAATCAAATACATCCGAATGGTCATCGTCCACAGCCAAGAGACAAGGACGATCAACGAATACCGGGGCAGGTACAAGGACTATAGCGGTAAGGGCAAGGCGATATGGTTTAAATACTTCGACAAAGTGACCTGGATGCGTGAGCCCTTCTCGTCCTTCGGCCAGGCGGCAGTATTTTTGACGGGCATTTACCTTGTCCAATGGAAAACCGTCACGCCGGGCGATCTTGTAACGGCCATGGCTTGGTCGATGGCGGCATTCATGTCGCTTAACAACATTGGCTCAATGCAACGCCACATCGCCCGCTACTGGGTACAGGTCAGCCGGTATTTCGACCTCTTGGAAATACCGCCGGCCGTTATCACGGTCAAAAATCCTATTCGACCGCCCAAATATCGTGGGGATATCGTGTTCAGGAACGTTTCGTTCAAATATCCCAGCTTCAAGACCGGTAAACCGGCTGACGAGGAAGATGACGGCGACGTAGAGGAGGCCGTACACGCACAGGCAGTTGAAAATGTATCGTTTCGGATACCGGCAGGGACAACCTGCGCATTGGTCGGACCATCAGGCTCGGGCAAGTCGACCATAATCAATCTGCTTCTTCGAGGCTACGACCCGGACATCGGACAGATCATCATCGACGGCAACGACCTCAGACTGCTCGACCCCATCCATTGGAGAAGGCACGTAGGCTGTGTCGAGCAGGAAGCCAAACTATGGGACAACACACTCCGCTACAACATCGTCTATGGTCTTAACGGCGAAGGCCATCGCGTAACTGAACAACAGCTTGATGAGCTGGCACGCCAGACCTGTATTGACGAATTCTATGACCGGCTCGGGTCAGCCAGATTCGATACTTGGATCGGCGAAAATGGCATCCAGCTCTCCGGCGGCCAGCGCCAGCGAGTGGCCATCGCCAGAGCCCTGGCAAAACAACCCGCCGTCATAATCTTCGATGAAGCTACAAATGCGCTCGACCCAGAACGTATCGAGATCATCCAGAAAGACATGCGCCGGGCCATGCAGGGACGCACCGGCATCATCGTCGCTCACAGCCTTTCCGCTTTTCGATTCGCCGACCAGATCCTGGTCTTCGATAAAGGCCGAATCGTCGGCAGTGGCGAGCACGCGACACTGATGGAAACGTGCGTCGAATACAAACGGCGCATTGAACGCGAAAGAGCTCTGCTCTTTGCTTGATCAAAGTTCATTCAGCCGCTTCGGACATTCCGAAGCGGCCTTTTATTTAACAAGTATGGTAATACGATGTTCTTTATCGATTTTTCATTTTCATGAGGCAAAATTGAAAGGCTGTCGGTTACGTTTTTAATAACTCTCCGTAATACTACGAATAGTCATGCAAAAATTGCTCTGGATAATAGTCGTCATTGTTCTCGCGATAGGCGGTTTTGTTATTTTCAGCCCCGAAAAAAGCTCGCCCGTTGTCCAACCGCAACAGAGTGCGTTGAAAGAGTATAGTAACGACACTTATGGCATAACCCTGCCATATCCAAATGATTGGCTCGCGACATCGACCGTCCAATACGGACTTACGCCGATAATAAATGTGTACAAACCCACCGCCGCCTCAACGCCTCCTCCCTACATTCACCACAACAACGTAACCAATGTTTCAATATTCCCCGCCGGAGTTCCAACCGAAGGTCTTATCGCACCGACACGCCAGCTCGATTTTGATCCGGGCTTCAACGCGACTAATTCTATTATGTTCGTGCTCGAGAACGGCAAGCCATTTGCCGCTTACATTCAACCGGTTGATAAACCCTCAGGCTGGCAGGAGTTCGGATTTATCTGGGCTCGCGTATATATTCCGGACCTCACGAGCCGTTGCGTTGACGCAAATGACAGGGAGACAGCCGCCGACCGCTGCGATCCCCTGACGGAAAACCATCGAATACTTTGGAGCGGAACCCGAGACGACATCGAATGGCAAGAAGCCATCAACACACTGAAGTCGATCGAAATCGAACCCCGCGAGTAGCCCGTCCCTAAAAAAACTGAATTTCCGGAAGATTATCCTATCTCGGAATCTTCTCCATCACGGACTCCGTCCAGGGTCATATCCGAACAGTCGTATTACTTTGTAAAATGGAACGTCGCGGCAACACACTGAATTTGGAATGACTAGAAACGAACCACTTATCGCTGGCTTAAAAAGCCCCCATACACTAGATTTTTCCTATAGTGAATAATTAGTGTATGAGAAAGAACCGGAATATTTCGCAATATTTAATGCTAAGACATGATTCTTAATAAAAGTGGCTATTAATCACATTAGAGCTATACTCTATACGTTATTTCTCATTCAATTTTTATGAAAGAAATCCCACAATTTACGGGAGCTGAGGCCCCGGCGAATGAATCACACGAACCATCGATGGAAGCTGATCCTGAGGCACAGGAACGTCCAAACGCTGGGGGGGACGAAAAAAATCCCGAGGCGCTTGAACTTGAATACGTCGGCAACGAGTACTCACAGGTATTGGACCTGAAGGACCGGATGGGGGTGATGCAGGCCGAAACGTTAAACACGACAAGACAACTTGAAACTCTGCGCCAAGAATTGGGTTCGGCGACGGAGACCGGCAGCCATTCCGAAAATATGCTAAGCGACTCTCTCGAAAAATTTCAAAAGGCCGAACAAAATCTCGCTCTCATGGAAAAACGATATCTGGGAGTGCCTGAAGGGTCGCCAATAGATGTTATCGCTCGCTCGGAAGTGGTTGAAATAAACCCGAACTACGAGGCAGAGATTCAGCAGATCATCATCGAATCAAAGGTACAGCTTGTGGAAGCCCGCCGCCTTTGGGTCGAAAGCTACGTGGCGCGGGTCAAAAAAAGCCTCTTAGCTCGGTTTCTCGAGTGGTTACTACTCAGCGAAAACGAAAGAAAGGCCCGCGAATTGATGGCTCTTAAAGTGGAGAAGGCCATACTTTCGCAAGCAGATGTCTTTATCGAAAAAGGAGGGTCGCCCGAGGTGCTTTTGACAGGCGTCACTTTCGATCAGGAGAACTTTGAGTTCGGCAATGAGCGACAACGAAAACAGTTCGTCGATAACATCAAGATCGTGATGGGTAACGAAGCGAAAGCCCTTGAAGCCGTTACTGCGCCAGGACAAATTGAAGATCAGAAGTCCGAGCCGGCGGCCATCGCAGATTCAGACCAAAAACAGATCGGCATGGGCGACCTTTCAGAAACTTCAAATTCGAACGCGTCCGGCCCTGCAAGCAATGAAGGGGTTCGGTCATAAATCCGCCTTAATCTCTTGACCCGGACTGAAGGCAATGTTTGGGAATGTATGTTTTATAACTATCTTGGCCGCAGTTTGCCCAACGACTGCGCCTGTCAACATTCAACGACCACGGCCATTTGGGATAAACGCCCGTGATATAATCCGGCCATGAATCCAAGAAGATTGTTACCGGCAGAGCCATCGGTTTTATGGCGGTGCTTTTGGTGATCGGCGTTGTAGTCGGCTTCTACACTCTCAACAATTATATCTACAAAGAAAAGCAAGGCGGG
>CAZYRJ010000034.1:0-2687 GCA_964649625.1 uncultured Candidatus Saccharibacteria bacterium
AGCTCATGTTCCACCTCAACGAACAAAACGGGGTCGTGCTGTGGTTTGATCTCTTCTGGCAGTATGATTGTATACAACCCATCTTCCTCCACGATAACGGCTCGACTTTTCATATTGGGTTACCTTTACTAACTTCAGTGTATGCAAAACGAAATGAGTGTCAACAGATCCGCAACGATTATTCTTTCGCTGCAGGTTGTAAGTTGTTAGTTGTTGGTTATGATAATGTCATGTGGCTCCTATCCGTCACCCCGATCTCAAGAGGAATTAATAAGGAAAGGCTGTACTATTTTTCGAGTGAACAGTTCAAGGAAGGCGACCTCATCGAGGTTCCCGTGCGATCTCGACAGATAATAGCCAAAGTCGAAGAGATACGCTCCGTGGCTGATGCCAAATCTGAACTTAAATTATTACCCTTTGCCATAAGAAAAGCATCGCTGTTAAAAACTGCGCGTTTTTTTTCTGACGCATTCATGAGCGCCGCGGAAAACTCGGCCGCCTATTTCGGATGCGCTATGGGATTGACCCTCCACTCACTTCTGCCGCCAAAGAGACTATTAAGCGCCCTCAACTTCGATTACGATGCGGAAAAAGACCGCGAAAAGACACTTAATGGGCACGCGGCCTATGTACTGCAGTGCGCCGATGAGGACCGCATGGGCACCTACCGCCGAATGGCCCGAGAGGAATTCGCGGGTAAACGTTCAATAATTATCGTTCTACCCACCATTGCCGAAGCGATAAAAACCCACAAGGAAGTTCAGAAAGGCGTTGAAAAATATGCTTACCTGTTGCATCAACGCCTGGCAAAACCGGCCCTCGCCAGAGACTGGCAAGCCGCCCTTACGAGTGAACATCCTGTCATCGCGGTTACGACACCCCAATTCATGGGCCTGCCTCGAACCGACATCGGCATCATTGCGCTTGAACGCGAATCGTCCAGAAATTATAAAAGAGATTCGCGGCCATTCTTAGACTACCGCGTCTTTGCCCGTTTCTATGCCAAAGCCCTCGGAGCCAAACTCATATATGCCGACTCCATGATACGAAGCGAGACATACAACAAACTGGAGAATGGCGAAGCCTACGAGTACAACAAGGCTTCTTTCAGGCCGCTTTTCCCCGCTCAAACGGAAGTCTTCATCGCGAACAATAAGACCGGTAAATCCGTCCGAGCTATCGAGGCCGGCACAATAGCATTTCTCAAGGAGAACAGAGAGGCTGGCAAAAGGCAATTCATCCTATCGCCGCGGCGGGGGCTCGCGCCGCGGACCATTTGCAGGAACTGCGGCAAAGGTCTGCTCTGCGAGAATTGCGGCGGGGCCTTGGTCCTCCACGGCGCGAAGCGCCAAAAGCCCGATGACGTAACCGTCTATGTCTGCCACCGCTGCGGCGACGAAGCCGACTCGATGATCCGTTGCCGCCATTGCGAGAGCTGGGACCTGATCCCATTCCGGATCGGCACCGAGCAGATAGAGATCGAGCTCAAAGAACTTTTCCCCAAGCAAGACATCATCCGGTTCGACAGGGACACGATAAAAACCGAAACGGATGCTGTCAAAGCGATGCGTAAATTCGAAGTTCCTGGCAGTATTTTGATCGGTACCGAAATCTCTTTTTCATATCTTGCGGAAAAGATCGATGCCGTTCTCGTCATATTCCCCGAGCTCCTCACAAGCGTGCCTGAATATACCGGCGATGAGAACGCACTCCGATTCATTTTGAGAGCCAAGAGCCTCGCTTCGATAAAGTTCGCCATTCAGACAGCCGAGCCGGAACTGCCAATAATCAAATGGAGCGAGAATGCCAATCTGGCGGATTTCTACCGGCGGGAGATCGAGCTTCGGAAGTCACTTCGCTATCCGCCGTTCGGAACGCTCGTCTTGATAACGTATGCGAAGAACGCCGCCATCCAAAAGCAGATCGAGGAGTCGTTCGCCGCGTATCAGCCGACTTTTTTCGAGGGCATGGGTGACAGCAAAGAAGAAAGGGTGTTCTTCCGGATGGAGAACAAGAATTGGCCGGATGCCAAATTCCGCGAGCTGTGCCTATCTTTGCCTCAAAATTGCGCCGTAGAAGTGATGCCCGAGAGGCTGTTCAGTTAGAAAAAAGCGCACAGGGCGCTTTATTTGATAGGCAGACCGAGTGTCAAGGCTATTTCTTTGACTGTTCGGACTAGCAGTGAAGTGAGAAAATCCTTTTGCAGGCGCCTCGACATGAGGAGAGACTCTTGTCCAAAATAATCCGCAGGCCTGTACCAGAGCCGGAACAACGCTTGAGACGAAGATTTTTCTGGATGGATTTTAATCGCCTCGTCCTTTTCGCCATAAAACTCGATCCCATTGATGCCGTGGTCTCCATCTTCGGATTCCAAATGTACTGTCCATATTTCAGCCACATGAGGCAGACTGAGCCTGCGAATTCTGCGCCTGACGTTCACGCCCTTGATCAGCACTGTGGACAATTGTTCGGAGGGGCTTTTACCGAGAGCTTCAAAGAGCTCGCTGGGGAATTCAGATTTGTTCATATCAGAACTTTTTAGAAATCTTATAACAGTTTTGACCAAAGTCAAATAATAGTTAGAATAATACGTATGCCGACAGCCATTCTTCAAAAGGAGCAAAAAGTCTTGCGCGATAGAGCGAAGGAGGTACACATTTTGGCGATCACCTCGTTTAAAATACAGG
>CAZYRJ010000034.1:2697-14211 GCA_964649625.1 uncultured Candidatus Saccharibacteria bacterium
TGGGCGCTGAGCATCGGTTCTATACAGTCTTTTGTCATTCTCAGTTAAGGATGCCGTCTCTGTCAATATTTTTGACCAAAGTCAAATTATGCGTAGAATGTAAATATGGTTCTGCCTATTGTGCAAAAAGAGAACAAAGTGCTTCGGGAAACGGCTTCCGAAGTGCCTCCCTCGGAAATCACCTCGGCTAAAATACAGCAAATTGTCGCCGACATGGAAGAGACCATGCATGGCGAGGGTGACGCCGTGGCGATAGCCGCACCGCAGATCGGAGTATCGCTTCGCATTTTCGTGATAGCCGGCAAAGCCAGACTGATCTTCCGTAACGACGAAGCTAAACGGCGCGGCGAAAAGCAGGACCCGCTGACGCCCGAAACGCCGGTACCGGCCGATGAGGTCTATATTAATCCCGTCATAACGAAAATCTCCCGCGAAAAGAAAATGATGGAAGAGGGATGTCTCAGCGTCCGATACCTATATGGCAAGGTCCATCGAGGCGTTAAGGTTACGATCGAAGCTTACGATGAATTCGGCAATAAATTTACGAGAGGCGGAAGCGGGCTCATTGCCCAGATATATCAGCACGAGACCGACCATTTGAACGGCATCCTATTCATCGACAAGGCAAAGGATCTGGTCGAATTGACGCCCGAAGAGAGGGTCAAGTGGCGGGAGAAGAACCGGCAAAGCGGCGCCAAAACGCAGTAAGCCCTTTTTCTGTTCTTTTTTTACGTCGAGCTTCCGAATTTTGGTTGATTAGAAATTAGATCAATTAGGTCAATTTTAATTTTTATTTAGATTAATTAGGAATTAGGTCAATTAGGTCAATTTCAGTTTCTGTTTAGATTAATTAGAAATTAGGTAAATTAGGTCAATTCTTTGATGTCTCATCCGCTCGATAATTTTGTTTTTTTCGGCAGTTCCACTTTTTCGATAGTGGTTTTGGACGAACTCGCCGGATCGGGATTCATCCCGAAACTCATCGTAACTGCTCCGTCGGAGAAGGCCGGACGAAAAATGCAACCGCGCGACCCTGAAACGAAAACCTGGGCGGAAAAAAGAGGCATTCCGATAATTCAACCCGTTCGTTTGAACGAAGAAGCGAAAGAAACGATCTCGGCCTATCAACCGACGTGCCTCGTGGTAGCTAGTTATGGGAAAATAATTCCCGGAAACATCCTCAGTCTGGCCCAAATCGGCGCTTTCAATATCCATCCGTCTCTCCTTCCCAAATACCGCGGCCCGTCGCCTCTACAAAGCCAAATATTAGCAGACGAAAAAGAGCGCGGCGTTTCGGTCATCAAGATGGACGAGCGCGTCGATCACGGTCCGATCCTAGCCTCATCTTCTTTCGATGATACCGACCGCTCTTTCATCGAGCTTGGGATTGAGTTATTCAAGGCCGGCACTAAACTACTGATCAATGAGTTGCCGAGGCTTATGAATGGCGAAGCGAAACTGAGAATTCAAAACGATACTCATGCAACTTTTACGAAGAAATTCGAAAAAACCGACGGAGCATTGGACCCCGAAGGCGGCCGAGAGGCCTGGCTCAAATATCTGGCTTTATCTCATTCGCCCGGCGCATATTTTACATTTAGAGAAAAGTCGGGAGGCGTGCGGCTCAAGATTACAGCCGCCAAATTCGAGGCCGGCCGATTCGTCCCGCTTCGCGTCATTCCCGAGGCCAAACGGGAAATGTCCTACCAGGATTTTTTGAGAGGCCATAAATAATATAACGACCCGCGAGCGGATGCTCGCGGGTCGTCCATTTACGGTTACTACTTAAGCAAAACTGACTGCACAATAACGGGCTGAACGGGCAGGTCGTTTTGATCCACCTGGAGATTGCTTATCTTCTCGACGACATCCATGCCGCCGATGACTTTGCCGAAGGCCGTATGCTTCCCCTGGAGCCATGGGGTTTGCGCGGCGGTAATAATAAAGAATTGGCTGCCATTCGTGTTCGGTCCTGAATTAGCCATGGCAAGAACGCCGCGTTCAAGCAAAACCTCGGTTATCTCATCGGCGAAGGTATACCCGGGTCCACCGCGCCCGTAGAGCGACTTATCTTCACCCTTGGAGTTCGGGTCGCCGCCTTGAATCATAAAGTCCTTGATAACGCGATGGAATTTCGTCCCATCATAGAATTTCTGATCAGCAAGTTTGATGAAATTGGCGACCGTCTGAGGCGTATCCGCTAAAAATGCAACGGTAATGTCGCCCATGTTCGTACTAATAGTCGCTTGAGTGAAGGTTTGTGACATTGGCTTATTTGTTTCAGTTTCTAATTGATCCTGGCTTCCCGTGGCTTGAGTGCCGACTTGAGCGCCGAGAAGCACGACAAGCGTTAATACTGCCGCTATGCCGCCTACCCATACCCATACATTTTTGCTTTTCTCCATTGTTTAGCGAATTACCTATAAAATTTTTTAATGAATGCCTTGATACTCGCGCCGCCCCTCTTAAGAAGCGATCGCCGTCTGCCCTTGTATGAACGCAATTCCTCGACTATCTCGTCCCTCATATCGTCTATCGCGCTATAAAGGTCCGAACCTTCCGAAACCGCCCGCCAGTGCTCACCATCGTAAGCAATGTTTATTTCCGCCTTAAATATATCGCCGGACTGATGATGGCCTGTCGTGCGACCCAGCTCTGCGTCTATAATGAGGGTCGGATTATCGAGATCGATCATCTTACCCACAGCTTCGATACGCTTTTCCAAATAATCCTGGATCTCCGGAGTAAGGCTGATATTAGTGCCTTTTGTGTTGAGTCGCATGTTTCAAATATAAAATTAGAAAATCAAAATAAAATATTGGCGGAATACTTTTGTGCCGCTGTTACAATTCTAACATTTTGCATTGTCATTTTACACTTTGATATTTGCATCTCGCATCATCTAGAGCTCATCTCAAAATCATGTGGTAGTTTTGATGAGTTCTAATATTCTATCTTAATGATCTTTGAGGGCGAATGCTCGCCGGAGACGATCCGCATTCTCTTCGGCTTCGGCTCGATAGAAAGCGACAAAACTTCCAAGAGGCGCCTATTGGCAAGCCCCGACTTCGCGGGCTCACGAAGAAATATCCGAAACGAATTCTCGTCGGTTCTGAACACCCTCTCTTCCGGCGCTTCCGGAAAAACTTTTACTTTTATATGACAGTTGGCTGTTCCCACGAATGACGGATTTAGTTAGATCTTTCATAAAGTCCGACCAGCCGGGCTTCTTCCAACGTGTGACGCCCGATGACCTTAAGCAGGTCCTCGCCGCGGCTATCCGAGGGAATGTCGAGCATACTGTTCAGTGCGAACAGCCTGAAAACATAGTGATGAACTCCCGTCGGCGGGCACGGCCCGACATACCCGACATCATCTGCGCTGTTCAAACCGGAGATGCCAAACGGCGAGCACGCCTCCGGTATCATTTTGGTCTCGGCCGGTATATTCCACACAACCCAATGATAGAACGTCCCTTTCGGCGCGTCGGGGTCCTCCAAAACAAGCGCGAGCGATCTTGTACCCTCCGGCAGCCCACCCATATCGAGCTCCGGGCAAATATTCCGTCCGTCGCACGCGTAAGTTTGCGGGATATAGTCGCCGTTTTGAAAGGCCGGGCTCGATAGGCGAAACAATTGGGCTGTTTTCATAAGACCTATTCGTCGGTTTTGTGGCTCATAATTGTTAGGCGGATGTTCGATGACATCGGCCGCATGAAGACTTCATCATAAAAACAAACCATGTAAACATGATGAGGGCGCGTTGAATTTGCCGACCCTACTTAGCGGCCGTAGTGCTGTAATACTGCCTGTTTTATCGCCTGGGCTACCGCCGCCTTGCCGATGATATCGGCCACAGCCTCCAGTATCGGTAGTTCGCCAATATTTTGCTCCATCCTTTTTTTAAGGAGCGGGGCCGCATGCGTACCCTCGCCCTGAAGGATCCGGCCTCCTTGGCCGATTTCGATACCTATCATTTTGTGCCGTGAAGTCTGACTAACATCGCAGGCGAACAGGTCTCCGAAGAGCGCGAGCTTCTTTACGGTATCCGGAACCGTCTCGCTCACGGTAAGATTCAAGACTTTTTCCATCTCGACGCCGCCAGCGGTCCAGAGAGCACCGAGGAGATTATCGCTCAAGTGCAGCCCCACCGAAATGCCGAAAGCGATCGCGTAAATATTCTTCAACACCCCGGCCATCGAAACGAAGTCGGGATGCTCGCTTGTTATCGTATGAACGTCGAGATTTTCGAGAACAGATGAAGTCTCATTACGCGCGCTGTCATCCCTGGAGGCAACGACTCCAAAAGCGTCCTTGCCCGAAAGGATATCGCTTGAAAGCATCGGACCACCGACAACCGCGTACTCCGACGGCTCAAGCATCGCGGACATGATCTCAGCGGAAGTCTTGCCGTTATCGTCCAGCCCTTTTGCAAACGAAACGAAAAGAGCGTTGACGTTATGTTTCTTGGCTTCCGCAATGACGACCGCGACGCTGGTAGCCGGCAAACACAAAAGCAAGATCGCCTTTTCGGAGCCTAGAGCGTCGGCAAGAGACGATTTGGTAGGCCGCTGAGAAGGATCTATATCAAAAGTCTCGGCCGCTAAACTTTTGGAGCAACACTTAGAAAAGAAAGCCTTTCCGAGTCCCCCCAAACCCACAATGACCGGCTTATGCATCCAATTGCGAATTTACTGGTAAATTGTTTTGCGCAGTGCATCTCCCGAACAGTCCCGTTAGAAGCCGCGAGACTTCGTTCGGAATTCGCCGCTCGCGCTTCGCTAGATGATGTAAAGGTAAATTTCCAACGGGATTCATAGCAACATGGATTATTTTATAATACTGTTCGGCAAACCTATCGCAAAGTGATTTTCTTCCCGTGCTTGCGGCGGTGTTTCTTTTTCGCTTGCTTTATTTTCTTATTCATAGAAAAAATTAAATGATAAACTCACAGCTTTACGCCGGGTCCATTATATAACATTTTAGAGTCGTTAATGAAATCCGAGCGGAGCCGCTTCCCTGTTTAGTTGTTTAGTCTATCAAAAATGTGTACCTCTCCCCGCTGTCGAAATATTGATAGCTAAACGCCTCGGCATTGATCGGCCTTTTTTCTATGTACGCACCCTGGTTCAATTCATTGAACATGATTTCGACATCGTCGGTTTGTGGATACGTTCCATGATCGAGATAATACAGCCCCAAAGCCGCTTTAACTTGTTGGCTTGAAAGAAAGCTAGCCGCTCCGTTGGCGCTCGCCAAAATGTCGGACACGTCTATATTGACTGCCCCGACCGTAACCGTAGCGCCGATGATGACGCCAATAATGGCGGTAAAAACACCGTTCATAGGTGTATTGTAATACATCTGTACCTATGTTGAGGGGTTACTCATTTACTCATTTACCAAGAAAAATGGCTCTGTCAAACAGCGTTAAAGGCCGGGCGGGAAATCGTAGTCCTTTGGAATTGTTTTGGGCGCATCGATTTCCTCTCCATACACGATAGCAATTTCCATTTCGGGAAGAAGAGCTATAGCGCTCGGATCTCCGGCATGTTCTTTTCCGTTGAGATAAACTTTCAAATTCTTTCCCGCGTCTGCGCAATAACCCCCTATGCAATTTTTGGTGAACCGCACCCCCCAAATGCCGAAGAACTGCCCCAGGGTGAAAATTTGAACGGTCGGCGATTCGACATGGATAATACCCGAGCCATCGTGGGTGTGTAAGGGAGAAATGTAGTTATCCTCTTCATTAACGCCTATCTCCGGCGGTATGGGCACTGCTTCTCCATTGATGAATATGTCGAGATGTTGATGAGTATGAACAGCACTGCCTTCTTTGGTCAATGCCGGCAAGTCTAACGCGGCCAACCTGCTTCGCAAAGTCGTCGTGCCTATTCCCCACGGCAGTTCACCCTCATTTAGGCCTGGCACGTCTTGAAACGCGGCCGCCGCCGGCAAAGCACTGTCTTTGGGTTCGATAAAAGCGATACCGGCCGACAGTACCAAAATTATGGCCATTGCTCCGAGCAAATACAGAACTGGTTTTGATGAATTCATAACGCGCTTTAATATATAAATTATCAGGAACTTAAACAAGCACGACCGTCTTCACGAATTCTTTTGTTTCTCTTCTTTGAAAAATGCGCTTTTATCGGCTACAATGGCCGAGTCGTAGTTATATCGGCACGGTGGCGAAGTGGTAACGCAGCTGTCTGCAAAACAGCCATGCGCGGGTTCGATTCCCGCCCGTGCCTTCAGGGCGGAGCAAGTGAACTGCTTCACTTGCGTGCGGGAAGCGAAAAGCTTCTCCCATATCCGCCGGAAGCGGATGGGAAAGCTGTACTGAACGAGTAGCGTTCGATTCCCGCCCGTGCCTTACGGAAGCAAGCAAATTTATTAGCTTGCGTCAGAAATCGAAGCCTTGTTGAGTATATGCTATGAGAGCAGTCGGACTCTATTCACATCACGCTTGGATGAGCCGCTTTCGTAAGAAGACGATGGGGACAGTCGGACTTTTCACATCACATTGCCCGGGTGACGGAACTGGTATACGTAGGGGACTTAAAATCCCCGGCCGCAAGGCATAAGGGTTCGACTCCCTTCCCGGGCACATGAACATAGTGAAGTGGTACTAGAGAACTGTGCTTGCGCACAATTCGTAAGGAGAATTATACTACCGAGTAGAATTTGATTCCTTCCCCTGGCACTAGAATATCGCTATTCTAAATATATAAATATAAAAGAGTGTATGAAATCTTCCGAATTTAAACAAACAAAAAAAATATTCAGAGAATTATTTAGCGCAGTTCAAAGAGAAAAAACCGTTCCTAGACCTGTTTTAGATGAAGCGGCTTACCCTGCCTATACGCACGAAAATCCTATTATAGACAAACTGTTTTGGAACCGCATAAAAGTTGCAATAGATCAAATAGAATCTGGACCTCACGACAACATTCTTGATTTTGGCTGTGGAAGTGGCGTTCTTTCTTTCCTCCTCGCTAAATCAGAAGCACAAGTAACGGCTACGGATTCAAATCTTAATCCGATTAAAGATCTGCAAACAAGAATAATCTTCCCTCCCAATATCGACGTGTTGTCATTAACTGAAGCCGACAAGCTAACGAAAAGTTTTGATACAATCGCGGCATTAGATGTTCTTGAACATGTAGAGAATCTGAAAGAAACAATTCAAACACTAGGCCGGCTTTTAAAACCGGGTGGCCGAATTATTGTATCTGGACCAACCGAAACTAAGCTTTATAAACTTGGCCGAAAAATAGCAGGAAAAGAATTCACTGGTAATTACCATGTGTCCAATATAATGAAAATAAAAAAAGAGTTTGAAAATAAGTGGGTTATCACAAAGTCAAAGTCATTGCCCCTCCTTTTTCCCCTTTTCGTTGTATTTACAGCTGAAGAACTATGATTAGTGATTTTTACAAAAAATGTATCATTATAATTCCAGCTTATAATGAAGAACCCGCAATCGGCCACTTAATTTCGGAATTACATAACTGTGGTTTTAAGAATATACTTGTCGTGGATGATGGATCCGAAGACAATACAGCAAAAATTGCGCGGTTAAGTGGAACAAGACTTATAAAACATCCAGTAAATTGCGGAAAGGCTGCGGCGTTACAAACAGGCGTAAAAATAGTTAAAAACTCAAACATCCCCTATCTAGTAACCATGGATGCGGACGGTCAACATAATCCCGACGATGTTGTTAATATAGTAATGGAACTGGAAAAAGGCGCACCTGTTGTGCTAGGCTTCAGAGATTTTAAAAAAATGCCCTTTTTAAATAAAATTGCAAATCACATTGCCAATATTTTGGCCTTCTTAGTAGCTGGTATATGGGTTAAGGACAGCCAATGCGGCCTTAGGGGCTACAAAAGCTCAATGGCCGAATTTCTTTTTAAGAATTCAAAAGATTTTTCCCACGAAACTAACGTCATTAAATCATTGGCGATAAATAAAATACAGATTAAAGAAGTGGCCGTTTGTACCATATACACAAAATATTCCAAAAGTAAAAAAAATAAACAAGGAGTAGTCAACGGACTAAAAACAGCTTATAGGATTTTATTTTTTCAATAATGATAGTAAGGCTAATAATCATAATAATTTCACTTGGAGGCATTTTAAACTCTTTTTTAAACGACAAAACCCCCATCAGGAAATTGGCCAATGTTACAATTTGGCTCTTAGTTGCTTACCTATCCTTATTCCCCAAGACTTCTCACCAGATCAGTTATTTTTGGGGGTTCGGAGATAATCTAAATACGCTCATATTTTTAGGTTTTGTTATCGTCTTTATACTCATTCAAAGACAAAGCCGAATACAGGAAAAACTGGAAAGCAAGATAATTAAAATAGCGCAAAACCAGGCGACTGCCGATTTTACCCCGAAAAATGAATAGCGTTTTAACAATTAAAAAATGGTTTATTGAAAGCACAAATGAATTTAAGGTGGTTCTTTCCTTAATCTTTCTTCTATCAATTCTTTCATTATCAGCGGTCATTTCAATTAATGTGACTGATTTTGATAGTCTATATCACATCAAACACTCTCTAATTTACAGAGAAACCGGAATATTTGATACTAATTTTCCATGGACAATCGCTAACTCCTCTTACATAAAAAGTGATCTCTGGTACGGATTTCACATTTTACAAATTCCATTTACTTTTTTGGAAGATTTAAGTTTGGGAATAATTCTAAGCGGCATTGTATTTTCTTTCGCCACAATATCAATTTTCTATTTTGTTGTGATGAGACTTGGCGCAAAAACACCCCTCATTTGGACAATTCTCTTTTTTGGTTCAAATGTTGACACTTTTATGCGAATAACAATGAACCGTCCGCACGTTCTGAGCACAGGTATTATTCTTCTAATATTCTATTTTTTAATAGAAAAAGGAATTAAAAAATATTCATTAAAAATCTTTTTTGCATCGTTTCTTCTTAGTTTTGTTCACATAAATTTGGCGTGGCTGGCTTTGCTAGTCTGGTTAATAATTGCTGGCATATGGGTCACTTCTAAAGTGTTATCTTTGGAAAATGTTACTTTAAGTGACCTTGCCAATGAACCTAAGGTATCAAACATCTTTAGTATCATACTAGGATTAATTGCTGGACTTATAACACGGCCTGATTTTATTAATACCATATATTTACAAAAGGTGCAGGTTTGGGATGTAATAATTTCGCGTTTATCTGGCAGTATTTACTACCAAAATGAACTGCGGAACTTAAATCTATTTGATCTTAACAATCTGCTGTTTTTCCTAATCCCGTTCTCTTTGGCTCTTTTTACTTTTGCATTGCAAAAAAACAAATTATTTTCCGACAACCCGGAATTTAAATTGCCCACGTATTTCCTGATTGCTATTATTTTTACATTTCTAATAATGTCCCTGTACGCATTTAGAGCAAATATCTACTTTGTCATGTTTGGAGCTATTTTTTCCGGACTTATCCTGGAAAAATATCTTTACCCTATTAAAACAGTAGGGTCCAAAATAGTAATTATTTGTTTACAGTTAATGATATTTTCCGCATTAACAATCTCCTTAAGTGGTGTTATCTTTTTAAAAACCCATGCAATTAACCCGCTCAGCACTCAACCTGCCGCTTTATGGTTATCAAAAAACTCAAGCCCAGGAGAACTGGTTGTCAACCTTTTTTACAGCGACTTTTCTGCCTTGTATTTTTGGAATAACAAAAACAAATATTTATATGGCTTTGGCGAAATATTTTTAGAACACGGCATGCCAGACTTTTATAAAGAAGTGGCCAGTTTAAAAAGTTGCAAACAGACTATGAAGCAAAATGACTTTGATAGGTTCAACGAAATGATCAGTAAACTTTCTGCAAAATACTTTTACATAACAAATAAACAAGTTACCCCTTGTATAGAAGAATTATTAAAAGACAAAAATACTTATAGCAATGTTTACGCAGATGATTATCAAACAATTTATGAATTAAATATATAAAGGTAAAGGACGTCAAAAATTGAAAGTTGAAGGCCGGCTAAATACTTGATAAGCTTATGAAGCTTTTTTTATTAAAATAATCCTGCGCATAACTCAGTTGGCCCTAAACGCTTCACTTTTGTCGTTTCTATGGTATATACTTAAAGTGCTCATTTCTCCTTTCTCTTCGCCCGCCCATAGCTCAGTTGGTAGAGCAGTCGCCTCTTAAGCGAACGGTCGCAGGTTCGAATCCTGCTGGGCGGATAACAAATCTAGCTTTATAAACAAAGGCAAAAAATTAGCCGGCCTGCTATAGTTCGAACCTCTAATTTGCTGACAAAAATGTTTGCTTGCTATAATAGAACCGTTACAAAGTATGTGCCGCGCACAAGAGCAATGGGAAAAAATTGGCTATTTGTTAAAGAAGGGTTGAAGAAAATTTCGAGGAACGGCGCTTTGTTGCCGAGCTCTAAATTTCTCGCGGAGCAAATGATAAGACCGATCAGGATGCGAAAAAACATCCGCATCGCTGAACTCGGCGCAGGGACAGGTTCCGTAACTCGACTATTAGCCAAGAAACTCCCTCTAAACGGCAAATTGTTCGTATTCGAAATAAACGCGCATTTCGCGGAATTGCTTAGACAAGAATTCACCGGCGATGACCGGATTATTATCTCAGAATCGAACGCCATCCACTTTGGCCAGGCCCTGAAAGACATGGGGTGCCAAACGGTCGATTACGTTATCTCCGGTCTGCCTCTTAGCAACTTTAACAGGCGTAGCCGAGAACTTGTGCTCGCAGGAATCGAAGGGATACTGCCTCCGGAGGGTAAATACATTCAGTTCCAGTACTTTTTAGCAAATTGGCTTGAGATCAGAAAACACTTCAGAAGCAGAATCGTCGGCTACGAGATGCGGAATTTCCCTCCGGCTTTTTTGTACGTCTGTGAGAAGAAGTGATTGTTTTCGGCCCATTTTCCGTATATATTGATTAGCGCCACTCGAATAAGGGCGGGTGGCATCTGCCTCGCCGACAGGCAGAGAATTGTCCCGAACGATACAAAGCGCGAGGCGCGACATATTCGTTCGAGGTCACGTGTGTTTGAGAGCATTTAGAGCCTGTTCATTATCTAATGTCCGGAATTTGCGAATCAATCAGACAAGCGTTGTATGGCTGATTTTTGCGGTTAGATTATAAACAGCTCTTAGACAAAATATGGGTAGGTGGCGAAATTGGCAGACGCGCAGGGCTTAGGACCCTGTACTCGTTAAGAGTGTGCGAGTTCAAGTCTCGCCCTACCCACCAAAATGGAACTTAACGGCTTTTTCAAAGCCAAATGGTGGGACGCGCGAAGCGCGTCCCACTGATTTCCCCCCATTTTTCCAAACGAATTCGGATTCCCGCCTTCGGCGGGACGGAGGATTTTTTCGCCAAGAAACAGGTGCGAGCCAAAGATTTCTTTGGCACAGACCTTTTTTGCAAAAAGGTCTGAATCAGAAGCAATTTTGTCCAATGATTGAGCGTCTTTTAGCC
>CAZYRJ010000035.1:0-2351 GCA_964649625.1 uncultured Candidatus Saccharibacteria bacterium
GGCAATGAGGCCGGTGCTCACGGTTTTGTCTGTTCACCGCTCGAAGCACCGGAACTTCGCAGGTTGTATCCCGGTAAACGTTTGGTCACACCCGGAGTCCGTTCGCCAGGAGCAGACGTCGGTGATCAACAGCGGGTCGATACTCCGGCCGAGGCCATGAAGACGGCCGACAATATAGTCATGGGACGTCAGGTCCTTGGGGCCAAAGACCCGTGTGCCGAGGTTGCGCGGGTGCTGAAGGACGAACTGAAGATTGTTGTCTGACTAGTGTCCGTGATCGGGCAATACCTAAGGACGCGCAAGAAATTGCCGTCCTTTTTCTTACTCGGAAATCGATAAAACAGAAACCAGGTTTCAGACAGGGAAGAAACCTGGTTTCTCCAAAATCCTTGTTCCCATTCCTGAATCGTGAATCTTAATTCTTAAATCTTCCCTAAAGCGTATCCTTGAGCGTCAACGAATACCTGAGGCCGTAGAACATGATGAGGCCGAGCATGAAAAATAGCGCCTGGTAGGGCATTAGTTGGAGTACGAAAGTGGCGGCAAGCGGGGCAATGATGTAGGCGAGCGGTTTGGTCATTCTAAAAAGGCTGACGATATCCGGCTGATTCTCACCGGTTTTCTTGAAGAAGTAGGTTTCGTTCATTATCTCGACGGTCGAAGCGCCGATGCGCGTCGCCAAAAGGCCCGCCGTCCAGAGCCAAAAATCGGCGATGGGAATAAAGGCGAGGAGTATCGTTGAGAGCCCCATTATTACGAATCCCACGGAAAGCATTTCTTTTTCCCCCCAGCGTTCGTCAGCCAATCGTCCGAGCGGCGCTTCAAGTATCGCGAAAGGGAAGAGCATGATAGTGAACATGATACCGATCTCGGACCACTCGAAGCCGACGAAAGTCTTGAGATAGATAGGCGTGTAAATGACCATCCAGGCGTAGAAGAATTGAAGCAGGAAATTGCTCATGAGAATCTTCGACGTGCTCGGATGCTTCGGTATGGCCATGACAATGTTCATCATGGACACGTTTTCATATTGGGAATCCTTGAACCGGCTGAATCCGGAGGACAGGATGAGGAGGACCGGCAGCAGAAAAACGAGCGCGGCCAGATAGATCTTCCAATATTCGCCGCCTTCCATGAGGAAGCCGGCTATGACCGGTGCCATTATCCAGGCGGTGCTCGCGATGCTGAGGAACGTGCCCCGGACAGTGCCGGTAACGCTCTCGGCTAAAATGGTCTCGAGAAAAATATCTATGCTGAAAAAAAGCAGCACGGCCGATACGTCAAATGCGATGAACAATATGGCTAACGCGAGGGGGTTTTGAACGGTGGACAAGCCCAAGAGCGCGAAGAAACATATTGCGCCGAGGCTGACGGCGATGCGATAGTCGCCGTAGCGCTTGAGGAGGCGTCCGATGTTCAGGAATAAAATGAGCGATATGAGCGCCGATATCGAGAATATGACGCCGACCGAGCGGGGTCCGACGAATTGCGAAAGAAAGCCGGAGCTGACATAGGCCGGGATGGCGTTTACCAGGGCAAAAAAGAAACCGATCGTATATATAGAGCCGAAAGTGCGTTGGCGAGCAAGAGCTAGAGCCATGGCTCAAGTATAAGATATCCGTCGCCAAAGCGTAACTCCAAATGTGGATGTGCTACACTATTATTGAATTTACCCCCTAAATTTTCATCATGAATAAGAATATGGGTGCCTCAGCTTTTACCGTTATCATCCTATTTGCCGTCGTCATCGGGTTGGGAGTTTTGGTCTACATTCAACTTTTATCCAAGGACGCGCCCAGCGAACAGCCTGGTGTGGGCGGCGATAGGGATACGAACGGCTGCATCACTTCGGCGGGTTATTCCTGGTGCGAATCAAAGCAGAAGTGCCAACGGGTTTGGGAAGGGCCGTGTCCGTCAAACAACGAAGAATAGTTTTATAAAGCTAAACAATAAACAGTGACAATCAAAAAGCGCATTGTCCCGATTATCAATCTTTCGATTCTGGTCCTGTTTTCCGCCGCGTTTGCCGTGCTTTACATTTACGTATCGACTGCAAGCCAGGTCCGTGCCGTTAGGGTTTCGCAATTTCGACAGGCGCAGATAATCGATACATCGACATGGAAAACCTACCGCAATGAAAAGTATGGGTTTGAGTTTAGTTATCCATCCTATTGGCGAGCAAATGAAGAGCTTGACGGTAGGTTCGTTCAGTTACAGGAAGTTGAGAACGAAAAAGTAGTGAGCATCATCGGGGAGTAGACGTCCTTTCGAAGCCCATCACACCGCTTATTAGTATGCCTTACGAAAGAATGTATGAATCGGGTACAAAGTGTCTTCAGATTTCCCGTAGC
>CAZYRJ010000035.1:2451-13945 GCA_964649625.1 uncultured Candidatus Saccharibacteria bacterium
AAATTGTTTGAAGAGTTCCTTTCCACCTTCAAATTTGAATCTGGCAGCGCGATCGACACCTCAGGCTGGAAAACCTACCGTAATGAGAAGTTCGGGTTTGAGTTCAAATATCCCGACCCTTGGCAATTCGACGCTCGTAGTCGGCTGAGGGTCTCCTTTGAGACGAGAGGCAATGTTATTTTTTACAGTATTGAGCAACAAACCCCGATGCCTCTAATGGAAATTTTTAGTAAAGGATCAAATGAGTCGCTGAAAGATGCGATAAAAAGGACAATTCTCGCCGATTATCCTTCTGATTATTGCCAAATCCTGGATCAAACAAAGGATCGTTCACAATTTTCCGCGTGGGGCTTTGAAGTAGCGCAAATTTATGACTCTGATCCCAAAAATAATCTGGGTCCGTCGCCACACATAAATAATTGTAATCTTAAATATGGTCAAAAAAATACGCCTGGTCAGTTTTTTATATATGACCCGCGAAGTCCGGGCAAGTCTATTTTCTATGTTTCCGACGGACAGTCAGGGCTTTTAAGCGAAATAATACCAACCTTCAGCCAGCCCAGTCATTATCAAATTTAAGTCTAGAAACTCTTAAAAACTCCAGCTATGTTGTCAGCGAAAAGGGCGAGTATACTGTCGAATTGACCGATGGTTTGTACGATTCAGGTCAGATGGAGGACGGCGGTTGGACGCAATATCAATTTTTGGATGCGTATTACGGTCCTGACAACAAATATGCTGTTGTGGTATTGCGAATGTGGGCGGGTGGCACCGGCTATTGGCGGTCCCTTCATTTGATGGTCTTAAAAGATGGTGAACCAAAAGACGTCGCGCAAGCGTGGCCGTTTAAGGATAGGGAATACATAACTGTAGCACGGGTCAAAGACGACATCCTCACGATCGACGCTGTGGTAAGCCAGCCCGGCGATTTTTCAGCCCGTCCGACCGGTCAAAAAAACTTCAGTACCTTTTAGCCAACAATAAATTTGAGGGGATCGGCCAAACGGAAGACATGACCATAAAGGGAATTGTTGTCTCAAACAATCAGGCTTGTGCCCACGATGGTATTTGTTCGCTCACTGGAGGGTATCGATGGGAAAACGTACACTGTCGTTTATGGAACAGGGCTGTCCGCGGACGGTACATTTTGCAGCAAGAGCGTTGAGGGCATAAAGATCGGCTCAGCCGTGGAGGTGGCCGGAAAATTCGAGGGTGTGGAGGGCTCCATTTGCGGGGAAGGGCACAAGGTCGGACCTTGTACAGAAAATTAGAACTTACAAGGTCGGACCTTGTACAGAAAAAATTGGAAAGAAAAAAGAGAGCGCTTTGGCGCTCTCTTTTTTCTTTAGACTCCGATTAGGACGGGGATGACTATCGGCCGCTTGTTCGTTTTTTGGAAAAGGAAACGGGCGATGTTGTCGGTCAGAACGCTTTTGACGTATTCGAAGTTGATCGGGTTCATGCCCTGTGTCGTATCCTCGACGGTTTTTTTGATGATGATGCGGGTCTGCTGTAGCAGTTCCTGGGATTCTCGGAGATAGACGAATCCTCGGGAAATGATGTCGGGTGATTTCTTGAGCCGTCCGGTCGAAGTGTTTATCGAAGCGACGATAACGAACATGCCGTCCTCGGCGAGCATCTGTCGGTCGCGGATGACCACTTCCTGAACGTCGCCGACGGCGAATCCGTCGACCATCATGAAGCCTTCGGCGGCTTTTTCCTTGAGGGTCGTTATCGATTCTCCTTTGTTGCGGATCTCGACTATCGTGCCGTCATCGGGCACCACGATGTTCTCGGGACGGGTTCCGCATTGAATGGCCAACTCCTCGTGGCTTTTGAGGCGATAATGATTGCCATGAACCGGCATGAAGAATTTCGGTTTAATCTTCTTGTGCAGCCATTCGACTTCGCCGCGGTTGGCGTGGCCCGTCGAGTGGATATAGACGTCGGAGGTGCGGTAGTGGATGACCCTGGCGCCGGCACGGGAGAGATTATCTTTGAGCTTTTCAACGGTCTTTTCGTTGCCCGGGATGATGGAAGACGATAAGACGACCGTGTCGCCTTTTTTGATGTGAATGGCTTTGTGGGTTTTATTGGCCATGCGCATAAGCGCGGCGAATTCCTCGCCCTGAGCTCCGGTTGCGAGGACCACGATCTTGTTCGGCGGGTAGTTGTCGGCATCTTCTGTCGGAATTATCGTGTCTTTTTTCGGCTTGATCAGCCCGGCCGCCTGGGCTACGTCGATATTGGTTTTCATACTGCGGCCTTCGATAATGATTTTTTTGCCCGTCGCCTCGGCGATCTGAATGACTTTTATCATGCGTTCGAACTGGGAAGCGAAAGTGCCGACGATGAGGCGGGTGTTCGTTTTGGTGATGATGTCCTCGAGTGTTTTGTGGACCAAGCGTTCCGGAGTCGAGAAGCCGGGGTTTTCGATGTTGGTAGAGTCGGCCATCATCATGAGGACGTTTTCCTTATCGAACGTCGAGTATTCTTCGTCCTCTTTCGCGTCGACGACTCCATTTTCATGAGAAAGTTTGAAATCGCCCGGTGTGACGATTAGGCCGTAAGGCGTCTCGATAATGATGCCCATGGCATCGGGGATGGTATGAGTGACCGAGAAAAACCTAATTTTCAGGTCGCCGATTCGGACCGCTTCGTTCTTTTCGACAATGCGGATGTCGAGTTTGGGTTGGGAAGGGAATTCGAACTGGCGCTTTTCGATCATGAGAGCAGTCAACTTTCTAGTATACATCGGCGGGTTGCCTATTCTGTCCATGATGTAAGGAATGGCGCCGATATGGTCAAGGTGCCCGTGGGTCACTAAAAGAGCTCTTATTTTATCCTTCCGTTCCTCGAGATATTTTGTGTTAGGCAAAATGAAATCTATGCCCGGCGTGTCTTCTTCCGAGAATTGCAGGCCGGCGTCTACTACAATGATGTCGTTTCGGTATTCAATGAGTGTCATGTTGCGGCCTATTTCTTCTACTCCGCCGAGCGGAATGATTCGAATGGTGTCTCCAAGAGGCGGTGGTATCGTTTTCGTGCTTTTCTTTGACTCGGTCTGTTTTAGGGGCGTTGAATAGTCGGTCTTCAGTCGTTGGGGTCGCACGTTTCTTCTCGCCGGTGCGGTGCGAAATGCTGAACTCTGGCGTCCGCGGTGGCCCTGGTCATGATGGGAAGGTGATCCCACCCTGGCTGGTTTTTTGTTGGCTTGGTTTTCGTCGGCGATAAAGGTCCGAATCTCGGGATGGTGAGTGTTCGAATGCGGACTGCTATACGGCCTTCGCTGGGCTAGTCTTGTTTTTCTGGGGAATCCTCTTTCCATGGTTTTTGTTATTAACTTATCTAGTTTTTAATTACTTTGAACGAAAATGTTCCACACTCTTTCGTTTTCGATGAACCAATTTTTTATATTTGCAAAACGTTCGGATGGTGTGGCAATTGAGCCGCTCTCAAACCCTTTGACATCCTTCCTGATAACGTAAAGGTAATCAGGGGTGTATAAAAATACAGCCGGCGTGTCTTTATTTATCTCGTCGAAAATATTTTCGATGATGTCGGCTTGTTTATCGGAAGTTTTGGCCTGTCTAGCATCGTTCAGCATCTGATCCACTTTGCTGTTGGTATATAAAGCGATGTTGTAGCCTGGATCATTGCGCTGTGATGAGTGCCAAAACGCGAAGAGGTCTGGATTCCTGCCGATCACCTCGCCGAAAAGCAGGGCATCATATTTGCGCGGGCGGATGACGTTCTGGGAGAGATCGCTGATATCGAAAAGCTTCAGTTCCACCGAGACGCCGAGAGTTTTCCAGGTTTCGATGGCGAGATTGGCGGCTTCTTTTAGCTCCGGAACGTTCGGCGCGTAGAGTTGGAACGACAGAGTTTCCGTTTTTTTGGTTTTCTTGTCGGTTTTTTCGAAAAGATCGGTTTCCTTGTTTAATTTCCAACCGCCTTTAAGAAGAAGCTTCCGCGCCGCTTCGATCCTGTTCGTAGAGGTAGCGTAAATCGGCGTGGTAGACGCGGCTAATATAACTTTTTCTGACCCTTCGATTATTTCGTTCGGTAGCGGTCCTTGAAGCGCCGCACCGTAACCGCGTAGCACGTTCTCGACGAGCAGGTTCTTGTCTATGGCCACATCGAGAGCTTGTCTGACATATTTATCCACGAAAACAGGTGCTTGGTTCTGGTTGAAAAATATTCCGTAGACGCGAGGCAGATTGAGTTGCTCGATCCTTGCTCCTGAGGCCTTTAGTTCGCCGGTCATTTCCGGCGAAATGCCTCCCATATTATCGATATCGCCGGCTTTCCAGGCGGCAATCATTTCACTGCCGTTAGAATATATTTTGATCCCGATGTCTCTTACGAAGGGCTGGCCGTTCACGTACTCAGAGAATGAGCGAAGTTGGTAAGCGGAAGGGATACCCTGATCGTTTTTGTCGATGCGGTAGATGCGGTAGGGGCCCGAACCGATCGGAGAAATGTTTTTCAGGCTCCACACGAACTCATCTGAGCTCACTTCCTTCCAAACGTGCCGCGGGATAATGCCCAAGGTCAGGTTCTCGATGAATGGATAATACGGGCGAGAAAGGTGGAACGCGACCACATTATCACTGATCTTTTCGGTCGTTACTCCTTCCCATTCGGCGCGTTTGGGGCTTTTGATGGAAGGATCTTTTGCCTTTGAAACGGTAAAGATCACATCGTCGGCCGTAATGGGTTTACCGTCATGAAAAACGGCGTCCGTTTTTATGGTGACCGTATAGGTCAAGCCATCTTCGGAAATGGAATATTTTTCCGCCAAGTCGGGCACCAACTCGCCAGAGGGAGTGGCCCGGAGGAGTCCCGAAAATGTCAGGGCCGTAAGGTCGCGGTCCGCGTCGGAGATGGCAAGGAGCGGATTGATGAATCGCGGAGAGCCGACGGTGCCTTCCACGATTCGGCCGCCTTCAGCAGGAACCGTAACGGATAATGCATCGTTGACCTTCGACAGGATGAGGAGGCCGCTTCCGATCATGATCATCATAAGAAAATAGAACAAAGCCGCTTCGCCAACCGTGAATTTATTTAAGGCAGATTCGGCGCGTGAAGCGCTTTGCAGTGAGACCCGTTTTGTAAGCAGATTTTTCATTCAAACAAAAAGGAGGAGTAGTGAGCACAACTGCGGCAGAACTGAACTATGTAGGTGGCCCCTAGGGGCTGGATATTATTTGATGAGGATGCTCGCTACTGCTCCTGCGATAAAAAGTATTGCGATGATGACTGTTCCGTTAAATGCAGTTTTTTCGAAGCCTCGGCGGGTGTGGAAACCGGAACTGAAATTGTCGCCAAAGGCGCCACCCAAGCCGGCAGCGGACTGTTGTAGCAACACGCCGGCAACCAACAGCACCGACAGAACTATCTGTATATAGGGTAAATACTCGGCTAGAACTTGCATGTAGAAAAAGCCTAACATATTGTCAAAAACGGCGCAAGAAATGAAAAACCAGAAATGAAAAACCGGCCATATTTAGGAGCCGGTTGCCTATTAGTAGTGGTTGGTGGCCATAAGCCGCTCGACCGAGCGGATACCAACCTCGTTGCCCAGGGCTTTGCCCAGAATCACGCCTTTCTTGTGCATGGCAAGCCCATAATTCAAAGCCAAGCGCTGTATCCGGTTTTCGGTGTCCAACTGGCTCTGCTTGCCCGAAGCCAAAGATTCAAGTGCCAGCCCGATTTTGAACTTTAGTTTTTTTTCGTGTAAGAACGCCCTCATAAAATCGAGTGAACCTGTTCGCAATAATCTAACTATTTTAATTTTTGTCAATAGCTTTACAACTTTTTAAAATACGAGTTATAATTCGCGACACTAAAACCTTGCGATTAGCCTGCAGGTTTGCCCGAGTGGGCGAAATTATATTATCAGTTTAATAGCTTTTAAATATGGACAAAAAAGCTAAAAGCGATATGTCAAAGAAAATCAAGCCGTTAGCTGATCGAGTTCTCATCAAAGAAGAGGACGCGAAAAAAGGCGGCGAAACCAAGTTTGGAATTATTATTCCCGAAAGCGCGGATAAAGAACATGGCGCCCATCGTGGCGAAGTTATGGCTGTAGGTGAAGGCCGATATGACGAGGGCAAGCTGATTCCGGTCAAGGTTGCGGTCGGCGATACGGTCATTTTCCAGTGGGGCGACAAGTTGACGGTCGATGATGAAGAGTATTGGCTGGTTGGCGAGAGCAATATTTTAGCTATTGTTAAATAGCTAAAAAATTATCTAATTACCTAATTTTTAATTGACCTAAAAAATCCTAAAAGGGGAAGTGTCTAAATTGGAAGTTAGGAATTGGACATTGGGAATTGTTTAGAAATTAGGTGAATTAGAAATTAGAAATTTATATCCACTATGTCAAAAAAGATTCTATTTAACGAAGAAGCTCGCAAGGCTCTGAAGCGCGGTGTCGATGCTGTGGCTGACGCGGTCAAAGTGACCATCGGTCCTAAGGGCCGCAACGTCATTTTAGACAAAGGCTATGGTTCTCCGACAGTTACAAACGACGGCGTTTCTATCGCCAAGGAGATATCCCTGAAAGACAAGTTTGAGAATATGGGTGCCGAGATAGTTAAGGAGGTGGCAACAAAGACAAATGATATCGCCGGCGACGGCACGACGACGTCGGTAGTCCTGACCCAGGCTATTTTCAGCGAAGGCCTGCGTCAGACCGCTATGGGGGTCGGCGCTATGGGCGTCCGAACAGGCATCGAACGTGCTACCGAGGAGGTCGTGAAAGGACTGAAGGATATTGCCAAACCCATCAAGAGCAAAGAGGAGATCAGGCAAGTGGCGACCATATCGGCGGAGAACGAGGAGGTTGGTAAGATCATTGCCGATACGATCGACAAGGTGGGCAAGGATGGCGTGGTTACAGTTGAGGAATCGCAATCGCTCGGCGTTACATCCGAAGTCGTTCAAGGTCTTCAGTTCGATCGCGGCTTCGTTTCGGCCTACATGATAACCAATGCCGATCGCATGGAAGCCGAATATCAGGATCCGGCTATTTTGGTGACCGATAAAAAAATCGCCGGCGTAAAGGAAATTTTGCCATTTCTTGAGAAACTGGTTCAGACCGGCAAAAAAGATCTAGTCATCATCGCTGAAGATGTCGAGGGCGAGGCGCTCACGACGTTCGTGGTGAACAAATTACGGGGTTCTTTCAATGTGCTGGCGGTTAAAGCGCCGGGCTATGGAGACAACCGAAAGGAACAGCTTCAGGATATCGCAGTGACTATTGGCGCCAAGGTTGTGTCGGAAGAATTGGGGCTCAAGTTAGATACGGCGGGCATCGAAGTGTTGGGCCGAGCCAATAAGGTCATTGCCACGAAAGATAAAACTACAATTGTGGGCGGTAAGGGCAAGAAGGCCGAGATAGAGGCTCGCGTTGCCCAGCTCCGCAAACAGAAAGAACAAAGCGATTCCAAATACGATATCGAGAAATTTGAAGAGCGCATTGCCAAGCTCTCTGGAGGAGTGGCCGTGATCCGCGTCGGCGCGGCGACAGAAACTGAAATGAAATATTTGAAATTGAAGATCGAGGACGCCGTCAACGCGACGAAAGCGGCCATCGATGAAGGCATCGTGGCCGGGGGCGGCGTCGCTCTCATTCGAGCATCCGAAAAAGTGGCGCATCTCATAAAACTCGAGAAGAACAAAGAGGCTGACCTTGTGCGGCAAGAGGCTTTGATCGGGTATCAGATAGTGCTTAAAGCCCTTGAGGCCCCGCTTCGCCAGATCGCGGCGAATGCCGGCAAGGATGACGGTTCGGTCATTATCGACGCGGTTCGAAAGGGTAAAGGGAATTTCGGCTATGACGCCAAGAAGGACGAAATGGTCTCTGACATGGTCGCCGCGGGAATTATCGATCCCGTTAAAGTTACTCGCCTTGGCATAGAGAATGCCGCGTCGGCCGCCGCCATCCTTTTGACGACGGAAGCGGCCGTGGCCGAAGAGCCGGAAGAAAAGAAAGAGCACAATCACGGCGGAGGTATGGGAGGAGGGATGGGAGAGTACTAACACAGTTGAAAGTTGTAAGTCGAGAGTTGTAATTTTTTACATCAAAAAGCCGTCCCGGAGGGCGGCTTTTTGATGTAGCAAAAAAACCGCCCCAAGGAGCAGTCTAGTCAACGGCCGCGGCCGAAGAGGAGAGAGATAACGAACAACACCAAGAAAACAAAGAACGGGATCTTGGCGATACCCACGGCTGTTCCGGCGATGCCGCCGAATCCGAGAATGGCCGCGATGATGGCGATGACTAAGAACGTAACGGCCCAACTTAACATAAGGCTTCCTTTGTTTAGGTTGTGATTGACTGCCGGATTTATCCTATCCCTCGACCCCTATTTGTCAATTTGCCGGTTTTTGTTACTCCTTGGCTGTTTTTCCGTAAGACAATATGAGCTATAATTGAGTCAACTTAAAAATAATCTATTTTCAATGCAAAACTTCCTTTTAAGGGCCAAACTATTTGCCGGCGCGAATAAGACGTTCGTTGCCGTCGTCGTATTAGGCGTTCTGTTCCTATTGATGCTAGGCGGCGGCTTCCAGCTCAAAGAGATCGGCAGGCAAGTTTCGTTTAATACGATGCAGACGCTCGATATGGACGGTGCGTACGTAAGGAGCGGCGGGACGGCCGCGGGAGGCGCTTCTTATGGTTACGACAGTTACGCGGGAGAGGCGAGCTATTCAAAGGCCGCGCCGAGCTTTGTTCCAGCCCCGCCTCGTTACGGTACGCCTGCCGCCACGCCCGATTTGCCAGCGGATAAAAAAGTTATTCAGAACGGTTCACTGGAACTTCTGGTCAAGAGCGCCGATTCGGCCTCGGCGGAAATAAGGCGCATCGCGGAATCAAATGGCGGGTCAACTCAAAACTCAAGCATTTACGAATACAGCGAAGGCATTAAGTCCGGCTCGGTGACGGTCAGGGTCCCATCCGCGAATTTCAATGCTGTTATGGATGCCGTAAAAAAAATAGCGGTCAAAGTTAACAAGGAGAACGTTTCGAGCGACGATGTCACGGCCGAATATGTCGATCTTGAGGCTCAGGTAAAAAATTACCAAGCCGAGGAGAAACAGTATCAGGATATAATGGCCCGCGCTGTTAAGATCGACGAGATCCTCAATGTGGCTTCCAAGCTTGCCGAGGTCCGGAACCGTATTGAGCGGACACAAGGCCAGCTCAATTATCTGTCCCGCCAAGTCGCCATGTCGACCTTAAGCATTTCTTTAACGGCTGAGCCGGAGGTGAAGGTTTTTGGTATCGTCTGGCGCCCGCTCACGGTTATCAAGCAGGCTTTCCGACAATTGCTCCAGGAGCTTACAGGATTCGTCGATTGGCTTATCAAATTCATATTGATGTTGCCGGTCTATCTCTTGAAATTGGCGGTTTGGGTTCTCATAATCTGGGTTATCTGGAGGATAGTCGTTTGGCTGAAGCGCAAATTCTTTCCGCCAAAGGTAATATAGTCGGTATAAGGCCGCCGCCCTTCGACAAGCTCAGGACGGCGGCCTTTCGTTTGTGTTATCATATCCTCATAACACGTTGCGATGGCCAAGAAACGCAAACACACCCCTTTTGTTTTACTGCATTCTATCGCTGTTATTCTGATGGCCGGATTATTAGCTACGATAATCGGCCGCAACTTGATACCTCTCGGTTTAAGTTCGAACCTTGAACCCAATAACGGTTCGGGTCGCGTCTCCGTAAGGCCGTTCGGTTACGAGGTCAGTTTTCCCTCCGATCTTAAAGTGGAAAGCGGTCAACAAATAGTCGATCTAGTCATTCCTTTCGGTTACTTCAGGACATCCGCGATCAAAGAGGCGGAGATTGAATTGTCGCCTGGGGCAAAAAAATGCGACAGTTTTTCGAATCACATCAAACAAAGGCAAAAAATGATGATAAACGGCATGGAATTCGAGCGTCATGTCTGGAGCGGTGAGGCGGCCGGGAATATTTTCCAGGGCGTTGACTATAATTTGTTAAAGGACGGGTTGTGTTACCAGGTCAGACTGTATACCCATAGTGTTGGGGCAGGGAGCCTGCCCGCGGCGGTTGCCAAAGATCCCGCCTCGGTGCACTATGAGGACATGGAGCGGGTGTTCGTGTTAGCGGACGGCATCGCGTCGAGTTTTCGCTTCACGAACTTTAAATAATCTTATTGGATATTTTCCCCCTTATGAAGCTCAAGCCATTTATTATAGGCGCTGTTATTGTCCTTCTCGTTATTTGGGCGGGCTACATGTTGGTTCTTCGCGGACCCGCTCCGCTTTCGGACAATGGAGGGGATACCGACAGGTCGGTCGCGGCTTTGATAGAAGCCTGGCCGGATTTCGAAAAGACTATTCCGGAACGGCCGGTGCTCGGTTCGACCAAGTGGAATTACCCGGCGACCATCCAATTTCTTCGGCATGACCGGTTGTTTCTTGAGTATGATGATGGGCATATATTGCACTATTCGATCGTCAGTTATGACGGTTCCACTTGGAAGCATGAGGAGACTTTGCCTAAAGATAAGTTGACGGCTGAGGACTGGACGGCGTTGAAGCGAAAGTACAGCAATAACGGTTTCGAGCCCGTTACTTACCAATATTCTCCTGCCAATCCGTTGACGCCCGCCCAAGCCGCCGATTGGAAAAGGATCGAAACTAACCCCTACGTCGAGACTTCGAAGATTTACAGCAATGATGCCTTGAGTTTCCTGTATCCGGCTGATCTTTCGATCGAGCCCCGCGAGGATGAGCTGTTCACGGCATGCAAAGATTTTGCCGAGCCCATAAAGATCGAAAGCTGTGTCTTTTTCGCCAAGGAACTTAATATCGTCTCAAAAGAGGACTTAACAGAAAAAAGCTACGAGCCGGCGATCCTAAGCGACGTTATTTTTGACGGCAGCGGCGAACATCCCGAGAGCCTGGATGAATTTAGTAAGGTTGTGATCGGAAGCCACGAATATTACGCGATAAAAACCGGACGTTTCGAAGGCCAGCTTTCATACAACTACTACTTGCCGGTCGGTCCGAAGGTCTACGTTTTTGGGTTCAGATCGATGGGAGTAGACTGGACGAATCCGGAACTCGACGAACAAGGCGACCCCGGTCATGTATTGCTGCGCGAGATTCTTTCGACCGTCGATCTCAAGGGTTAATACTCGGCGAAATGAATTTGAGAATTTGCTCTTGCGTTCTTGAAGACAGGCGTGGTATAATTTAGTAACTTCTTCAGCGCATTAAAAACTAACTATATATTGCAATGTCCATTTTTTGGGTATTAGTCGCGGTTGTCGCAGTGGCGGTCCTGTGGATCGTCGGTATGTACAATCGTTTCGTTTCTCTCGTCAATAGAGCAAAAGAAGCCTGGTCCGATATCGAGGTTCAGTTGAAACGGCGCTACGACCTCATCCCTAACCTAGTTGAGACGGTCAAAGGCTACGCTAAACACGAGGCCTCGGCGTTCGAAAATGTCACC
>CAZYRJ010000036.1:0-9562 GCA_964649625.1 uncultured Candidatus Saccharibacteria bacterium
CGCTCCTCAACGAGGGCGAGGACCAAGAGGCTCGCAATGAAGCAAACGACGCCGATGGCGACAATAGCCAATAATTTGAACGAGAATGAGTCTGTTTTCATATAGATGAGTTATACATTAAACCCGAGATTATGCAAAAAGTGTCAAACTGTTCGGGAGGGTGTAAAATAGTTAGGTCAGATAGTCTGACGTCATCCGACGCCAAAACGCCGGAATTCGGCACACTTCGGGCAAAGCCCGACTCGCGGAAGCGCCTGCCTAAAGCCGCGGATCCACCTCATGTGGATTCGCGGTTATTCTATTGCTGAGGTTGACCAAACTTTTCGGGCCGAGCCCGAACTTAAGCCGCGCGCACTTTACTATCCATTCTGTTGGAAATCTGCAAGTGCCGTGGCTTCCTCTTTATCCGAAATAGTCGAGAAAGGTGGCTTTTTGTTGCCAATTTCTCATCCGGTGCTATTGTTGAATGAGGAACCACAGAACAGTTATGTTCAAAATTCTCTATCTGATGCGGCAGGGTTTGGCCCGACGCCGTGCTTGTTGGGACGAATTTCGCAAGACCTCGGAACGGCGAGAGTTTGAGGCAAGCCGTTGTGATGGGATGCCTCCCGACCACGAAATGGTGCGAAGCCGAAAAATCAAGATGCGGCGGGTCCCCAACGTCAGCTGAGCAATTTGCTCGGCTTTTTCTTGAGTCGGTGCTATTGTTTAACAGGAGGAACAAAAATATGTTCAAATCTCTCCTGACGTTATTGCGAAATTTCTTCACCGGCCGTCCCATGCGCTTTGACCAGATCCGAAAAGGCGCTCGACGTCACGACGTAGACCAGCCGGTCTGTCCAGCTGATCCCAATCCGGCATTCAAAGAGCGGCAAGAAATTCCCAAAGTAAGCTGAGCCGGCGCTCGGCTTTTTTCATGCGGCACGCCGTTTTTTTTGCTAAGATACGCTCATGTTTGCCGAAAAACTCAAGAAAGCCATAGCTGTCGCTGTAGCCGAGCTCGGGTTGGCCGAGGCTAAAGTCGCTCTCGATCATCCGACCGAAATGGCCATGGGCGATTATTCATGCAATATCGCTCTGTCGTTGGCCAAACAGGCGGGGGAGAAGCCTAGGGATTTGGCCGAGAAGATAATTGAAAAAATAAAAGGCAAACTTGTCGACGAAATTGAAAAGGTGGAAGCGGCCGGTCCGGGTTTCATTAATTTTTATCTGTCCAAGAAATTTCTGGAAAATTCCGTCATCGACATAACGAAACGCGGGGAAGGTTTCGGCCGCGGACAAGGCCTGTCCGGCGAAAAGATAATCATCGAGTACACCGACCCCAATCCATTCAAGCAGTTCCATATCGGCCACTTGATGTCGAATGCGATCGGCGAATCGCTTTCGCGCATCATCGAAAGCCAGGGGGCGGAAGTGAAGAGGGCTTGTTACCAAGGCGATGTGGGCCCTCATGTGGCCAAAGCCATTTGGGGCATGAGAAAGAAGATTCAAGATTCAGGATTTAAGATTGAAGAGGCTGGAGTTGGGGAGTGGGGAGAGGCGTACGTGTTCGGAGCGGAAAAATACGAGACGGATGAAGCGGCCAAGAAAGAGATCGACGCGCTAAACAAAACAATTTACGAAAAGACCGATCCGGAGATAAATAGAATTTATGACGAGGGCAAAAAGACGAGCCTCGTTCATTTTGAAGAGATCTATAAAATTTTGGGCACCAAATTCGATCATTATTTCTTCGAGAGCGAAATGGCGCCCATCGGTATGTTTTTGGTGGAAGAGTTTTTGCAGAAAGGCATTTTTGAAAAAAGCGACCTGCCTGCGCCGCGGCCGGGCACGTTCTTCGTTTATGTCATCTTGTGTGATGACCAATCTATTTATATTGGCCAAACTGAAGACATACAAAAGCGTTGGCGATTGCATGCTGGCGGGAAAGGTGCTCAATATTTTAAAAGTCATAAACCTGTTCAGTTGATTCACTACGAGGAATTTGGGAACAGAACCGATGCTATAAAAAGAGAGCAGGATTTAAAAACTGGCTTCGGCAGAAAATGGCTAAAAAGGGAATGGGAAGCCGGCCGGACGCGGCAGGCAGGCCACGCCATCATTTTTCCAGGTGAAAAATACGGCTTGCACACAAGGGTTTTTGTCACATCGCAAAGGTTGCCGACCTATGAAACCAAAGAGCTCGGCCTTAATAAAAGGAAACATGAGACATATAATTTCGACCGCTCGATAATCATCACAGGCAACGAACAGAGCGACTATTTCAAAGTTCTGTTTAAAGCCATGGGGTTCGTTTATCCGACCATCGCCAACAAGACCAGGCATGTCTCTCACGGCATGATGAGGTTCGCTTTCGGTAAGATGTCGTCGCGTCGAGGCAATGTCATTACCGGAGAATCGCTTCTTAGCGATATAAAGAAATTGGTCAAAGAGAAGATCGCCAGCCGTGATTTCAAAGACGAGGAGAAATCTGAAGTTATCGATTCAGTGGCGGTTGCGGCTCTAAAATTTTCAATATTGCGCCAGACGGCCGGCGCCGATATCGTCTACGACGCGGAGAAGTCCATATCTTTCGAAGGCGATTCCGGTCCGTATCTCCAGTATTCCTACGCGCGGGCCATGTCGGTCATCCGCAAGGCCAAAGAAATGGATCTTAAGGCGGCGGCCGGTTCGGGGAATGACGCATTGACTGAATTGCCGAGATTGCTTTATCGATTGCCTGAGGTCGTTGAAAGGGCAGAGCGGGAGTATGAACCTCACTACATCGTTACTTATCTGGTCGAGCTCGCCGGCGCTTTCAATTCATTTTACGCGCATCATTCGATACTCGAGGGCAAGGACGCCGCGCCTTGGAGACTTATGGTTACAACAGCCTTTACGGTGGTTATGAAAAACGGCCTCGAGTTGCTCGGCATAAAAGCCCCGGAGAGGATGTAAATTCTTTCATGATTTTCTAGGTAATTTGCTATACTTTTGCATTCAACGGCTCTTTCGGATAGTGCCAGCTCAAAAAACAAAAAAACAAACCAAAGGGTTTGCCAAGCTCGCAGTCGTTCAGGGGCGAAGAAAGGAATTAATGGGAGCTTCCAAAGCTCTTGTCATCGATGATGATACCGTTGTCAGGCGTAATCTTGTTGAGTTCATCACTCGCAAGGGGTTACGTTGTCTTGAGGCTGAAGATTATCGAGAGGGGCTCAAGCGATTGGCCGATGGGCCTTTCGATCTCTTGATGATAGATTTCTCGCTTCCGGACGGGACAGGCGATAGGCTTATTGCCGACGCTCGGTATCGGTATCCGCAAGCCAGGATAATCTCGATCAGTTCGTCGGATTCTATCGAAACCCTCGAGTTGGTCCTCGAAGCCGGCGCAAATTTTTTCATGAAAAAACCTTTTCGCCCCGAGGATTTCGAGAGAATAGTCTAAGCCCCCGAAATCGGGGGTTTTATTTACTCGGTTTAGAATGCCGGTTTCTGCACTTGATTTTTCAATAAAACTGTGTTTATATTCTACGGAGTGTCAGTTTAGTGAGGCAAAAAAATCAAAGAAAGGCAGTGCTTGAAAGCTTTAGTAATTGAAGATGATCCCCGAGTCAGACCGTTGATGGTTTTACTGCTCAAACCCTTGGGTTTCGATTCCATAGGCACCGACAGTGTCGCGGAGGGTAAGGCATTGTTGGCCGCCGAGACTTTCGATCTCGTCGTTACCGACTTCAATTTGCCGGATGGCACGGCGCTCGACATTATCGAAGAGGTACGGCGGCTCGGCCTTACGGCCAAAGTCTTATGCGTCAGCGGCGGAGGCGATTCAGGTTACAACGCCACGGCGGTTAGGAGTAGAGGCGTTTCTTTTCTCCAGAAACCATTCCTAGTGCCGAAATTCAAGGAGACGATCGAAGCACTTTGTAAGCGTTGATAACTGTGCCGAGGCAAATCTTGCCTCGGCTTTTTACATGTCCATTTTTCGTTTTGATTTTACAATGCTAAAATGGCAAAGTTCGAATATGGCAAAAGACCAGCAAAATCAACAAAAGAACAAGGTAGCCCTGAGGGAGGAGGAGACACAGCGATTCTGGGCGGAGAACAAGATTTTCGAAAAAACACTTGAAGACAAGGCCGGATTTTGGCAAAAGCTGTTTGGTGCCAATCCGAAGCGCGAGTTCACGTTTTACGATGGTCCGCCTTTCGCCACAGGAACCCCACACTATGGGCATATTTTGGCTTCGGCCATCAAAGACGTCGTGCCGCGCTATAAGACGATGCGCGGTTTTCGGGTGCCGCGGCGTTGGGGTTGGGACTGCCACGGTTTGCCCATAGAAAATATCGTAGAGAAAGATTTAGGAATCTCCGGTAAGCGGGAGATCATGGAATATGGCGTGTCCAGATTCAATGAGTATGCGCGAAGCAAGGTCCGCGCCTACGTTAAAGAATGGAGGAGGACGGTCGACCGGATGGGCCGTTTTGTGGATTTTGATGGCGCATACAACACAATGGATAACACGTACATCGAGTCGGTTTGGTGGGGCGTGAAGCAGCTTTTCGACAAAGGCCTAATATACGAGGGAACCAAAGTTCTTCCGTATTGTCCGCGATGCGAAACCCCGATTGCTAACTCGGAGATTGCGATGGACGGAAGTTATAAAGACATTACGGACATCTCTGTTTACGTGAAATTTCCGATCCGCAAGGAAAAGAACAAATTTTTACTGGCCTGGACGACCACCCCCTGGACACTTCCGGGAAATTTTGCGCTCGCCGTCAACCCAAGCGCCGACTATGTGGTGGCCGAAGTTGCGAACGCTCTTGGTAAAAAGGAGAGCTTGATTTTGGCTAAAGATAGGCTCGCCTCGACCAAAGGTGAATACAAAATAGTGGCCGAGCTGAAGGGCAAGGAGCTGGTCGGCGCCGAGTACGAACCGATCTTCGATTATTTTTCCAAAAAAGATTTTCCCAATAAAGAACGGGCTTGGAAAGTTTACGCGGCCGAATTCGTTACAATGACCGATGGCACCGGAATAGTCCACATCGCGCCAGGTTATGGCGAGGACGACATGGCGCTCGCCCGAAGGGAAGCGATACCGTTCATCCACCATGTGACCGGTGAAGGAAAATTTTCGGCCGACGTGTCCGATTTTAGTGGTGTCGCCGTAAAACCAAAAGATGACCCAAAGAACCCTTTGACCGGTTCAGGGCAAGCTCATCAATTTGCTGATATCGAGATATTGAAAAATCTGGCGGCGAGGGGGCTTCTATTCGCCAAAGAAAAAATAGTGCACTCATATCCGCATTGCTACCGATGCGAGACGCCGCTTTATTATTACGCTTTGCCGGCCTGGTTCGTGAAGATAAGCGATGTCAAGGATAAGTTGCTCCGACTTAACGAAAAGATCAATTGGATACCCTCCCATCTGAAGGAAGGCAGGTTCAAAAAGGGGATTGAAGGGGCCCCGGATTGGAACATATCGCGCAATCGCTTTTGGGCCTCACCGCTTCCCATATGGAAATGCGAACGGTGCAAGAAGGTTCATGTGGTCGGTTCGGTCAAAGAGCTTGAGCAGCCCGGCCGTAACCATTTTTTGGCGGTCCGTCACGGCGAAGCGGAGAATAATACCCTGCGCATTACCAATTCTCGCAATTACAGCATACACGGATTGACTAACAAGGGAGTCTCACAAATAAATAAAACGGCTCAATCTTTGAAAACGGAAAAGATCGACCTGATTTTCCATTCGCCGCTTCTACGCACTGTGCAATCGGCCTATCAGATCGCCGAAGTTTTAGGTTTGCCTAAAACTGCGGTCATCATGGACGATCGTTTGAAGGAGGTTGACCCCGGTGATTTTGAAGGCGCTTCCGTTGAAACTTACAGGAAGGCCGCCGGTATGGATTGGACGACCGAACGTTTCGATTCGACCAAAGGTAACGTCGAGCCCTACAACGCCATAAGAAAAAGAGTTGGGCAGTTCCTGACCGAAGTGGACGGAAAATACGCCGGTAAGAAGATCTTGATAGTCAGTCACGATGTCTTGATCTGGATGCTCACTGCGGCGGCGGGAGGATTAAGCTCGGCCGAGGCCGTCAAACTGCGCGGCGAAGGCGATAATTTTGCCGAGAACGCCGAGGTTAAGCAGATCCCGTTCCGATATTTGCCGAGGAACCAGTTCTACGAACTTGATCTTCATATGCCGTACACCGACTATGTAACGCTTTCCTGTACGTGCGGGGGAGTGATGAAAAGAATTCCCGAGGTGATAGACTGCTGGTTCGAATCCGGTTCAATGCCGTACGCCGCGGAACATTATCCTTTCGAAAATAGAGAATGGTTCAAAGCCCATTATCCCGCTCAATTCGTGAGCGAATATATTCCTCAGACCAGGACATGGTTTTATTACATGCATGTGCTCTCGAGTATTCTTTTCGGGAATGTGCCTTTTGAAAATGTCGTGACGACGGGCACGATTTTGGCTGAAGACGGCCAAAAAATGTCCAAGTCGAAGCAAAATTTTCCCGATCCCCAGATAATCATCGATAAATACGGCGCCGATGCGCTGCGCTTCTACCTTTTGTCTTCGCCTCTCATGAAAGGGGAGGACCTCAATTTTATCGAACGCGATCTGGACAGCATCAATAAAAAGGTCATCATGCGCCTCGATAACGTGCTGTCTTTCTTTCTCCTTTATAGAGATGCGATCAGTCATTTTCCCAAGGGCGGAGAATCTCCGAAGGTTCTCGATATCTGGATCAAGGCCAGGCTCGGCCAGACTGAGCGGGAAGTTACGGCTGCGATGGAAAAGTACGAGATCGACCGCGCACTTCGGCCGGTCGGTGATTTTATCGAAGACCTTTCCATTTGGTATGTCCGCCGTTCGCGCGAACGGATCAAAGGCGATGATGATACGGACCGTCATTACACGTTGGGTACTTTGCGCTTCGTTTTGCTCCAATTTAGCAAGCTCATCGCTCCCTTCATGCCTTTTTTGGCCGAACACGTGTACCGAAGCATCATTTTGGATCCTGCCGATAAGGCGAATCCAGCAAGCGTTCATCTCGAGAAATGGCCCGATTTTATGTCCGATTACGAGCATAAGAATGAGCTTGAGGCGATGGCCGAGGTCCGAGCCCTAGTTTCAAAAGCATTGGAGTTGCGGGCCAAGGCGGGAATAAAAGTTAGGCAACCGCTTGGCAAGCTTTGGATCAAAAAACAGGAGCTCGTCAAAGGCAATAACGAATTGCTCGGGCTCATAAGGGACGAGGTGAACGTCAAAGAGATTAGTTTTGATTCAACCTTGTCTGACGAGCTTGCTCTTGATACGACGGTAACCGAAGCTCTAAAAGAAGAAGGGCAGATCCGCGAGCTGATCCGCGCCATTCAGGAAGAGAGGAAGATGAAGGGACTGACCATCAAGGATATCGGAGATCTTACTCTGGAGACAACGGAAGCGGGCAAAAGAATTGTCGAGAGGAATAAGACCCTGATTCAGAAAGCCACGCTGACCCGTTCGATAACCTACGCCGGAAATTTACCCGGCGAGGAAGTCGAGGTGGGGGATAGCATCAGTTTCAAGGTAGGCGTTCTAAAGTAATGTACAGCGTCTATCAAACAGAGGGAATCATCTTAAGGTCCGCTTTGCTTGGCGAGGCCGATTCGCACTATTCTATTTTGACGGAAGAGCTCGGCATGATCTCGGCCGAAGCCAAAGGCGTTCGCAAAATGGAGTCGAAGCTTCGCTGCTCTCTTTTACCTTTTGCGTTGGCCGATTTTTCGCTTATCCGCGGACGGGGCCGCTGGCGGATCGCGAGCGCCGCCTTAAAGCGCAATTTAACGGGGGAACTCAAAGGAAGGGGTCCGATCCGGCAGATCTTGGCGCGGGCCGGCACGCTCTTGTGCCGTTTGGTCCAAGGCGAAGAGCGAAACGACATGCTGTACAAAAATTTTCGGAATGGAGCTGTTTTTTTGTGCGAAAAGAAGCCAGAGGAACAGCTTCTAAGGAGTACAGAATATCTCTTGGCCTTGCGGATACTTTATTCGCTCGGCTATCTGGGTCATCTGCCCGGTTGGAACGATTTCACGAGTACGCTCACCTTTGACGAACAGATGTTAACTCAAATCCAAAACATGAAGGGCGATGTTGTTGAGGTTATCAACCGATCTTTACGCGAATCTCATCTCTAGGCGGTGTCCTTCCGAAAGAATCGCTATGGTATAATGATTTTACACTTTGAGTTTATATCTTTAATTTTTAAACGTGCCTCCGGATTATTCTCAAAAAAAAAGAGCGTCGGGCGACGTCGATAATAAGCCGTCGAGCCGTCTTGAGGCCCTGGAAGACAAGGTTTACTCGCCGCGGACCAAGGAGCAACCCTACGACTTTTCAAGCCGACTCAGGCGCGAAAATATCGCAGTTCGATCGGAGTGGGTTGAGAAAGATCAGCCTAAAGGCCATTTACCCGAAGCCGTGTCTTCAAGAAACACGTATGCTGTGCTGAAGCAGATACTGATCGGCTCAGCTGTCCTTTTCCTTGCCTCTATTGCCGTGGCGATCTATGTTTTCTGGGGCGGAAGCAACATCATCTCGACGAAGAACGTCATCATCGGCATTACTGTTCCGTCATCCGTCGCGGGCGGAGAAAAATTGCCCATTGAAGTTAACTTTACGAACCAAAACAATGTCGCACTGCTTTCCGCCGAGGTTCTCATTGAGTATAGCGACGGAGCCAGAGAGCCAGAGGATCTATCCAAAGAACTCAGGCGCTACCGCGAAACTTTGGGGCCGATCGACATTAACGCGTCCATAAATAAAAAGTACAACGTTGTCTTTGTCGGGGAGGAAGGCGAGGCAAAGAGCGTAAAGGTAACTTTGGAGTATCGGGTCAAAGGATCTAACGCGATTTTCTCGAAAACCGAGACCCGAGATCTTTCGCTAACCTCGGCGCCTGTTTCCGTATCGATCGAAAGCGCCGGGGAGGTCAGCGCGGGCGATGAAGCCGTTTTCACCGTGGAGATCGCCGCTAACGCCACTCAAAATATCGCTAATCCGATGATCGTGGCGGATTATCCATTCGGATTCGAATTCACCGGTTCGGACCCGAAGCCTTCTTATAAGAACAACGTTTGGAACCTCGGCAACCTGCAGCCGGGATCCTCAAGAACCATAGTTTTGCGGGGTAAGTTTTCGGGTTTCGAAGGCGAGGAGAGATCAATAAGGTTCATCATCGGGTCCAAGGATGCTAAGGATCCGGGCAAAGTGGGGGTGGTATTTCTGGCAAAGAGTTATTCAGTAATGCTAACCAGACCCCAAATTGGCCTTAACGTAGCCGTTGACGGCCGGTCGGGTTCGGAATTTTCTCTGCAAGCGGGCGCGTTCGTTCGCGGCGACATCCAGCTTACAAATAATTTGCCGGGGCGAATAGCTAACGTGGTCATCGAGGCTCGGCCGAAAGGGACGATTTTTGATCGCACATCGGTGTCGGCGAACGGCGGCGTTTACCGGTCTGGCGATAGGGTGCCAGGCTGGGCCCCGACCGCGACGCAGGCTGTGGCGGAATCGGCGCACGGGGGCTCGCG
>CAZYRJ010000036.1:9572-13615 GCA_964649625.1 uncultured Candidatus Saccharibacteria bacterium
TGGGACTAGATCGCGAGGCGGACCTGGGCCGAATTGGCGCCCGGTGGTTCGGATAGGGTCAGTTTTAGTTTTCATACCGTGCGTTCTGCGCTAAAGATTGCCAATCCGTCAATGACCGTGGAAGTTAGGGTTAGCGGTGATCGAATGGATTCCGGGGGGTCGGGCAAGGTTACAACGAGCGTTACCAAAACAATAAAGATAATTTCCGAAATGGCTCTAACCGCCAAGCTCCTTCATTCGAGCTCGCCTTTTTCCGATGTTGGACCGGTACCTCCGATCCCAGAACAGGAAACCACATACACCGTCGTTTTGTCCGTGACGAATTCAACGAATGACCTCTCCGGCGTTCAAGTCGTGACTAGTTTGCCGATCTATACGAAATGGCTTGGCAAAATTTCTCCTGAGAAGTCAGACCTAAAATATAACGAGCTCGGCGGCGGTCTAGTGTGGAATGCCGGCGAAATCAAGCGCGGCACGACAAAAGAGGTCTACTTTCAGGTATCGTTTACGCCGAGCATTGTCCAGGCGGGAGCCACGCCCGATCTTCTGAACGACATTTCGGCTTCCGGGTACGATGGTTTCGCGGGCGTCAATATAACGGCGCCAAATGCCGATAAGAAGACCGACATAAGCCTTCGCGGCGATCTCATTTTCAAAGGGAACGGGGGTCCGGTGCAGGCAAATTAAAAATACAGAAAATCAAAATTAAAAATTTACCTGTCTCCCGTAGAGACACGCACAGGCAGACAATCCAAAATCCGAAATTTTTCCATTTTTTATTTTGATATTTAGATTTTGCATTATTGATGAGATAAGTTAAATTGAGGGAATGAAAGAAAATGATCTAATGGATAAGATTGTCTCGCTTTGCAAAAGGCGCGGCTTTATTTACCAAGGGTCCGAGATCTACGGCGGCTTGGCGGGGACCTGGGATTACGGGCCATATGGAGCGGAGTTGGCGCATAACATAGAAGAGCTGTGGTTTCGTCATTTCGTAAAGGAGCAGGAGAATATTTTCAGAATTTCTACGCCAAGTATCATGCCCGAGGCGGTGTGGAAAGCGAGCGGCCACCTGGAGGGTTTTACTGATCCGATGGTCGAGTGTAAGAAATGTAAAAGACGATTTCGGGCCGATCAGTTGGATGACAAGAAGAAGTGTCCTGAGTGTGGCGGAGAGTTAGGCGCCGAAAAAACATTTAATCTGCTTTTTCCTGTCGATATGGGCAGCACGGCGGGGGGCATGACCCGTGCCTACCTGCGCGGAGAGATAGCTCAAGGCATGTTCGTCAATTTTAAGAATGTCATGGATTCTATACATCCTGACTTGCCGTTTGGATTGGCCCAGGTTGGGCGGGCTTATCGCAACGAGATTTCCCCGCGGGATTTTTTGTTTCGCGTGCGGGAGTTCGATCTCATGGAGTTCGAATATTTTGTTGCCGAAGGAGTTTGGGCCGAATATTTTGAAAAATGGCGGAGTGAAATGTGGAACTGGATCGAAAGGGTCGGCATCGATAAAAAAATGGTCCATGAGTTGGAGGTGGCGCCGGCAGACAGAGCTCACTATTCTAAGCGGACGATCGATTTTGAATTCGACTATCCTTTTGGTCGGAAAGAGCTGTACGGTTTGGCCTATAGAACGGACCATGATCTTAAAAAACATATGGAAGCTTCGGGTGTCGATATGTCTTACACCGATCCGAAGACGGGCGAAAAATTCCTTCCGCATGTGGTCGAGCCGACTTTCGGCTTGGGAAGGACATTGCTCGCGGTGTTGTTATCCTCTTACCGAGAAGATGAAATGGGCGGCGAGAAGCGGATTTATCTGCAATTGCCCTACGCGATTGCCCCCGTGAAGGCGGCTGTTTTCCCGCTGTTACGCAATAAGCCTCAGTTGGTTGAAAAAGCCAGGGAGGTATACAAAATGCTACGCGATAAAATTGATGCCGTCGAATTCGACGACAATGGAAACATCGGCAAGAGATATCGCCGCCAGGATGAGATAGGAACGCCGTATTGTGTTACAATCGATTTCGATACCGTTGAGAAGGATGGCACTGTTACTGTGCGGGACCGCGAAACCGGCAAACAGGAAAGGGTAAAGATAGAAGAATTGACCGGAAAGCTTTCGTTCCAGATTCGAGCTCTTTTATGAGTACAGTTAACTGCGGTGAAGCCCGGGGTGATTTAGTGGTTCACTTTGAGCCTAGAACGGCTAAGGGTCCGCTCATTCTTGAAGGAGTGCGCGTTTGGCAGACGTTTCAAAAACCGTTCCTGAGCGTTTTTTATGCAAAGAACAGCTCAACGGAGCCCAAAGACTGCGATCTCGTGCTATTGCACGAAGATATCCGCGTGATCACGACTCTTGATGGCGAGATCGTCTGGCAATAACCGCTAAAAGGCGGTTTTTCTTTCGCAAATTATGAATTTTTGCTAAACTGAACTTTCACCAATTTCCTAAAGGATTGCATGTAATTTTAAGCCCTAATATCACATTGATACCAAAATGAATTTTAATAAACACATTCTCAAAAACGGACTTAGGGTCATTACTGTTTTGATGAAAGATAACCCCACGGCCACTGTTTTGGTTCTTGTTGCCGCGGGTTCCAAATACGAGACCAAAAAGATAAATGGTCTGTCGCATTTCCTTGAACATATGTGTTTTAAGGGGACGAAAAAGCGTCCGCGTTCTATTGATATCTCACATGAGCTGGATTCGGTAGGCGCTCAGTACAACGCGTTCACTTCCCAGGAATGGACCGGCTATTACGCCAAAGCGGCCGCTCGACATTCTCCCATGCTCATAGATATTGTCTCCGATATCTATCTTAACTCGACCCTCCCTGAAGCCGAAATGCAAAAAGAGAAGGGAGTTATTATCGAGGAGATCAATATGTACAATGATCTGCCCCAAAGGAAGGTCCAGGATATTTTTTTGAATCTCCTTTACGGCGATCAGCCGGCCGGTTGGGACATCGCGGGCACAAAGGAGAACGTTTCCGGTATGAAGCATGCCGACTTTGTTTCTTACCGCACGAAATTTTACACGGCGCCGGAAACGCTCGTTGTCGTGTCCGGCTCCATCAACGAGGCAGAAGTTTTGAAATTGGTCGAGCAAAGTTTCGCCGAGTGTTCGCCGCAACCCGGGGCGGGGAAGCTCCCCGTTAAGGAAGCGCAATCGAAGCCGGCCATTTTGACGGAAAAGCGAAAAACCGACCAGACGCATTTCGTACTCGGTGTGCGGACGTTCGACGCCTATGACAAGCGCAATTCCGTGCTCCGCGTCCTAGGAGGCGTCCTAAGCGGCGGCATGAGTTCCAGACTGTTCGAAAGGATGCGTAACGAACTCGGTATCTGCTACTATGTGAACGCGTCGGCCGACCCGTTCACGGACCACGGCGTATTCTCAGTTTCCGCAGGCGTGAAAAATGACCGGTTGAAGGAGGCTGTAAAGGAGATAATCATCCAGTTAGGCGCATTAAAAGCAAAAGCCGTTCCGGATAAAGAGTTGGCCAAGGTCAAGGATTTTCTGACCGGCGGCATGTATCTTGGGCTCGAATCTTCCGATTCATTGGCGGACTTTTATGGTTCTCAAGAGATAATAAAAAAACCGATCCGAAAACCCGAGGAGATCGCCGCGGAGATAGTCAAAGTCACCGCCGCTGATATTCAAAAATTGGCCAATGAGATATTTGTCGACGAAAAACTGAACCTGGCGCTCATCGGTCCTTCTCAAAGCAAGAGCGAGCTTCGAAAAATACTCACTTTCGGAAAATAATCTCACCACGCAGTCGCGATTAATCACGAGCACGCTTCACAAAGGCTGTGGTGCGAGCTACCATATATAGAACCCATCTCAATAATAACCGCTCAAATGATGCGCAATAATCAAACAAAAACATGGCTTGTTTGCCGAAAAGCCCAAATTTCGGCAGGCTACAACTATTCCACTCGAAACAGCTCACCTTTCGTCAGCAGAGGTTTCTATGCCTTCTCAAGCTTCGCTGTTTTCGCACGAAATTTGAGCCTTTCAGCTAAACATT
>CAZYRJ010000037.1:0-13469 GCA_964649625.1 uncultured Candidatus Saccharibacteria bacterium
TCACTCGCTCCGGCCAGCGCGGCCCGCGTTCCGTTTACGAAGATCCGCCTATCAGCTGGTTCAGACGGCGATGTTACAGTCAACTCGATTACGATCGAGAGAACTGGCCTCGCAGTCGACACCAACTTCTCAGGCGTCGTTCTTCTTGATGAGAATGGCATTCAAATCGGTGACGCTAAGACCTTCAACTCTAACCACCAGGCCACGGTCGGTACGCCGTTCGTGATCAAGGCTGGGACGTCAAAGGTCATCACTGTCGCCGGTAACATGGCTGCTTCTGGAACCGTATCCGCTGGTCAGGTCGCTTCACTAACTGTAGTGAGCATTAACACCAACGGCGCGGTTGTCTCCGGAACATTGCCAATCACTGGCGCTGCTCACACGATCAATTCGACACTTACCCTTGGTTCAGCCACCCTTATCGCTTCAAGCTATGATCCGAATACGGCTGCTACCAAAGAGATTGGCACTTCAGCTTACAGATTCTCAGGCGTCCGCATCACAGCGGGTTCGACCGAGAAAGCTCGCCTCTGGAGCGTTCGCTGGTATCAAGCCGGCTCAGCTGCCTCAGGAGACCTTTCGAACGTCAAGACCTATGTTGATGGCGCTGCCTTTGAAACGACAGTTTCATCCGATGGTAAATACTACACGACACTCTTCCCAGGCGGCATCCTGATAGATAAAGGTGCGTCCAAGGATGTTTGGATCGTTGGTGATATCGTTGGTGCAAGTTCAGCCAACAGAACTGTTCAGTTCGACTTGTACAAGACAACTGATATCTACATGACGGGCGAAACCTATGGTTACGGCGTTACGCCTTCGGCCAACGGCAACTGTGCTACGGCCGCTACAACCGGCACTGAATTCGTGTACTCGAGCGCAAGCTGCGCCGGTACAGCCTCAACGCCGTGGTTCGATGGTTCTAAAGTTACGATTAGCGCAGGTTCAGCTACGTCCATCACCAAGTCAACTTCGGTTGCGGCCCAGAATATCGCAGCCGGCGTGCCTAACCAGGTTTTGGGAGGATTCGAGACTAACATCAAGGGCGAACCGATTTCGGTGCAGAGCCTTGTCTTCACAGTTTCGACTTCATCAGGTTCTGGAACGGGTCTCTTGACCAATGTTACAATCGTTGACCAAAATGGCGCGGTTGTTGCGGGTCCAGTTGACGCCACAGGCGGTGCGACTACAGAGACACTGACTTTCACCGACACAATAACCTTCCCGATTGGTAAGCAAATCTACACTCTGAAAGGTAAGGTTCCGACCACAATCGGCAACAATACCGCTTACTCGATTGCTTCGACCCCGTCTTCGCAGTGGACGAATGTTACTGGATTGGTTTCGGGTAATACGGTTTCGCTTTCATCGAACGGCATCTTTACGATGAACACGATGACAGTTAAGGCCGGTTCGCTCTCACTCACAGTTGCTTCGGTTCCGGCTGCCCAGACGATCGTTGCCGGAGGTAATGCTCGTGCTTTCGCCAACTACCAATTCGATGCCAGCCAATCTGGTGAAGACGTCAGACTCGCCTCATTCAAAGGTAGTTTGACCTTCAATACGGCAAACTCAGCCGACAATCTAAGCGGTTGTCAGATCTATGACGGTGATACATCACTCACCAGCTCTTCGGTTGTTAATCCGCTTGATGCTGACGCAACCGGTGCTGATTACACCTTCACCTTTGACAATGCTCTAGTTGTACCAAAGGGCACGATCAAGACCTTGGCACTTAAGTGTAATGTTTCTACTGCGGCTGCGAGCCCGGAGACTTACTCTTGGGGTATCGAGGATACGGCTGCTAACATTGTTCCGACTGGTGTAACCTCAGGCACGACCGTTACTGAAGGGGTTACAGCTTCAACCGGTCAGACCCAGTCAATTGGTGCTGGTTCGATCGCCGTCTCAACTGATGCTTCAAGTCCGGCTTACACTATCGTGGCTGCCGGCACGACTGGTCAGACTGTCGGAGTTTACAAACTCTCAGCGACCAACGAAAGCATCAACCTCGCCAAACTCGGATTGTCTTTGACGAACACAGCCTCAAGCTCTGCCAATGATCTAGTTCAGGTTACCATTTGGGATGGAGCCACGCTGGTCGGTTCTGCCACCTTTACGGGTGCTAACAGAACGGCTACGTCAACGCTTTCCACCCCAGTTTTGGTTGCAAAGAACGTTGACAAGCTTCTGACTGTCAAGGCTGATTTGGCTAACATTGGCGTTGGCGAGTCGGCTACGACCTCCGGTCACCTTATCGCTGTGGATTACCAGAGCGGTCAGGGTACTGGTGTTGAAAGCGGCACCACAAAGGAAGTATCCGGTTCGACGGCTGTTGCTGGCGTTCGGGTATTCAAGTCCTACCCGGTCTTCGCTCAAGACACGTTGTCATCGACAGGTGTTGGTGACGGCAAACTGTTGCGCTTCAAAGTAACTGCGAACAGCAAAGGCCCGATCGGCCTGACCAAGTTCGAGTTGACACTTTCCACCACTACAGCTTCAGTTACAGGCATAAACATCTTTGCCTATACTGATGCGGCGTACTCTCAAGGTATTAGCGGTGTAGGTACAGGTGGTCAGGTTCAAAATGCGAATGCGTGTGTAACTGGTACGGGTTGTACGTCAAACGGTCCGACCTTGGCCATTTACGCTGAGACCACTGCCGGTGCCACGACCACGATTCAGATTCCTGCCGGTTCGACTTACTACTTCGAAGTTCGCGGTTCAGTAAGCGGCTCAGTTTCGGGCGCTTCTGTCATTACGACCTTGAAGGGTGACTCGGCCTACCCGTCAATCCCGCAAGGTGGAGAACTCCGCTGGATGGCGTCTTCTACGAGGATCGATATGGTGGAAGCTCAAAACTCTTTGGTTTGGAGCCCCAACTCAACCTCGACGACTGATGCTGCTGCGGATGACGACTGGACTAACGGTTATGGAATCTACGGCTTGCCGTCATCTGGAATCATCCAGAACCGCGGCAACTAAATTTAGCTAACTTGTGTCCAGCACCATTTCTCAAATAGTGCTGGGAGCTAACAAAACCGCCCCGACGTACGTCGGGGCGGTTTTCGTTCTTTTTGGATAGTTCCGGTCGGCGAGGTCATGCCTCAATATTGTTATCGTGAATCAATACCGCGGAAAACAGGGAGTCCGGCAGGCAACTTCACCGTTGATCAAGGTCAAGGGTCGGCTGGTTGATGTTTCTACGGCCGATACGGTAGCACGGTTTCAAAGTCTTGAGACTTTGAAGTTATCCACAGTTTAATGATGTTTACGACCAGACTAAGCTATAATTAGGTTTGAATCTGACCAAACCATTATTAATTCACGTTTGGTCCAATTCTATTTTTATTATGAAAATTTCTAAATCTTTTCTCTCAGTTTTCTTGTCTGTAGTGTTGTCGTTCTCGCTTGGTGCGACTGGGGCAAATGCATCTACGACGATCAGTACGGACATTACGACTGGCGGGGCACTGACCGTAAACGGGTCGGCAACTTTAGGGGATGACGTCGCGGACATAATCACAGTCAACGGCTATTTGACTCAGGCCAGAATTGGAACAGGGTCAACTTTTGCTCACATCGGAACCGTCGGTGCGGATGAGCTTGGCGTAGAAGGCGCGTCCGAATTTGACGGTATTGCTTGGTTTGATGGGCAATTGCAGGCTTCCTCGACAGCTTTGGTCGGCGGTCTCCTCACAGCTTATGGGGGATTGACGTCAGGCTCGAACATTGTCAGCGACACTGATTCCACTGACAGCTTGGGAAGTACGGCTGTTCGTTGGGCGTCGACTTTTTCCGATGCCTTCACGGGCAATACTATTACATTGGATGGTGCAACAGGCGTAAATGAGTTGCGCCTTGTGACAAACCTCGCCGACGCTTTCTCAATTGAAGACACTGCCGGAGACTTGATAGTTATTGACACTTCGACGGGAGCACAGCGGGTGACTATTACGCCTGCCACAACCATTACCGGCCTTCTCACGTTGAGTAACCGTGTTACCGTTCCAGCCGGCTATGGTTTGGATGTTGCTTCTGCGGGTATTCTTAACCTTGGTACAACCACAGCGAATCGTATTTACATCGGAAATATTAGCGCGACAACTACGATACTCGGCAATATAACCATTGGAGCAGAAAAAACCATTGATGTTGAGTCGGAAGGCGCACTTTACATTGGTACATCAACCGCTAACGCAATCACGATTGGTAAGTCAGGCATTACCACGACCTTCCCTGGCGATCTTACAGTAAGTGGAACGTTTAGCCCTGCCCAAACCGCGGCTACAAGTTTTGTAGTCGGTGGCGGATATGGCAGTTCAGGTAGCACCCTTTCTGACGCCGGAAACATTTCGGCTAACGGGAACCTGATTGTTGATGGCACCAGCCTACTTACCGGTTTGACGACAATGGTGCAAGCTTCTTCTACTCGTTTCTCAGTTTCAGACACCGCTTATTTCGGAGGAAATGCTACTTCGACTTTCAATTCGGAGGGTGCCTTGGTTATGCAAAATGGAGAAACTATTTCGAACGCGGTTGACGGCATTATTACCATCGGCGGGATCGCTTCGATTGCTAATGCGTCAACGACCTATTTTTCTTCATCCAACAACTTAATGGTGAACGGCCGCGCCACTACATCTTCGACCGGCGTCGTCGGACCGGGCTGGTATCAGACGGCTGGCCCTACGTGTGACGCTAGCAATGAGGGAGGAATGATTTGGAGCAAGACGACTAAAACCATTTGCGTGTGTGATGGGGTGAGTGCTTGGGTGGCAGCGACTTCGACAGAAGGTGCCGCTTGTTCACTGTAATCGGCGAGTAATTAGTTGAGCTTTTTCCAACTTTAGTCGGGTTGGGGAATAGACGCAACATAGAAAATGTCAAAACACAAACTAACAATCGCCGTGATTTCAATGCTGTTACCGTTTGCCGCCTTTGCCGCCTATAACGATGTCAGTTTGGGCACGAACAGTACAGTTCTATCGGTCGGAGGATATAGCCTGACAATTACCGGTAGCACGGCATTACTCGAGTCAATCACAGTCGATACAAGCACTTTTAGCGCTGTTTTGCAGCAAGGGTCGACTTTGTCAGTAAAATCAGCCGATCATCCCACACTAGCGTACTCTTCGGACCAGACGGTGAACGCCAGTTTTACTTGCGAGACGCCGCATTCTCGGTTGGACGTTTCCTATAATGACGGTGTCTCGGGCGCCACGACGGTTACGGTGACGGTCTCCGGAGCGTGCACAGTTTCCGGTACCAGCAGTTCATCAAGCAGTGGCAGTTCGGCTGGTAACGGGCCGCCAGGCGGAGGTGGTGGCGGAGGCGGCGGTAGTTATACGCCAATAAATACGCCGGCACCGGCACCGACGGCGACAGTTCCGGCAGCTAAACCTACTTCTAGCGCTGGCAGTGGACTGTCGGCAACTCAGATAGAGGCTATTTTAGGTCTGCTTCAGTCGTTTGATGCTGACGCGAGTGTCATTTCTAATGTGCGCGCAGCTTTGTCTGGCACGGTAGGGAGCGCCAATTCAGCGGTGAGATTTCTGAGAAACCTGGAGGTTGGTTCGAAAGGAGAAGATGTCCGAGCTCTTCAGCAGTACCTCAACAGTCATGGGTTTATCGTTGCGCCTTCAGGTGATGGATCATCGGGTCATGAGACTAGTACATTCGGCCGTGCGACAAAAGCCGCGCTGATCAAATATCAAAAGAGTAATGGAATAGCTCCTGCCGTTGGTTACTTCGGTCCCAAAACACGGACAATGGTTAACGCCCAGTAATTTTGACACAAGGCGCTCCTCGTATTGAGGGGCGCTTTTGTGTTGAACTGGGGGCAGGCCGGGCTAATTTCTTCGGGATAAAAATTGTGGTAATATGTTGGCATGAATAAGGCCAAGGGAGTGTTCTTGGGTGCCGCCATTTTGATCATTGCGATCATCCTGTTTTTTGGCGGAGTCCGAGGAACTAGAATAAATGAAGAACCGATATCAATACCGATAGCAACATCGACACCGGGGGAGATAACTAGAAGCGGCATAACGGCTTCGGGAGGGGATTTTACCGTTGAACGGATAGATGAACCAGACGGTTCGAGCATGACTCGACCTATTCCGGATATCAAGAGGCCGGTAAAATATTCATCCGATCTTTCAGCCGGCGCCAAGCGGATCCTCACTGACAGGATAGCCGACCTTGGGGCTCGTTTGAGCGGCAAGCCGTCTTCATACGCTGACTGGTTCGATCTTGGCTTGGCTTACAAAATGGCGGGAGATTTCATAGCCGCTAAAGACGCCTGGGAGTATGCAGTATTTTTGTACGACCAAGATGCCGTTGTGTATGCCAATTTGGGCGATCTGTACGGTTATTACCTTAAGGACACGGCAATGGCGGAAGTGAATTTTCTGAAAGCTATCGAGCTCGAACCTATGGTAGCTAATTGGTACGTCAAAGCGGCCAATTTCTACAGGGAAGTCGCGCAAAATCCCGAGAAAGCCGCCTCGGTGCTCGCTCGTGGGTTAGCGGAGTTGCCGAACGACCCGTCTCTAAAAGGGGCTTTAGAGAAGTTAAGCGAGTAAAAATGAGGTCCTTCAATAAAGATTTTTTTCACTTCGTATCGGGGTTTATGGGCTTGGTTTGCATCAGCCTCATCATCATTTTTGCCATAGGTTTTTACGAGTCCGAAATAATGAATGCGGAGAAGTACGGACAGGCGAGGCCGAATTCCAATTAAAAATTTTCTTGACATTATCGAACAAATAAAAACCGCTAGCTGGGCTAACGGTTGGGTTTTAGCAAAGACAGGTGCCGTCGCAGGAGTGAGGTCCTGAACTGACCATGTCGAATGTGTGCGCGTATTTGCGGAGTTTTTCGGGGCGAGGCTCGACTTGCGGCTCAACTTCCGCATCCTGAACTTGAGCGCTGGTTTCTTCCGTAGTCTCTTGTTCCATAGCGGCCCCTGATGTTACAGGGTTTGTTGCCGTTGTCAATTGGATGAGTTCATGTTCATATTCGTAGGCAACATTTTGACTATTTTGTCTTATTCTGATAGCCTTCGTTCTTAAGAGGCTTCAGAGACTGAAGGCATTGAAAATGTAAAATGTAAATATCAAAAATAAAAATGACAATTTAAAATGTAAAAATGGGAAGCAGTTTATAAAATTCCCATCTTTAATTTTATGATTTTTCATTGTCATTTTACACTTTGATTTTTTAGTTTTTATTTCTTATAGGTCCTTCATAGAGGTCGAAATCTGCCGATAAGGCGGAACTCGAGAGGCCTAATTATCAGGGTTTTTATTACGACGAGGGAGGAGCGCGTGCGAATTTCCTGTTTGCACAGCGTCCGAGCGAAGTCGTAACAAAGGTTTACTGCGGGTTTTGCCCCGAGAAACCTTTATTTGAAAAAATGGCAATTTCCAAGGCAAAGAAAAAGAATATTCTCGACAAGTTGGAGAAGGTTTTTGCCGACGCAAAGGCGGTGGCTTTCGTCAATTTCAACGGTCTAACCGTCTCTGGCGCGACAGAATTGCGCCGTACCCTAAAAGCGGGACAAGTTGGCTACTTCGTAGCCAAGAAAACGCTCATCCGCAAGGTGTTGGGCGCAAAGAGGCTTGAGGGTGAAATGCCCGACCTACCGGGCGAAATAGGGGTGGCCTATAGCGAGGAACCAACCGCTCCGGCAAGAGAAACGCACGCTTTCGCCAAAAAATTGGAGAAAGGGCTCAAGTTGATAGGCGGTATCTTCGAAGGGAAATACATGGATCGTGAGGCCATAACTTCCATCGCTCTCATCCCGTCCAGAAAGACTTTGGAGGCCCAATTCGTTAACCTCATCAATTCGCCGATACAGCGATTCGTAATCGCTCTAAGCGAAGTTGCGAAAAAGAAAGCGTAAGTATTAATTTAATGTAAAATGCAAATATCAAAAATAAAAATGACAATTCAAAAATGTAAAAATGCCGAGATTTAAATTTTGAATTTTACATTGTCATTTTACACTTTGATTTTTACATTTTTAATTTATTCACATGGAGGAAAATAAATCAATTGAAATACCAGAGAAGTTTAAGGCTATCGTCGACGGTGTCGAAAAGTTGTCCGTCATCGACCTCAACGAACTGGTCAAATTATTGGAGGCGAAGTTCGGCGTTTCGGCCGCGGCTGTGGCCGTTGCCGGACCGGCCGCCGGAGGTGCTCCGGCCGGGGAAGAAAAGACCACCTTTAACGTCGAGTTGAAGGATGGCGGCGCTCAGAAGATCGCGGTCATTAAGGTTGTTAAGGAGGTATTGGCGCTTGGCCTCAAAGAGGCGAAGGACATCGTTGATGGCGCTCCTAAGATGCTCAAAGAGGGTATGAAGAAACAGGAGGCCGAAGACCTCAAGAAGAGGATCGAAGAGGCTGGAGGCAAAGTGGAGCTCAAGTAATCTTCGGCGGAACCTCTCCCGAAACCAGGCCGCGTGCGTGGCCGAAGCCCGAGGCCGTATGTCCTTCGGGTTGGGTCGAGCTCAAATAACAAAACGAAAATGCCGCCCGATTAGGGCGGCATTTTCGTTTTCGCGAAAATTTAATGCTGGGTTGGAGTCGAAATAATCTCGTGCAAAAAACCGCCGTCGGCGGTTTTTTGCACCCTGGACGTTTTTTATGGACTGTTCCATACTTATGAAAGTAAAAGATCGAATTTCAGAATATGATAAGACGAGCTAAACCCGGGGATAGTTATCTGCCCACTGAAGTGGTGGTTGCCGACGAAGGCCGGCGGCCCACATACCAAGGCGTGTCCTATGGTTGTTTTGACAAGGAAAGGCAGGTTGGCTGGACCCCCAAAAAGAAAAGGCGCGGCCTAATTAAGTGGTTTCGCGATATGTTCCTGTCGTAATGACTGTATTTATGACCGCCGACTGTGCGGTTTTTTTACCCCCCCTCCTTTTTTTGGGGGGCGGGCGTTTTTGGGCTCGGAAGAATTGAGCTGAGAAGTATCAGAGCGTCAAAGAAGAGGATGCGTTGGAGCAACATAAGAATTATGAGTTTAGCTTTGGTTTTCGTAGCACATGCGGGAAATAAAAAAGCGAAAGCTTATGTGCTCTCGCCCAGTTTCTTGGCCAAATCCTCAAGGGTCTTGTGGAGGATCGTCATTTTTTTGTCGAAGTCGTCCGTCGACATGGCGACCGAGGCCGCAATAAACATGAAACAGCGAATGGCTCCTTCGAGATAGTTAGTAATTTCTCTCTCGGTTGCATCCGCGCTTTGCCCCCTTGCTTCCGATCGCTTCTCAATGTGATGAAGAAGCGTCAATTCCATCCAGGGAGACATTTCCCAGGTCAATCGCCCCGGGCCACCACCCTGGCCGCTCGCATTCATCAGATCGCTGATTATTTTCATAAGCTGGTACTAAGTTGAAGACACGATAACACCAATTTAATCATCGTCAACCCTCGCCTTTTTTTACATTAGTGTTTAGAATGCTTGCATTAAAGCTTAAGCAGCTTCCGAAGCTTTTGTGGCCCGCCCGAACGTATCGTTCGGTACGGGCGGGCTCGAGAAGCTTTAATTATGGACATTTTAGAAAAACTGTTCGGGAGCGGTGACAGGGTGAGAATAATGCGGATGTTCCTGTTCAATCCGGACGCCGTTTATATGGTTCAACAAATCGCGGGCAGGACAACGGCCAGCCGGCGCGTGGTCGACAGGGAGCTGGCGTTGCTCCAAAAGGCGGGTCTCATCCGGCGTAAGCCTTTTTCAAAAAATGCCAAGGATGGAAATGGCAACAGGTTAAAGGGCAATGGCTGGACCCTGAATAAGGGCTTTAAGTATCTGCGACCGTTAGAGAACCTATTGATACAGCAGGCACTGATGAGCGAATCGGAGATCCTTAGGCGCCTGGAGCGCGTTGGGAAGCTCAAGCTGGTGGTCATTGCCGGGTTGTTCATCCAAGACCCGGAAAGCCGGGTGGACCTTTTGGTCGTCTGCGACCATATGAAAAAAAGAACTTTATTGCAGGTGATCAAGAGTTTGGAAGCCGAGATAGGCAAAGAACTTAAATACGCGGCCTTCGAAACACCCGAATTCCAATATCGGGTGGGCATGTATGACAAGCTGATCCGCGATATTTTTGAACTACCTCACCGAAGAGTCTTGGACAGGCTCGGTTTTTTGGCCAAACCCAGTTAAGCCTTACAGAATAAGGCCGGTTGTCGGATTTATGCACACCATAGCCCTAAAATATGGCTCTTTGTGCTACAATTATAAAAGAAGGCCATTAAAAAAAGGGAAGAGCGAGGTCCCTCATTCCCTGAATTATTTGATTAATAATTATATATAAAATGGAAAATCAGATCGGTAATTGGAATGACGCGCTAAGGTTGGCTTTTTTTGACCTATGGTCCAGCGTTGCCAATTTCGTGCCCAGATTGCTTGTCGCTATAGTCATTTTTTTAGCCGGTTGGCTCATCGGAGTCTTGCTCGATAAGGTAGTTGCCCAGGTTGTAAGGTCCATCAAGATAGATAATGCCCTGCGCCGCCTAAAGTTCGACGAATTGCTTCGCCGAGGCGGTTTTAATCTGGATTCGGGCTTATTCCTCGGCGCTTTGGTTAAGTGGTTCATAATCGTTGCCTTTTTGATCGCGGCTCTCGATGTTTTGCGATTAACCGCTGTGACCCTCTTTCTGCAGGACATCGCGGTTTACTTGCCCCAGGTCATTGTCGCCGTCTTGATCCTTATGGCGGCCGCGCTGATTGCGGAGGTTGTCCAAAGGATCGTTGTCGGGGCGGCTCAGGGAGCCGGCCTCACGAACGCCAGTTTCGTCGGCTTGATCGCCAAGTGGGCGATCTGGATCTTTGCTATCATGGCCGCGCTGGTACAGCTCCAGATCATGGCCGCTTTCATCCAGACGCTGTTTACCGGCATCGTGGTCGCCATCGCGTTGGCTCTCGGCCTTTCATTCGGTTTGGGTGGTCAGGATGCAGCGGCGAAAGCTATCGATAAGGTGACGTCGGAGATCGCCAACAGGAGGCACCACCAAGGATAGAATCAAGAATCGTGAATCGAGAATCAAGAAAGATTCAAGAATTATGATTCAGGTCAAGAATAAACAAAAGAAAAACCGCCGCGTGCCGAAAGGCCGCGGCGGCTTGCATATATTATATATTAACTTTCCACTTCAACCACGGGCGTTTTGAGTTCCTTGTAATCCGGATGTAGTGCAACCAATGCCCGAACCCACCGGCTGATTTTCTTAACCTCTCGCTTTGCGGGCACGAGTGTGTGGATGAAAAACCAGCTGTTAGAGTCGACTGCCTTGGCGACTCGCACTGTCTCACACTGATGCTTTGACAGCACTCGCAATACAACGGCGAGGAAATCGTTCGGAACGATGAGGGACAATTTCGTTTTATTCATATTTCAACACCCGGTAGATACCGTACCATCTTTCCCCCGATTATGTCAACTTCAGTTTCGCATGGTTCGTGATTTCTTACTCATAGTTCAGGCTATCCACACCCTATTAACACCCACTTTGGGCCAAAATTTGACAGTTTTTGGGCTGTCTGTATAATGGCTCCTATTCGGATATGTTTACAAATAACACTTATTTAAAGCGGCATCAGGTATAGCGCCCTTTTGGGTGTTACCACTCTGGAGCCCGCTTTAAAAAGCGGGATTTGTTTTTGAAGGAAAGGCCAGCATTTTGATAATTGAACCCTGTCGCGACAACAAGAATCAAAAATCGGGCTAGTTCGCCTTGTGGGTGGACGGTCCAGGTCTTTTCAAATGTTGCAGACAGTTAGTCCGGCCGGTTAGCTCCGGCTGGCTAAGAACCATTCCATCTAGCGATGGAGTGGGTTAATCAGGTAACCCCCGTAAAATCGCAGTAGCGATCACGGGGTAAAAAGTCCTAATTGGCAACAATTAGGCGCGTTGCGTGATCGATCTCATGCAACGGGACAAGTGGTTAAAATATTTCCTAACAGGAAATAAGAGCATATGGTGGATGCCTTGGCTCGAGAGAGGCGATGAAGGACGTAGCGTGGCTGCGATAAGCTTCGGGGAGGTGCCTAGCAACCTTTGATCCGGAGATGTCCGAATGGGGAAACCCCGCGACACAAAACGTCGTGAACGCCGTTTCGCCGTGAATTTAAAGAAAAAATCAAAATGCAAAATTAGGGTGCCCGCCGAAGGCGGACCAAATCCTATTGTAAATTTTGCGAGCGCAAAATTTACTCGGCAATTTTTAATTTTGATCTTTACATTTTGAATTCGCCGCGAAGCGGCGTAGCGCACCCTGGGAAGTAAAACATTTCAGTACCAGGAGGAGTAGAAACTAATAAGCATTCCGTAAGTAGCGGCGAGCGAAAGCGGAGAAGCCCAAACCGAGTCTTTAATTTTATTTTCAAGGGATCTCAAGGTTTAACCTTGGGGGTCTGAGAAAGGTTAAACCTTTATTGAAAATAAAATTAAAGACTCGGGGTTATAAGGTATCAGCGTCGATTTTATATCGAGAAGAGTTACAAAATTGTTCGTTAATTGAATCTGCTGGAAAGCGGAGCCAAAGAGGGTGATAGCCCCGTAAGTGAAAATTAGCAATCTCTTTTGCTGGTATTCTTGAGTACTTCGAGACACGAATAGCTCGGAGGAAGTTGCCGGAACTAACCGGTAAGGCTAAATACTCATCGAGACCGATAGTGAACTAGTACCGCGAGGGAAAGGTGAAAAGAAGCCCGGTGAGGGCTGTGAAATAGACCTGAAACCATATTGCTTACAAAGAGTCGTAGCGGGTGTGCCTCACTGCGTTCGTAACACCCTAAATGCAAAATGCAAATATCAAAATGGAAAATGACCTGTCTGCGTGCGTACACGCACAGGCAAACAATGCAAAATTTTAAAATTCTTCAATTTTTGGATTTTAAATTGTAATTTTTAACTTTGATTTTTTAATTTTAAATTTAGGATGACCGAGCATAGCGAGGTGCATCCGTCACGGCGTGCCTATTGAAGAATGAGCCAACGAGTTGATGCATTCGGCGAGGCGAAGCCCCCAAAAGGGCGAAGCCGCAGGGAAACCGAGTGTGAATAGCGCGTATCGTTCGCGCCTCACTGCGTTCGGCGCAAACTAAATGCAAAATGTAATATCAAAGTTAAAAATTGCTGAGTGAATTTTGCGGTAGCAAAATTCACAGTCTAAATTAGGATTTGTCCGCCTTCGGCGGACACTGCAATTTTACATTTTGATTTTTGCACTTTTAATTTTAGCGAGCGACGAGCCTAGCGAGGCGCGAGCGTAAGTCTAATGCATCAGACCCGAAGCCAAGTGAGCTTGCCTTGAGCAGGATGAACCCTCGAGAAATCGGGGGGAAGGTCCGAACGCTAGAGCTGTGCAATACTCTGCGATGACTTGAGGTAAGAAGTGATAAGCTAATCGAACTTGGTAATAGCTGGTTCTCTCCGAAATAGCTTTTGGGCTAGC
>CAZYRJ010000038.1:0-2858 GCA_964649625.1 uncultured Candidatus Saccharibacteria bacterium
AAAATTAGTTGTGCTTATGGTATAGCAACTAGCGGAAACTCTTCGAAATACACATGAACGCAATGCTACGGAAGCTCGCTTTCGCTTTGTCGGTCGTTTTCATCCTGGCGATCTGTGATCTGAACCCGCTCTTTCTTTGGCCGCCATACAAGAAGTTCTGGCTGTCCATGTTGGAAAGTTACCCGTTTGGCCTATATGCCGCCGCGTTGGCCGCCTGCTGGACATTCTTTAGTTTAGGGCTGGCGAACAAAAAAAGAGGTTAAGCAACCTCTTTTTTTATTTCAATCGAGCGCCCTGCCCTGCCTTGCCGCCAAGTAGTACGGGAGTAGGATGAATAAGAGTGACCACAAAGCGATAAACGGAAGCAAAAGATATGCAAGATAATCCGCAGTCTCAGAGGCGTACCTCATTGTCTCCCATATGAAAATAATATAGGCGCTAGTTGAGACATAGAACAAGTACTCTTCAAGAGGCAGATCAAAAAGTTTAATTCCCAGCGTTTCCCTATTGTTGAATTGCCATAACCACGCGGGGTCAATTCTTCCATGTTTCGTCGCCCACACATCCCAAACACTACCCAAAATAGTGATCCCTATCATGAAACCGATCAGATTACTCATATCTATAATCGGCCAGGCAAATAGCCCCAGGATCAGCGTAGGTATCGTGAATACGAACAGCAAGCTAAGGAGATAGTGGTACTTTTTCATGCCTTATCATTTTACACCCGCCGGCCGGCAAAAGTAAGGACGAGTCTTAAGCGAATGTCTGAAGAACGATCAATAAACCTGCGCTTATAAAAATCAGGCTACTACTTCTACGCTTGCGCTTGTTCGCTGCATTACCGCCCGCCAAAGAAAACGTCGGAAACCCAAAACAACATTTGGACTTGAAAAAAAGAAACGGTAAAATAACTTACAATCGAAAACAGAACGAATAAAAAACCGACAACTCTGGCAGATTTGAAAGTCCGAATTAAAACTAAGCTATCAATAATAATCAAAACCAACCCTGGCGTATTTGCAAAGGACAGACAAGAATTCAGTCCTCCCCAACAACTTCCAAAGTATCCTAGGAGAAACCCGAGTACTAAACCTCCGACAGCCGCCAAGATAATATTGAGAGTACGGTTGCCTTGAACCATGCATGAATTATACTCTTCCCTCCAGTCATAATCTACTTTCTGCCCCGCCATTCGTACAACCCTTTGAAATGACTATCATTCAATCTCAAGCACAATTTTGCCCAGATGCTTACCCTCAGCCATTCGCTTTTGCGCTTCGGCTGCGTCTTTTAGCAAGAACGTCTTATCAATGATCGGTTTAAATTTATTTTCAGAGACAAGTTCTAGAACCTTCTCAAATTCTTGTTTGGTTCCCATCCTCGCTCCCAAAATGGAAAGCTGGCGAACGTAAATATCACTCAAATCCAGGCTGCCCATATTACCGCTTGTCGTTCCGGCAATAACGACGCGACCGAAGGGACGGAGGATAGACAGGGTCGTACCCCAGGTTTTCTCGCCAACGCTTTCAAACACCACGTCAACGCCAAGTCCGCTCGTTAAATTCCGAACATCTTTTTCAACCTCTCCCCTCGTATAGATCACGACTTCATCTGCACCAATTTCATATATCTGCCTAGCACTTGCTTCGGATTTGGCCGCGGCAATAACTCTGGCGCCGAGATATTTTGCAACCCGAATAGCAGCTGAACCGAGTCCTCCAGATGCACCCCAAATAAAAATCGTTTCGTCTCTATGTAAATTGGCCCGCCCAACTAGCATATGCCAGGCGGTCAGAAAGGTTAACGGAAAGGCCGCCGCCTGGACAAAAGAAATGTTGGCCGGCTTTAGATACAGTTGACTGACCGGAGCGACGAGATATTCAGCATAGCTTCCTTGGTTTTTAACGCCAAAAATTTTTACGCTCTCGCAGGCCTGACCCCCTTTACATCTTGAACAATTTCCGCAAGGAACGGCTGGATTTAACACTACTTCTTGCCCGACTTTTAAAGAGCTCTCACCTTTCATCTCCTCAACTACTCCAGCTGCATCTGAACCGGGAATGTGAGGCATTGGGATATTGCGAAGATTTTCTTGATCCTCTCGTAGCCAAATATCCAAATGGTTCAGGCCCGCGGCCCGAACCCTTACCAAGGCTTCGCCTTTTTGCAGTTTTGGAGTCGGAAATTCTCCATACTGAAGGACTTCCATCCCACCTGGTTTTCTAAAAAATACAGCTTTCATTGTGCGCGGGAGAGGAATCGCACCTCCACGCCTTGCGGCATACCCCCCTCAAAGGTACGTGTCTACTATTTCACCACCCGCGCATTACAAATGCTTCACCACTATACTTAAAGTTTTCTCAATTTTCAACCGTTTTCTCTTAAGACAAATGACGTCGCTTGAATAGTACATCCTTTTCATGATGCCCCCATACAGGCTCAAGTTGATAGCATATACCAATTGTGGACAACATAAAACCGCCCCTCGGATTCTCGGGACGGTTTTATTTGTTCTCTTCTTTTTTGGCCTCACCCTTCTCTTCGGCCTTCGGTTCCGCCGCAACTGCGACCGGCTCCTCCTTAATTTTACGCAAACTCGACATTTCCCTCTTGATATCCTTAGCCGCCTTTCTTCGAACGTGATAAAGCTTGGCCTGTCGAACTTTGGAACGCTTGAGAATTTCAACCTTGTCGATAAGCGGAGAATAGATGGGAAAAATCCTTTCAACGCCAACGCTGTCCACGACTTTTCGGACCGTGAAGGTGCCGCCGGCTTCCTTACCGTGCTTTCTTGCCAAAACAAGACCCTCAAAAGCCTGAAGGCGGTACTTATCCTTTTCCTTGATCTTCTGCCA
>CAZYRJ010000038.1:2958-12404 GCA_964649625.1 uncultured Candidatus Saccharibacteria bacterium
GAGACGACCGGATAATTGATAGCCTTGAAATGGACGCGGATCTGGTGCGTGCGGCCGGTTTTTGGCTCGGCTTCGACAAAAGTAAAACCATTCCCCCGCCAAAGTACCTTATATAAAGTCAGGGCGTCTCGCATCGTACCCTTAGCTCCCCTTTGAGCGGACCAGCGACGGGGGTCAGTCGCGCTTCTTCCAATCGGCCGATCGATCTTGCTCTCGCCGTTTTGCAATTCACCCCAAAGAAAAGTGTGGTAGATCTTTCGCACTGTTCTGGCCTCAAACTGTTTTTTCAAATGCAAAAAAGCCTCTTGGGTCAGGGCGACGACCAAAGCGCCGGAAGTTTCCCTGTCCAGGCGGTGAACGATGCCCTCTTTTTTGATTACCCGTCCATCTTCGCAATGAAGGTCCTCGCCGACCTCTGCCACTTGCGGATATTTATTTAACAGCCATTCCGAAACAGACATTTCCTTTGTCCTACCGTCCGGGTGCGTGATGAGCCCGGCCGGCTTGTTGATTATCAGCATGTCTTTGCCCTTATACAATATTTCTATCTTGGTCTTGGGTTTCTTTGTGGGCATTTTAAAAACGGCTCCAGAAATTCTTATACCGTATCTCAAAGCTACCAAAATTTTTCAATTCTTCCAACATTTGGGTTTTCAACTCGGAAACTTTTGACCAGCGCGAACCCGTCCGCAAGCCTTGTACAAATTTCTTAAGGTCATCCTCTTCGCCTTCCGCCTCGACGTAAACAGTCCCGTCATCGCGGTTTTCAACATATCCAGTTATTCCATTTCTCTTAGCAAGAGATTTAGTATATGCGCGGAACATCACACCCTGTACTCGGCCGGCAATAACGCATACTATGCGCTTTTTCATTGCATTGTGGAATGCTTAAACCCCACCGCCTGGCTTCCGCCCGAAAGAGATTTTTTGACAGCTTCGATTGCGTCGCGGCCATATAATTTTTCACTTATGCCTAGAACCAGTGGCTCCCCTTTTTTCACACAGAGAATGGCCGTACCTTTGCCATAAACAACTGCCCGACCGGAGTAAATTCCCCCACCAGGCGCTACTCCCCCATATTCAATTTTTTGAACATCCTCGCGTTTTAGTTCTTGCATGACTACATCACAAAATTTCATTCGTACCACCACATCTTCAACTTCAATTTTGCTTAAACGCAACGATAACCCCCAACCTATAAAGATGGCCCAAAAGAACCCTAGATATCCAATAAATGTCAAGGGTATCTGTTCGGCAATAAAAACCCAAGTCAGCACAAGGGGAAAAAATAGATAAGGCAAAACGTATGAGAATTTTCCCTTGTACGTCTTCATTTTATGCGCGCTCAAGGATTCGAACCTAGGACCTCCTCGGTGTAAACGAGGCGCTCTAACCAACTGAGCTAAGCGCGCTTATGTAGCATACTTTCCCCCTGGCAGGAATCGAACCTGCATCGAGAAATTAGAAGTTTCCTATTCTATCCATTGAACTACAGGGGGGCATATCGGGGTCGTTTTCATCCTACACTACTTCCAAAATTTTCCAAAAGCGCACTTCGCCATCCCGCTATTCTCCTGAATAGATCTCGTGAGTTAACAATAACTGAACAGGTTCCGTTATAGAGAATATTTCGTCGGGTGCTAAGTGTACTTTTTTTTATATATAAAGCATAAAATTGAGATTCGGGGATCTTGGTCAGTTTGGACCAATATTTGATAATATCACTTCGGACATGCAAATTGTGCACGTGAAGCGCTATGCGAAATTTCGTTTCGGGCACATTACAGATTTCTCGCAACCAACTCATGATTATTGATATTAAATTCGGGTCGGAATTTGTAAATTTTACCCGTTCCAATGCTTTGTCTCCCTCTGCTAAATATAAAGACAGTCCGACCAGAAATAACGGCTCTTTTGATAAGTTTAGGAATTCAGCCCTAGCTTGTTCCATAATCTTTTTTGTCCTCACCACCCTCTCTGTCTTTTTTTTCTGGGCAGCGGCCTCTCTGGATATATCTAAGCCCCGTAATATATTCCTCTTTTGACTTTCAGACAGGTTTACGCCTCTCAACCAGAGGCTTAAGGTACTGCGCGAAACTGAGACCTTTTTTCTGATCTCTGAATACGTCGCGCCTGATCTTCTAAGTGCGACAGCTTTTATTTTTTCCGAAAATTTCACCTCTACACTATAGATTATAGTGCTCCATTGTACAACTGTCTATGTTCGTTTTGTTATATGGAGGGGTCGGCGATTGTTCCAGTGCTAGTTTTAAGTTCTTCGTACTTCTCATATTCTGCTTTATAAAAATCAACAACTTTTTTCAAATTATCAAAATCGTCGACAGATGATATCGAACCCACTGGAGCTCTGGTGCTCGAAACTGTCTTGAATAGCGTCCAACAACCCCAGCCAGCCAAGGCGATCAACAGCGCAAAGGCCGCGATAATAATTTTCCAGTCTCTCCCCGACTTTTCTATTCCGCTCTGTTGCCTATACCTTCTCTTCCGGCCAAAGCTAAATTTGAAATCGATGCTCATAATTTTTCCGGCTTTATTAAAACCTTAACTTCGAATGCCGCACGCCAATACTGAAGAGGCGGAGCCTTTTTGGCATCGCCAACGGATTTTTTAGGATCCTCGAGCGCCACTGTGGGCGGGCTGACGCTTTCATTGCTTAGATATTTGACAACCTGAACACTCGTTATGGCGGCGGCTATCGGAATATGATCCGCGAGAGCAATAGTCTTGGCAATTTGCGGCCACGTGCCAATGGCCGTGAACCGAATAGTTGCAACCTTGCCTGGATTCGCGCCTTCGGGATATAAGACGTCATCGACTGTAACTTTAGCTCGGCTTTGAACGCCGATCGCTTCCAGAGACTCGAGAAAGTCGACGAGACTCTGTTTATCGATAAACAACCCCGACAAGTATTCCCTGCTATCTTTCGTGTCGTCTAGCATCTTGCCAATGGACTGGATGCTGGCCAGTTTGGCTTTTTCCTCTCCCAGTTTCAATTCGGCTTCGACCGTGCTGTTGTGTTTCACCACAAGGCCAAAAACGGCCAACGCCGCAAATACTAATAGCAAGGCGTCGATCCCACCCAACGTAATCAATAATTTTTTAGTGTTTGGGCTCATGATTTCTTCTTGATCTGGAGAGTGATCGAAAAATCCGTGTCCTCGGACTTAGCGTAACTTGCGACCGGCACGTCGACGGTCCCGAAAAGTTTGCTCTCCTCCAAAGCCGACGCGAAACTCAAAAGCAGATCTCTGCTAGTCGAGTTGCCGTTAAGGCGAACCTCGATGGCGACCTCTTTGTTCACCCAGTTGATGATCTCGATCGAAACACCCTTCGGTTTCCGGTCGAGAATCTCTTTAATCACGCCGGAAACATTTTCACGCGGCGGGAGGTAGGTTTGGATGTATGACAATTTGCTTTTCGTCGCGGCCATTTCCTTCGCAAGGGCGACATAGTCATTCACTTCAGGCTTGCTTTTAAAGTCAGCTAATTCGTTTTTTACTCTGTCGTTGCTCAAGAAATCGACCAGAGCCGACGGGATCAGAAGAAGCAGTGATGCCAATGTTCCGAAAAGCAGAAACCACAGCACCATGATAATAACCCGCCGACGATATTCAGACCTGATCGAGTTTTTATCTTCCTCTGGTAAAAGATTGAACATTTTAGGTAATAGCTAAACCAATAGCTCCGGCATAATCCAAAGAATCTCGGTAAGAGATGGGCGGAATATAATCATCGAAAGACAGCATATTGTTCCAAACATCCGCAACCTCGGCGTTGATGCCAGTCGAGGTTCGCAAGTATTCGTCCATGGGAGGCAGGGCCATGTCTTTGCCGCAAAGGATAATTTTTTCGATCCTCGTCTGTTCACCGAGAATGTGCAATCCATGAGTCCTCCAATACAACGCGAGCTTAGCTATTTCTTGTTTGAGAGGAATGACCGTTTCGCTCTCCATTACGGTCAGGAACGATTTCATATCCTGTTTCCCGCTTGAGATTATCTCGTTCTTGAGGTCCGGAACTTTCGTCACAGGTATTCCATAAGTCTCCGCGATCATCGAGTCGATCGCCACTGAACCAATGGGTATAGTTGAGGTAAAAAAAACTATGCCATGGTTAATTATCGCCAAAACGGTTTTCGATTCGCTGAAATTCAGGATCATATAGCTCGCGGTGCTCGCGGCTCCCGGGGTAGCCGAACGGGCCACGGCCTGGCTTAAAATTTCAAACGAGCGCGGCATGAAACCCGCTGCCTTGACGACGTTAGCGTAGGCTTCCGAAACCTTCAATGGAATAACCGAGACGATAACATCGATATGTTCACTTTTCTTCTTGTCTTCGCCCAAAATCGCGTAATCAAAAATGGAATCTTTTGCCGTGATCGGCACGTTCTCCTCGATCCGAAAACTGATAGAATCGTGGAGGTCCTGACCCGAAAGAGAAGGCATTTCAAGTTTGAAAACGTAGGCTTTTTCTTCGGGCAAAGAAACGTTAACAAAATCGATGCTGGTTTCCTTTCTTATCTCAGCTAGAACTTTTATAACCTCTTCCGGCGCGTGAATAAAGCCTGCTTCAATCGCCCCCTTCGGCAAGCGCCGCTCGCCGTGTTTTTTTACAAATTTGATATTGTTGCGCCCGCCGAACTCGATGAAACGCACAACATTTTCTCCAATATCAAGGCCGGCAACCGGCATCCTCAAAAATTCGGGCACGGGAAAAGCCCTGTCGATTATTGAATTACCGGAATGGAAGAAAGGCCGCTGCATAAAAATATTATATCAGCTTTCCGAGGGAAGGAGAAAAATCTTTTATTCGGTAGGACTGACACTCGCCTTATTTTTACGGCCTTTCCAGAGATGGTAAATACCGGGTAGCAAAGAAAGCACGATGATACCTAAGATGATGGGCAAAATATACTTGTCGATATCGGGGATGACCCGTCCCAAAACGAAGCCCCCCGTGACCATAAGGACGACCCAGCCGACTCCGCCTACGCAGTTGTAAATAACAAACTTCCGGTAGTTCATGTGGGCCACGCCAGCCAAAATCGGGGCAAAGGTCCGCACAATCGGTATGAACCTGGCCAAAATTATGGTTTTTACGCCATATGAGTCGTAAAACGCCTGGGCTCTGGCCACGTTCTTTTTGCTGAAAAAGATCGATTCTTCCTTCGTAAAGATAGCGGGACCGACTTTGCGGCCGAACATATAGCCGACGTTATCCCCAAGAATAGCTGCGGCTATCGTACCTATGTAAAGCCCGGCCGTATTCAAGAAACCCTGCGAGGCTAAGAGGCCAGCCGTGAAAAGAAGCGAATCACCGGGTAGAAAAAAACCGAAAAACAGGCCGGACTCGGCGAAAACGATCGCCCAAACGCCAAAGAGACCGGTGGCGCTTATGAGGAACATTGGGTCGATTAGTTGGGAGAAGGACATATTTGGAAATTGATCTAATTTCTAATTGATCTAATTTCTAAGAAAATCCCAATATAAATCCTTAATAGACACTGCTGTAATTGGGACTTGGTCATTTCTTAGATCAATTAGGTCAAGAATAATTAACATAATAATTAACCTAATTTCTAATTACCTAAGTGACCTAATAAATGCCCGTACGGAAAAAATTTCTAATTTGGGATTTAGGCATTGGGATTTGATTAGAAATTAGAATGATTAGATTAATTAGAAATTATTTTACCCTGGTTCCTATCGGAATCTCCCTATTCGGCTCAAGCAATGAAAACTTGCCGTCCGGCGTCGATAAAGCCAAGATCATACCATTGGACTCGTGGCCTCGAATCATCCGTGGTTCCAAATTCGTAACGAATAGGCAGTTCTTCCCCACTAGAACGGCGGTGTCGGGGAAATACATCGAAATGCCGGAAACGATCTGGCGCGGCTCCTTTTCTCCAAAATCGACTATGAGACGCAGTAACTTGTCCGTCTCGGGAATTTTTTCAGCTAAAATGATCTTGCCGAGAGTCATTTCGACTTTCTGAAAATCGGAATAGGGGATTTTATCCGGCTTCGGCTGACCGGCTTTTGCCCGCTCCCTATCCAAAAAACTTTGAAGCAAAATGGCGGCAGCCGAGGCGTCCAGACCCTCCACCGGCCCCTGGATCTGCGCCGCTTGCGCAGACGTCAAGAATTCCGGCTCAAGAAAAATCTTAAAACCGGCAGTTTTTAGCGCCTCCGCCAAAATCTTAACCGAAGGCATTATTGGATTGTCCTTGCCGTCGAAATCCTTCGACTCGCCTATTATGATCGTTTCGATCTTCTCGGCCCTAGCGAACCCTGTGATCTTTTCTGCGAGCTTAGAGTCGGCGACGATAACATCCTTTGGAAAGGCGATCTTGCCGTCGTCGTCGGAAACAGAGAGCCCTACTCTTTTCGTCCCGTAATCAATACCCAAATACTTCATGGCCACTACTATAGCACACGCAATTTGAATCTTTGAAATTACAGGCTTTTTCGGCTAAGCTTACGTTTGGTGCAACTTGATCTTGGGGGTTACACTTGGAGTATACTGGATGAGTGCCTGAGCGTTTCAAAAGAAATCCTAATACTAAATGTGCAATCTGCTACCACCAATATACAGGCGTCCGGTCGAATTAGAAAAAAAATAGCGGCAGAGTCTATTGTAGCGTGGCATGTTATGGTATCTTCTGCCGAAAGGAAACTCCCTGCATTGTTTGCGGCAAGAAAATTTTTGCCGGTTTTAACAAAAAAACCTGCAGCAGAGCGTGCGCAAACGCACACAGAGCCAGAATTAAGTATAAAATTCACGAACCTCGTAAGGATAAGTTAAAAACCAACGAGCACTTAAAATCAGACTTTTACAAAAACGAGGACAAAATTGCGCGTGATGCGGATATGATAAAACAGAAATACTGCAGGTTGACCACAGAGATCGAAATACAAATCACAACGAGCTCAGCAATCTTGATCTAATCTGCCCAAACTGCCATTACGAAGAACATCTTTTAGACAAAAGTTGGTTGAAAAATTATAAATTTGGAGGGGTCGGATAATGGTTATTCCACCGGTCTTGAAAACCGGAGTCCGCAAGGACATGCGAGTTCGAGTCTCGCCCCCTCCGCAACTTGCCTCAAACGACAACTTTGCCAGCCCTGCAACGCCGCTCAACAAAGCGGCATTTTCTTTGCCTTTATCCGCGTGTTTACACCTTCTCTTCAGCCAGAGGAGGATGAGACTAACAGCAGTAAACGCTCAGATCCGGTCCTAGACTAAGGCGTATTCGAAAGTTCGAAGCTCCACGATAATTTAGGATTAGAAGTGATCGTCCTTATACGAACTCTGTCACATTGCTCAGATAGGCTCAGGGGTTCTCCACTGCCGTCACTTTTATGTCCGCGAAAGAAAAGCCCGCACAGCAAGTGCGGGTTGTGAGGGCGAAAGAACAACGATCATGTCCGCGTGACCAGTCGGTAGTGGGCGCCATCGCCGCCCGAATCTTCGAATCGCCGGCTAGTGATCGACCACCTTGTCTCAAGCTTCCAGATGACAAGAATGAACACCCGCTTCTCTTCATCGTGGACGAAGAAAAAATTAAGATGAAAAACCTCTGAGAACAATTGAGATGATGTGTCTCCTTCTTCGAAACGAATGGCCAGCTCCTCGACTTGGCGTGGACTGAACGTTTTGCCCCCTTTAATGAGGAGCAGCTCGAGATCGCGAAGATTTGTGGTCCGTTCGTTGAGGACGAATTGCGCCATTTCCCAAATCTTCATTCCATTCGCAAAATCATACGTAACTGCGCTACCGGCTTCGACAGCCGGAAAGATCAGATCGCGTACGTAAAAAAAGTCCGGGTGGCGGAAGATGCGCTGATCTGTGAAGCAGTCAGTAACCTTGCAGGGCCCGGCAGCTTTCACCGGAATGCCGGATGCAATAGTAGTCGGTGGGAGAGGTTTGGCGTAGAGATCAAATAACATAAGGCAGTTCAAATGAAAGATCGAATGATGCTGCCTTTGGCGTTTGGAATCTTTCACCGCTCGCCGCAGCAGACAAAGGCGATTAATGGCCTCTCTCTGCTGGGGCGAGGGGTGTTGTCAAGAAGCTGCCCCAGCTCCCTTCTAACACGAATTCTGAGTCGGTACCAGCGCCGCAGCCGGATTTATGTCATCCTCAGCTGCGCCGGCTCAGCGATGAAGAACCACTCTTCGCCAACTTTCTGCGGCTTCAAATGGTGGCGGGGCGGGGCAAGAATTACGAAGCCATCACACGGCGCCTGCAAAACTTCCGCTTTTGCCGAACGCTCCAGCGAGTGTGTTAAAGGGTCTCCTTGTTTCAATTGCTGGTATTCCTGGAGCGGCTGAAGCAAGGTGAATTCCTTATCTGCGGCTACGACACTGTTGATCACCTTCCAAATCTTTCGTGGGCACCGTGGCTTCTCTTCAAATGGCAACACGCCAGCATTTCGACAAAACTGTAGTGCGGCGGCCAGAGACACCTGAATCGTCTGGATTTCGTAGTGTTGACCGCCTTCAAACGCCAGACACTTGGAATTTGTGTCACCGTAGAAATAACAGACTGGCTTTCCGATTTGGACCTCGGTGATGTTCGTGATGATATCTTCTCCCGGCAATCCTACCAACAGATACTCGTCAAGAGCTGCCATGGTAGAGACGATGAAAGGCGGTCTGCTTGAGGCGTGAACTGAGTGCAGATCAATGCCGTAGTCGAAGGTTCGCCAAACCGGCCGTAGCTCCCTGGCCCGGAGAACTTCGTATGCGGCTTTGGCTGCTTCCAAGGAGCCAGGCAACCGATTCATGTTCACATCGAGGTATCTGGCCAAGCGAGTGCCCTCATCTACCGGCATGCCCATGGCCGCCATGGTGAGGAACTTTTCCGCAGCAAGGAGATTGTTAACCACCATCACAACTCGACCGCAGGTCAGACCCTTCAGAGCGTCTCCCTTGGCAATTCGACGAACAACATCGAGACCCGCGATCTCGTTGCCGTGAGTGAGGACAGTAACCCCAACTGTTGGTCCGGGCAAACCGGAATCCTGAACGAAGATGCCGGGAACGCCGTCATGAAACGAGTGCTTCGCTTCCTCAAGAAAATCGCGCATGGCACCCAATCGGGACTTCAGACATTCGTCCACCGAACCTCCAATTTTTTACGAAACGTAGCGTCCAATATGACAGAACAGATTGATTCGTCAATGGCGTGCCTTTTTCCTTTTTTCCATAAAACAGTGTGGTCTCTCACATCCGTGACGCTGGGAAGTTGCCTTTTCCGTCAATTGCTCCGTCCTTTTCTGATAATGACAGCCGACTATTCTGGGTTCATGTTTTAGAAATCCCGCAAATCAGTAAGACGCGGCTGTTTCTGACAAGCACTTCCAAAGAAGCGGTATATTGAGCGCACTAGTTTCCGAGATTCAGGCCCAAAGGTTCGAAC
>CAZYRJ010000039.1:0-11649 GCA_964649625.1 uncultured Candidatus Saccharibacteria bacterium
GTCGGCAGAAAAATCGTAACTAAGCCAATGGCGATAACAAATGCAGCCGCCCACCAAGGAATATCTGTGCTCATATTTATAAAAGAAATTCCCAACGAGTTGGAAAGTATCAGCACGCCAAGAAAGACAAACAAACCGCCAAAAATATAACCGAACGCATTTCCGCTTTTTATAATTATCAAATCGGGACTGTCTTTAATAATTCTCATCTTTTTTAACCGTGGACGTTGGAAATTGAAGTTGGTTTTCAATTCTTCTCCATAAACTCCACGTAATACTTGGCGAATTGGCGGAAGATGTCGGGAGCTTTTTGGAGATAATCATAGACTTTATCCAAATCTATTGTGTCGTAGTCGTGGATAAGCTTGTTTCTGAAAGATGCCATGCCTTCGTTTATGTCGGCGAACTCGGCTGAAATAATTTTTTCTTCTCCCAAGAATTTAATTACTTCCCTGTACTCGTGAGCGGTGCGTTGCGCCTTTTGCGCCAATAAATGCTGGCCCACATCCAAAATAATCGTAATGCCGATAAGCAAGTTGAACATCGCCGAACCGTTCTGCACGGCGTCGTTTAAGAATTTTTCTCTCGGAATTGAACGGGCTTCGTCCAAGATTTTTGTTATCTCTTTGAGACGATACAACTTATTATCCACGGATTCTTGTTCGTAAAATTTCATTTTGATGCTTGTGCCCGGCCAAAGGAGCCGTCGTTAATCTGATTTCTCGTTATCACTCGGGCGATGCGTCTAAGCTCTCTCGTATCTTCATAGTCCCTTACTATTTTATGTTCAACCGCCAATCTTACCTTATTGTCCGAATTAAGAATCAACTCTCCGGAAAAAACAGCCGAATACCTTATAACCGGATCAGCCGTGGTGAAGAGATTAATTACATCAGCATCTTCAACTTTAAAGGCCTCCGCCAATTCAGACGAAATCGCCGTCTTTTCATCAAATTGTCTCTCCGCCGGAATCTTTCCCTCGTCAAAAACAACCGCCACGTCAACGTCGGAATGCGGCCCCATAGTCCCGCGCGCCGCTGAACCGAAAAGATACCCGACGGCAACGCCGCGCCTTTCCAGGATTTCCGCTATATTCTTTTTTTGCTCCTTGGTCATAGTTGTATTCTACCAAAAAGACAGCTTTTGCAGAACCGTTGCTTGTGATTTTATATTTGACATGCGGCGGGTATTGCTGTAGAATGCGAGCCGGAAAGAGAGGTGCAAATGATCTTCATTCCGGACTCACTGGGAAGCGGGCTGTACCTAGTCGACCTCATCAAAACGCTGGCGGTGTGGGTCGTCCTTCCCACACTGGTCGCGACCATATGTTTGGTCGTGTGGCGCAGATCGCGCCGCCGCAAGACTTAGGCCCGACGTTTTTTTGGAGATGCTTCGAATCCAATCGAAGCATCTTTTTTCAATCGGTTCGCGGTTTACCGGACTTTCAATTACTACCCTTGAATAATTCAGAGGTCCACTTCCTAATGGCAATTGTAGCCAGCGCTTACAAGCGCGTTCAACTCGTCCTGCATCTTTTTAAGCGCAGCCCCGTGCGCAATTTTCAACTGCTGGTATCTCATGATGCCGTTTGAAACAGATTTCTGCAATTCATTGTAGAGATCATTCTCTGAAAGCCACCCCGTAGCCGCCATGCCATCTAATTGTATTGACATGTGAGTAATCAACCCGGGTAATTTATCGGGCGGCACATACTGCTTGACTATTTGTAGCAATTCATCGCGAAGCGCGGTCATTTTATTCGTCTTTCGCTTGCTTAATAAACCGGGAACCCACTTCATGGACATAGAAGTGTAATATCCGGAACTCCGGAGAGCTTGATAATTCTCCGACAGATCGTCAACCGTGATGGGAATAGCATGTGCCGCGGCTATTTCCTGATTTTTGAGAAGCAAACTAAGAGCGCTGCCGACGAGAGCCATCTGTTCCTTCCCATGTTTGGTGACGACCAAACCCGCGCTGATTCCAATATCAATCTTGTCAAGCAATAACTTTATCCGAGTGTTGATAGCCCGAGTTTCTTCCAATTTTTGAATGGCAATGGCTGGAATCGGGTTGAAAATATTCTGGGTTTCAGAAGTCAAATCGCCGACCGCGGTGCTGCGTTCCGTCACGCCACTGGCGCTATCTTTGAGGCATTGCATGGCGATCGGAGCAGCCTTCTTGTATTGTTTTAACTCGTCGGCGCCCGCTGGAATAGCGGCAAGCCGCAAACCGTTTAAATTTTCCGCTGAAAAGTTTTTAAGATATGCCCGCGTTTTTTGCAAAGAAGCCAGCCGCAAATTAATTTCCGATAGGCCCGCGCGAATGTCGTCGATCTTTTCCGTAAGCACGGTCGCCGCCATGTAGCCAGCCATACAAACGGCTTTTTTCGCCTCGGCCGCCTCGTATGCCGCTACACTGCCGCTGTAATAACTTTTCAGATACTCCGCGGAAACACAAGAGGAAAGCGGCTCGACCGATGTAGAATCCGGGATGACAGTCAGAACAGCATATGAACCTGAATTGCTTTTGGCAACTTTCACTTTGGCGCCCTCCGCCATAGCGCCCCCGCTTGAAAACCACAAAATACCCGCGGTTGCAATCGTCAAGACCGCGAAACTAATCATAAAAACTGATGATCTCCTGTTCAATATTGTCAGTCTGGTTCTCATATCACTAAGTTAGTGTAATGCGCGAAGGATATCTAAATTGGTTACGCGATTGTCTCTCATGCAGGATATTGGCATCAATATTCGATCAATACTCATACGCGCCGGTATCCCAGAACCATCCCACTTTGGCTGTCTTCACTCACACTCCTAGGGAGCGCCCGCAACCGAAAATTGACTAATGCCGTTGATGAAAAGTAGGTCATTAACATTGACCTGCGCCTTTCCGCCGGAGATAGACAAAGCCTGCGAATTCCCCCATTTATCAGTCAATGTCGGAGTCTTGCCTGAAAGGGGCGAGACATCGATAGTCAGCGTCTGCGGACTGGAAGCCTTAAAAACACCTATCTTTTCATTTCCGTTTTCGAAAATAAATACACTTACACCCGATGCCACGTATCGCTCCCTATAATTAGCAGAACCGATTATTCTCGCACCCGTTGAATAGAACTTGGCATTATCTCTCCAAGAAAGATCGGGATTCACCAACGGACCATATGAATCGTAGGCAGTCGTGAACCTTACATGGAGAAACTTAAAGCTTTTTTCGATAGGGCTCGCGAAGTTTTCCAGTGGAACATCGCTCTTCTCCTCACTGTTCCAGATAGGAATGTTCAAACCATATTTTTTCAGCAAGGCGACCCATTTCGTTATTATGGAAGACTCGCTATCGGTGTAGTGGACGGTAAGGATATCAATATATGGACCGATACCCATCGAAAACAGCTTCTCCGCAAAGTTATAACCGTATGAATGAACGAACCCTGAAACGGCAACACGGGCGTTGGGATTGCCACGCTTAATGGCTTGGCTGGTGCTCTTGACGAGTTCGGCAAATTCCTGCTCTGTGCCCGACCAGTAATACAAATTCGCACCGCAGCAACCAGGCTCGTTCCATATTTCCCAGACCTGAATTTCGTCTTTGAATGCGCGCGCCATTTGTTCTATGTACTGATTCCATAAATTATAGTCTGCCGGTTTTACAGTCGCCCATCTTGGACCGCCGTCTCCATTTGTGGCAATATTATTCGGATCAGATGAGAGCTGCCGAGGCATTTGCGCTATAGTTGCCAGGACAGAAATTCCTTGCTTATGTAATTCTCCCACATAGTTTTTGTATGCGCTGAAATCTGCAGTCAGCGTATTACCGGAAATAGTTAGTTTAGCCGCATTGGAATAAAAATTTACCCTGGTCCACGCGGCGCCTAGTTGCTTCATGCTGGCGGCTAATTGGCTTACAGTCGGTTTCGGCGTAATCCATTCGGGCGGGACGAAAAAGATACCCCATCGATTTTTGTCCGGTGAAGTTGAAACTGATGAAATAGGCGCGCCGCACGAAGCCGTCGCGCCGCCGTTTGTGCCGAGGCATTGCCAAAGATATTCCGTCCCTGAATCGGCAATATCGGAGAGCGTGCCCGCGGAACAGGTGTTCACGCTCGCGCCGCAAAAACCATTAATGGATGGTTGCGTCGGAGCGCCAGACGCAGGTGTAAAGTTAGCCGTAACGGAGGTGTCTCCGCTAAGCGTAAAACTGCACGCGCCAACACCAGTACAGACGCCGCTCCAACCGGTGAATAAGTATCCGGCCTTGGGAACAGCTGTTAGGTTGAAAACTGCTCCGCCGTCGAACGTGCCCTGACATGTAATCTCATTATCGCTACAGGAAACGCTTTCGCCGTTTGCCGTGCCGATCGCTTTGCCGAGACCTGCTATCCGCAAGGTAACGTCGTACGTACTGGCCGGGGCCGGGACCGAGATTATGTCGAATTTAGCGGTAACCGTAACACTGCCATTTAAGTTGAAAGTACACGTAGAGCTTGCGCCACTGCAGACACCGCCCGACCAACCGATAAATTCAGACCCGTCCTCAGGAATTGCCGTCAACGTCACCGACATTTCGGCGTCAACCGTAGAGGCACAGTCCTCGCCGCAATTGATACTGCCGCCGCCGCTTCGCACAACTCCAGTTCCAGAGCCAGTCTTTGTCACAGTGAGTTCGCGAGCAATCGACGAGGGTGGCGGCGTACCGCTCCCACGCAAGACTTCATAATAGGTCGGGTAATTGCCGGGGAAACTCCTCGGAAAGGTATTGTCCCTGCCCGTTGTGTAAAAAATATCCCCCGTCAGTCCGCTACCGCACAAAGTTATAAGATCAGTACCCCCACTGGAGTAGCCTGAAGAAGGCGGAGTGAAGTAAAAGTAGTAACGGAGGAAGCCCGCCAGTCTGATTTCGCTCGCAAAACCGTATTCCGCCCAATATGGGTCGGCGGCAGGCGGATTGAAACCCATAACGGGTAATAGCGAAGGGGTGAAATGAATAGAATTTTTCGACGCGCCAAGCGTAGTCAGCCTATATGGCACCGCCTGATCGTTGCTACCAGCAATGACCAATTTATTATAGAAATCGAAATTTTGAACCTGCGCAAATCTATAGACGGGCAAACGTATGCTGAGAAAACTTGTTATGGAAGGATCGATCGCATAACCGACGTTCTCGCTCGAGGAGTACATGCTTGTGGCATGGGCAAAAGTGCAGTCGTCTTGGTTAAAAGGCACTGGAAACGTACCAATAGCGCCTGGCTTCGGCGCAGGCGGTGGCGGTGGCGGTAGAGACGGAGGCGTTTCCGTACAAGGACAAAGAGTGGGCTCGGCGGCTATGGGAGGCGGCAAGGTCACAACCTCTTCCGGCTGATTTATGCCCAAAAGTCCATAATAGGAAGGGTGATTGTCCGGAAACGCCCGAGGAAACAGAAAATCGTTTGCGGGATCCGTGTAGAAAATTGTGTCAGTCTGCTTTGAACCGCAAAAAGTAACATAGTCGGTCTTGAATGGCTGATAGCCGATCGACGGGTCGCTGAAAACGACGTAATAATTTTCAAAGCCCGTTAAATTAACATCCGACGAAAAATTGTAAGTCGCCCAGAACGGTTTACTGACGGCCGGAGCAACCATATCTGGGATGGCCGCGCTCGAGAGAGTTACATGATTTGAAGTGCCGAGAACTGTCAGTCGCATAGGTACACTGCCATTCGCGCCGACGATTGAGATGCTGTTTGAAAAATCGAAAGGCTCGGCCGAGGCTATTTTATATATGGGAAATTTGACGGATTTAATCTTGGAGATATTGGGGTCAAGTTTAATACCAATATTATCAGTGCCTGAGTACATACTGCTGGCATTCTGGAGCGTGCAGTTTTCCATATTGAACGCTTCGGGATAATATTCTGTCGTATCGACGGGCGGCGTGACGACTGGTGGAGGTGTCGGAACAGTACACGGGCAGAGCGTTTCGCCAGGAGTACTCGGCGCGCTTTTTGGCAAGGTGCATCTCCATAAGGGATTGCCCCACGAATCTGACGTGGAAGGGTTTGACGCGCAACGCTTCGGCGCGGCGCAGTCGGCGCAATCGTAGACAAAATCGGGAGGCGGAACGATGCACTTATAGTACGCTGAGTCTTGAGCTAATACAGCCGCCGCCGTACCTCGGCCATCCGCCTTCATTAGGCTAGGGCCGCCGTCATCATTTTTTCCATCGTCAATTGCCCCGGGAGGCGGCGGGACTCGAACACATGCCGCGGGGTCTACGCATTTACCGTTACAATTGGGGTTAGTATAGTAACCGCTTTTGGGAAGCGTTTGTGTACCGGCACCAGGCTTGCCGGCATCGGGCTTCGCTGGGACGGCGCCATCCGGCCGACATTCGGGATAGGTTCGCTTGCTCGGCGTCCCTGCCCCAAGGAAAGATTTTTGCTGCATTTCCGTTGAGAAGAACGACATTTCTATCATGTAGACGATGAGCCAGGCTGTCAGAATAACGATATAGCCGATGAGAACTTTGTAAAAGATCTGTTTGGCATATGTTACTTTTTCTTGGCTGCCGCCCGAGGTCAAATATGCATAGCCGGCATACATGAAAGAGATCGCCGCGTAAACGCTGATCAATATTATGGTACCGTTAACCACTCCGGTTGCGAGACTTACGAAATCATTGAACCTGCACATTTCATACGCCTCGACCGGCCTTTTCATATCGATAAATTCGGAACTTCCTTCGCAAAGCGGAGCAATTTGGCTATCAGGATTGCATTTTGGTTTGCCGGCATTTACATCCCATTCACAGCGCGCGCCGTGCCAACCACAAGGAACAAACGGCGGCGGATAAATATTCACCGCGTAAACAACAGCCATCGGCGCAAGAGCAAAGGCCAAAACAATAAAGGCAAAGGTGATTCGGAGGATAGAAGACCTCATTTCGAGCTCATTATAGCAAAGCTCGCCCCATCTTAGGCGAAATCTGTGGATAGCCGTGGAAACTCAAAACCAAATGGCGGTCTCGTACGAGCTATTCGAATTGCCCGACGCGGACTTTAGCCGGCCGGATCACTCTGTCGTAAAGTTTGTAACCCTTGTGAACGACACTGATTATTTTGCCGTCTTCACTGGCATCCGCCACTTTGACCATTTGGACCGCCAAGTGCTCGGCCGGATCAAACATCGCCCCTTTGGGATCGAGAACCGAAACGCCGTGTTTAAGGAGACCGCTTTGCAGCCGGTTATATATGCGTAGAACCCCTTCTCGCCAATTTTTATCGACGCTCTGCCACTCTGAAGAACCCATGGCCGCGTCGAAATCGTCCAAAACCAGAATGATATCGCTAATGACAGGCTCGGCCGCGAATTTTAGGAATTGCTCCCTTTCCGACGCATCTCTCTTCTTAAAATTAATAAAATCAGCCTGGGCCCTCTGCCATCCCGAGAGATATTCGGCTGATTTCGCCTCGGCCTCTTTGAGCTTATGCCTCAGTTTTTTTATAGTTTCCGCCGCGTTTTCCTCCGCAACAACACTATCATCGAGATCCGCGTCGGCCTCGACCCTAATGTCGTCCCCTTGATCATTTTTGTTGTTATTCTCCTCTGTCATGCAAAAAATCTAGCAACGATTGATCGTTTAGGCAACAGGCTTAGGCCCTGCACGATACATTTCGAGAATGGAGACGAACAGAGCGATGATGATCGGGCCGAGTACAAAACCGATCGCGCCGAAAGCCGCCAGGCCGCCTAAGATAGCAAAAAGCATGACAAGCGGATGGATCTTGAAACCGCGACCGTATAGATAAGGCTTAAGGAAATTATCGATAAGGCCGACGATCAACAAGCCCCATATCAATAGGCCGATCGGCTGCCAAATAAGACCTGTCCAAAATAGATAGAGCGCGGCCGGCACGACGACGAGCCCTGTTCCGAGCATTGGCACGACTGCCGCTATCCCAGAAACAAACCCCCACAGCAAGGGATTGGGTACGCCAAAAATAATGAATCCGACCGTGGCCACGGCGGCTTGGACGATTGCCACGAAGATCGTGCCCCTGATGATGGTGTTTATGGACGCAGCGATGTTGGTCAATAATTCCCTGTCGCTTTTATCGTCAAGCGGACTGGCTTCGATCAAAGAACTCCGGAACGATTCCCCATCCTTGAGAAAATAAAACACCGCCACCAAAATAATAAATATGGATAGAAATGTCTGGAGCGTACCGGAAATTATGTCAGCGGCATGACTCGTAAGCGAGCCAAGCGATCGCCCGACCTCCGTCCTGATGTCGAGATACGATCCTGGAAGGAGTCCGGATAGTCGGTCGCTCGTTTTGTCGAGTAGCGAGCCTAAATCGCCTGAACCGCCGGCCTGCAACGCCCCGTAGAGATTTTGAGTTTCAGTGAAGATTTGGGCACCAATAAATAACACCGGCGCAAAGATGCAAAGAATGGAAGCGACGATCGTAAACATCGCCGCCAAGGCCTTCCTTCCACCGAACCAAGAAACTAAATACTTGTAGAGAGGCCGCAAGATCACAGAGAGCACTATGGACAGGACTATCTCAGTAAAAAAAGGCAAGAGCACTGCCGCCGACAAACCAACGACCAAAATAAAAAGAGCGATCAAGAAAACTGTTCGGTTTTTATTCATGATAGTTATAGCCAAATGGCTAACATAAGTATACTACGAACACAAAAAGAATTTAACCGGCTTCGTCATTCACTCATATTTCATTAGCTAACTATGTACACGTGAATAAGTCGTGACGTTTCGAGTGGCCGAACGTTCACCGAAATGACACGTTATGTACTTAAAATTGCCGAGGTTGCTCTTTCGAAGACTCGAAACAGCAGTTGTAGCGTACTCAAACCGAGGAAAAGCAAATATCGAGGAATAATGATGAAAAGCTATAAAACGGCCAAGCTCTTACAAGCCGTCTTCTTAACGGCAAGTTTCAGCGCGATGGCTGCCAATGTCAGCCAGGAACACACGATGTTCATAGTGCCTCGCGCGGCCGAGGCGCGAGCAGAAATAAAATTGCTCTCATCGGGCAAAGCCGAAATAGGCTGGCTAACCGAAAAATCAGTCGGTTATGTTGTCGAATACAGACGCAACTTCAGCTCGCCGTGGCAATCCTGGGCTATGGATACGGGAACCGGCCAACTGATGAACCGACCGATTCAGCCGGATGATGAGATGAGCTTCTATGTCTCCCGTCGTTCGTCAATATATAAGACGGGCCAGGAAGTGCCTTGGCAAATCATTCTGCCGGACATTCCGGACAGCACCCTGAAAAATTGCACAGCCGTTTGGAATTTCGACGAGGACGAGATCCGGACGGTCAAGGGGCTCGACATAAGAAATCCTATCAAGAAGACTTACGCAAACGAAGGAACAAAATTCCTGACCGTAACCGTGAGCCTCCCGGGGGGCGACTATATTTCGAAAGATTGGCTTGTTACAGTGCTGAACCGAGACATTCCGAATCCGTACACCAGCGCACCGATAATCACAAATACGCCACCCGTCGTAACGAATACCCCGCCGGCAATCACCAACACACCGCCCGTCGCCACCAACACTCCGCCCGTCGTAACGAATACACCCCCGACAGGAGGTGAAGTCCTATCGACCAACTTAATAGCTAACGGCGGACTGGACATCAAAGACCCGGCCGAGCCGAACATGCCGTTCAAGTGGAAAAAGGGCGGCTTCGGAGTAAACAACAGGAGCTTCATCTATCCATCCGACGTCATCGACGATGTGAACTTCGCGGCCGCAGTCGAAATTACCGAATTCACCTCAGGCGACGCCAAATGGTACTTCGAAGAAGTTCCCGTTGAAGCGGGCACCGCATACAGCTATGGCAATAGTTACGAATGCGCGGCCGATACTATTATCACCGCCCAGTATCGGTTAATGGACGGGTCGCTTTTTTTCAAACAATTAAAGCAACTGCCGCCGTCGTTCGGGTGGACAACGTGGAGCAATGTGTTCGTAACGCCGACAAACGCCGCCGCAATGACGGTATTCCACAGCCTCGTATCCAAGGGCCGGCTCTCGATCGACGAAGTAACCCTATTTAAGGTATCGTCAAACACGCCGGAAGAAGGCATGGTGTCGTTCAACTTCGATGACGGATGGAAGTCAGCATGGCTTGCGGCATCAAATTCCCTCTCCAAAGCGGCATTTCGCGGAACCTTCTATATCGTTACCAAGAACGTCGGAAAATCGGGGATGATAAGCCGTAACGATCTGAATGATATGAGGGCCGGCGGGCACGAGATCGGCGCGCACACGGTAAGCCATGCCGACCTGACCAAAATATCCGCCGATGAGGCCAAAACAGAGATATTGGAGTGCCGAAAGACCCTGAATGATTGGGGCGCTGAAGTAGGAACGTTCGCCTATCCTTTCGGAGCGTATAATACCGCTCTTAAAACGACGCTTAAAGAAAACGGCTTCATCGCCTCGCGCGGAACAGAAGGCGGCTACAACGAGCGAAATACCGACCTGTTAGCCTTGAAGGCCAGAAGCGTGCGGTCATCTAACACATTCGCGGACATTACCGCCTGGATCGACCAAGCCGCATCCAGAAAGCAGTGGCTAATCCTGGTCTTTCACCACATCGATAAGGACGCCACAGAATATTCGATCACCCCTGAACTTTTTGACGCAATCGTCGATTACGTCAAATCAAAGAACGTCAGGGTCGTGACAAATCGAGATGGCGTCAGAACGCTGTTTGGAGTCTGAAAAGGAATTAGCGCAAAGCGCTGAGCCGTTCGGTCAGCGCTTTTTTAATATTTCATGCAAAAGTTCAGGCCTCACATAAGTGAGGCCTTTAGGGGAGAAAAATTGTTAAGGTGATGGGAGTGGGTTTCAATTTGAAGAGGTGGGGGGATGCTACCGAAGTAGCAAGGGAAAAGGGTATTGAAACCGCTCACATGAACTTAAAAATCGTTCTTCGTGTGCTGTCTGAATAATATACTACTCCTCTTTAAATTTGTTACAAGTGGATAACTCTGCTCTACTATATTATTTCGTTCATGTCATGAACTCCCCTTTTGCGGTTTGTGGACATCCGATTTCCACAAGCTTGTGGAAATCGGATGTCCACAAACCATGACCGTACCGCCGCCGAAAAGGTCGATTAACCCATCAGACAACGAAAAGAAACATTTCCCAAGGCCTCCACCGGCCTCTGTTAGTTTACAGACCAAAGGTCGTTACAAGATCTTTAATCGTTAATCATAAATATTAAATGCCAACTACAAGTACTCTTTACGGGAGGACACTGGCGTTTGCTGTAATTGGCCTGGCGGCGATAGTGCTCGCATCAACAATGGCTTTCGGCCAATCGAACACCTCATCCACCAACATTTCGAACCTCAGCACTTCGGAACTCTGTACGCTCTTAGAAGATCGGCTGAACGGAATGGCAATTCAAAACGGCAACGTCTGCGATATTATTCTCGCGAGAACCTCACCGAATATCGTAGGAACGAATGGCATGAGCCTGAATAAGTTCACGCTGATGAACTCGGTGCTTGAATTCACGAAACCCGCCACATCTTCCAATTCCCTCTACGTCATGGGGGACTTCGCCTTGCTAGAGAACGAACTGAACCCCGTCTTAGATATCATCACCGATTACGGCTGGAC
>CAZYRJ010000040.1:0-11344 GCA_964649625.1 uncultured Candidatus Saccharibacteria bacterium
TACCTGATAAATCAGACCGAAGTATTCGGACCTGAAGTGGAGGTCCGCGGGATAACAAAGCGGGTCAGCGCCATCACACTCAACAATGCCCCTATCTATGTCGACCAGGGCGGCGCTTTTCGGGAAAAATTGATACTGCCAAACGGCTATAATATAATGAAATTTGACGCCAAAGACCGGTTCGGCAAGACAACAGAGTCTCTTCTTGAATTCGTGGTCACGAGCACACCGAAGCAAATGTAAATTTATTAATAATAACGAGGCTCTAGGCTTTAGGCACTAGGCTCTGGGACGAACCGAAAAGTTTTTCCTAAAGCCTAACGCCTAGTCCCTAGCGCCTAAATTCCATGGGATTCAAAATAAAAGATAAAGCTCCGAAAGAACAGAAAACTGTCGGCCAAGCGGACATTCAGAACACGATCGACGCCATAAAAACCAAATTCGGCGACGAGGCCATAATGAAATTGGGCGAAAAACCTAAGGTTGGCGTCGATGCCATTCCGACCGGCTCGATCGGATTAGACGCGGCACTCGGAGTCGGCGGTCTTCCCCGCGGCCGCATAATCGAGATATTCGGTCCGGAGTCGAGCGGCAAAACCACCCTATCCCTTCACGTCATCGCCGAAGCCCAAAAGAAGGGCGGCATCTGTGCCTTTATCGACGCGGAACACGCGATGGACCCCGAATATTCTAAACGTATAGGCGTGAAAATCGACGACCTCCTAATTTCCCAGCCGGATACCGGCGAACAAGCTCTTGAGATTTGCGAGTCGCTTGTCCGCTCCGGCAAAATCGACGTGATCGTAGTGGACTCAGTAGCCGCATTGACGCCCAAAGACGAAATCGAGGGCGACATGGGCGCGATGCACGTCGGCAAGCAAGCACGGCTCATGTCCCAGGCCCTCCGAAAACTCACCGCTATCGTCGCCCGCTCGAAGACGATAGTCATCTTCATCAACCAGATCCGCATGCAAATAGGCGTGATGTTCGGCAATCCCGAAACCACCCCTGGCGGTAAAGCTCTAAAATTCTACACTTCGGTTCGGCTCGACATCCGCCGCATCGCCCAGATCAAAAAAGGCGAAGAAGTGGTCGGCGGCCGGGTCCGCGTCAAAGTCGTGAAAAACAAAGTCGCTGCCCCGTTTAAACAAACGGAATTTGACCTCATGTATAACGAGGGTATTTCCCGCGAAGGTGAAGTTATCGCCCTCGGCGAAAAATTCGGCCTGATCAAGAAATCCGGCGGCGGTTCCTACGAGTACAATGCCCCCTCAGGCGGCGAAGGCATGAAGTTAGGTCGCGGCTACGACGCCACCCGCCAATTTTTAAAGGAGAACACCAAACTTGAAAACGAGATTTTGAAACTGATAAGGGAAAAGCTGAAAGAATAAGCTTTAGGCACTGGGAAGAAAAACGGCGGCGCCACTTCATAAAATTGACAGCTCGCTTTGACCAAATTAAACTTTGAGCATGCTTACCGACAAAGATGTCGAAAAACTCGCTTTAGTTCTGGCGACAAAGAAAGATCTTGAGGATCTTAAAGGGGAAACTTCTTCGTTAAAAGAAGTGGTTCAGGGTTTAGCCACAGCCGTCGATGGATTAGCAAAAGTTATTGATGACCTCCGGATTGAATACAGCGCTATTAAAATACAACTCAACCGCCACGAGGAATGGATCAGAGAAATCGCAAAAAAAGCCGGGGTTAAGCTAAAATTCTAAAACCCTGTAAATTTGCCAATTTCGCCTTCCTGGGCTAAACTCTCCCCTATCTTATTAGTTTTCCCTAGAGCCTAGTGCCAAAAGCCTAGCGCCTATCACGATGTCTTTAATCAACTACAACGAGATCACGGTCCATAAGTACATCGAATATGAAGGCGAACCCTGGGAAGTCCTCGATTCGCGAGTTTTCCGAATGCAGCAGCGCAAACCAGTAAACCAGACCAAACTCAAAAGCCTGATGACTGGCCGCGTCTCCGAGATCACTTTCCACCAGTCGGACAAGGTGCCTGAAGCCGAGATCGAAGAGCGCGAAATCAAGTACCTCTACAGTAATAAGGGTGAATTCTGGTTCTGCGAAATTAACAATCCTTCGAAGCGTTTCAAAATGACCGAAGCAGAGGTCGGCCAAGGCGGAAAATTCCTCAAGGGCAACACGCTTGTCGGCTTACAGTCGTGGAAAGAAAAACAGGTCGGCCTCCGCCTCCCCATCAAAGTGGAACTGAAAGTTGTTGAAGCTCCGCCAGCCGTCAAAGGTGACACGGCCAAGGGCGGCTCAAAGCAGATCAAACTGGAAACTGGCGCAACCATCAATGCTCCCCTTTTCATCAACGAAGGTGAGATGATAGGGGGGAACGCGGCGACCGGAGAGTACGTGGAGAGAGTAAACTAGCGTTTAGCTGTCAGCTATTAGCTGTTAGGAAAAAAGAAGTCAATAAAAAGACCCGAGGGGGTCTTTTTATGTAGGCAAAACAGTTAATTGCGCAGTTTCTGAACAATTATCCGAATTAGACCAATGACTGAAATTATAGCTCCTCCACCTCCCAATATCATTACTCCAAAATAGTGCAAATCCGAATTTCGACTCATTAAACCCGCGGCCTCCAATCCTCCCTGTAAAATAAGCAGAAGCAACATGACCACTCCAATCACTAACCACTGCACCGATGATGATTTTTTTGTTTCCATATAAAACTATTAATTTTTAATAATAGGATCGCCAAAAAGCAAAGTTTTCCCGCTAATTTCTTCAAAATCCTTCACGAAATTACAAAAAAACTTTCTGCCTCTTAATCGCAAGGAAAATTTATCAATGACGGGAGTTTTGCCCTTCTTCGTACGAATGAAAAAATTATGCGAGGTGGAACCAACGATAAAAATTCCTTCAACCTCTCCCCATTCCGCAAAAAAAGATTTTTTGCCTTTTTTAAAAGAAAAACCCTCAGAAGACAGCTCTACTGTAGCTCGGGGATGCCAGTAAATTATCGCGTACAAGATAACAAATGTCAAAACTACAAATGGTAAAGCGCCACTAGCGATTATCCCATCGATAAAAAAGTACACTAAGGTCAGAAAAATTGCCACAAAAGTAACCAAACTTAGTGGCCAAATCTTGCTTTCTATGTACACTTTTGTTTGCATTTAACCTCAAAAACGGTCAACTCTAATACTTGGGGTTATCTCGCGGTGTAAGGCAAGAGTCCCATGTACCTGGCTCTCTTTATGGCCTCGGCCAGCTTCCTTTGGTATTTGGAAGAAACACCGCTTCGCTTTCTGGCCATGATGTTGCCCTGGGGACCCAAAAACTTCTTGATGAGCTCAAGATCTTTGTAGTCCACAAACTTTATATTGTTTTGAGTGAAATAACACTGTTTCTTAACCATAAATTTAGCGTTAAGCGTTCAGCGTGGAGCGTTTAATTCTGTTCAGTTTTTGACTGAACGCTAACCGCTATACGCTAACCGCTATTTTTTTAAAATGGAATGTCGTCCGGATTTATCTCTTCTTGAGGATACTCGATGGCGCCTTCGTCCTTCCCTTTCCCTTCTTTTCCTTTGGGGGCAGCGGTGGTCTTGCCAGCGTCGCTTCCCTGGTAATTTCCTCCGCCGGCGCTTTGCGGTCCGAATTGAAATCTTTCCACCACTATTTCGCTTCGGTATTTTTTCTGTCCGTCCTTATCATCCCAACTGCGGTTACTTATGCGTCCCTCGATAAACACCGGTCTACCCTTCTTAAGGTACTGGGCGGCCAATTCCGCTTGCTTTCCGAATACCACTATGTTGTGAAAGTCCACCTGCTCCTGTTTAGCACCATTCTTGTCTTTATAGACCCTGTTCGTGGCTAAACCGAATGAGGCCACCTGAACGCCTGATGGCAAAGCCCTGACCTCAGGATCTCTGGTCAGATTACCGTAGAGAATCGCTTTGTTTATATACATCCCGTAGTGAAATTTTAGGTCGTTCGCTTTTGGGCGAACTGTCCTTAATCTCTATTACGATTAAGCTTATCTTTCGATTATACCCCCAAATTCATCAGTTGTAATTAACAACCTAAAATTCTACTACGGGAGACATGATAGATTTTTAGGAGTAAAGCTTACAAAGTAAGTTTACACCCTACTATTTCGATTTCAACTTCCCTTCTGCTATTCTTAAATCTTGAATCTTAATTCTTGAATCTGGGTTTATTCGGCAATGGCGGCGTCGATGGCCTTGTCCAATTCCGTTTCGGAAACAACCTTTTTCTCGCCCTGTTCAGCCTCTTTCTTTTCTTCGAACTTAGGCACTTCTGTTCTCCTGTATGACGGGATCTTTGGCGCGGTCATTGTGTTCTCGCGTACCGTTTTTACTAGCAAATACCGCAGTATCGAAGCCTGCTTCTTAAAGGCATCCTCGATGACCAAGACCAAATCAGGCGTGGCCTCGAATTTGAACCACCCGAAATAAGCCGTGTTGTATTTTTGGTACTTGCCGGCCGTTTCCTTGCGCATCTCGTAAGCGAGCGGGCGCAACTTCGGAGATTCTTCGCTGATAATGGTCGCCTTGTTCTTCTCAAGAATATCCTTGAGTGACGAAAGTTCCGTCCCTAACTTGTCTTCCTGCACCGATGGGACAATGTGGTAGCCGATTTCGTAGATCTTCCTGTCTGTCTTTTCGACGACGGGTGTTTCCACGGCGGCTTCGGTGCCTGTGTTTTGTTCGTCCATTTTTTACTAATTACTTACTAAATGGTAGCAACAAACTAACATATCCGATCCCCTATGACAATATCGCCGTTTTTCCGGCGTTTTCGGTTATCCACCTGATGAAATGACGTACCCCGCGTGTTTGCTAAAATAAACCCAAGAAGGTCTCAGCTTTTTATTAGCTAATTTTCGCCAATGAATTTACGCAACGGACTGATCATAGTGCTTTTGGCCGTGCTGGTTGTTTTTACCGGCGTTGTAACGGGAACCGCCCGCGCTTACACCTCCGCTTCCGCCAATCAAGGAGCGGCAATCACTTTCTATTACCGATAATTGCTTAAGTAGCCGCCCCGTCCTCTCCGCGGATGGGGCGGGACATCTTCATCTAAATCCGAATCTGCCCACGCGCGCCTCTTCCGACGGCTTTTCTATTTACCCAATCCGAAAAAACGCAAAGCATTTTCAAGGACTCTCTCCCGCACTGTTTCCGGCTCTTCCCCTTTTATTTGAGCGATCTTTTTTACGACTTCCGCGACATAAACCGGCTCGTTCCTCTTCCCGCGGTAAGGCACAGGCGCAACGTACGGGCAATCCGTTTCCGACAAAATCCTATCTATAGGCAAATATCGGACTATGGCGTCATAACTCCTTTCTGTTTCGCCCTTTCGCGGCGGATAGGTAATGGCGCCGGTGAATGAAAAAGTAAAACCGAGGTCAAGAAATGGCTGCGCCTCATCAATGCCCCCGGCAAAAAAATGGAGGTCCCCCGGATGAGCTGTGCTAAAACCGGCGACTTCGCTTTTGAGGATCTTAAACGCCTCATTGTAGGCCGAAAGACCGGAACCGCTCCTTAAATGGAGCATGAGCGGTTTGCCGACCTCCTTGGCCAACTGGATCTGAAGCCGAAACGCGTTTTCTTGTTTGGCTCTCGTGTTCTCCCCATCCAGTCTGAAAAAATCGAGCCCGCACTCGCCGATGGCTACAACTCTCGAGCTTTTGGCCAAGTCTCGATAATAGGCGTATTCCATGAGCTCGCCGCGCGAAGTAAATTCCTTTCCGCCATCGCCCAATTCCTCCTCATCGTGGAACGACTTGTCGGTATGTATCGGGTGCAGACCGACAATAGCGTAAACGCCGTCGGTATATTGCTCGGTGAGCGCCACCGCGCTTTTGGCGGTATCTCGTTGGGTGCCGACTACTGCCATCCAAACACCGCTATCCAAGCTCCGCTTTATGGTCTCTTCCCTGTCTCCTTTATAGGCCGCGAAGTTGACGTGGCCGTGCACATCGAAATATTTCGGCTGCATCACGACATAATATCATTGTTGACGAGAAAATCGATAATAAGTGTCTCGGCGAGTTCTTTACAGATTGAAAGCTTCAGAAAGAATCGTCCTGTATAAATCGACGATCGGCTCGTCGCCGTTATCTTTGACGAAATGAGCAAAGCCGATGGACGTATTAAGTTCTATAAGATAAAACTTGTTGTCCCTGCCTAAGATCACGTCGAGGCCGGTAAAATCCAGCTTTAGTTCATTGAAGATCGGCGCTATGAACTCGCCGAGTCTCTGAAGGACGGCTTCATCTTTTACGACGACGGCTCGCGCACCGTCCCAATGAAGCGGGCTGAGGTTCCCGATAAATTTTGCCTCCGCAATGTTTTTTTCGTAGACCAGCAATATTTTCTGTTTGAAAACAATCACCCTAAATTCCCTATGTGGAGCAACGTAGTCCTCAACCAAAGCCACGTAGTCATAATATTCAGAATCGTGATCGAAGATCTTCTCTATCGCGTCATAGACATGCCGCCCTTCCGAACAAAGACAAACGTTCCTGCCTCTTGATCTCGAGTTCGGCTTGATAATGAGCGGCAAAGTGAATTCCTTCATAATATTCCCGGCAATAGAGGCGTAAGAGCCAGCGCCGCCATGGATCTCGCTCGCTTCGCTATATAAGGGATCGAAATATCCCTTGGCCATAGGCATTCTTATCTTTTTCTCAAGCAGGAAGTGGGCAAACTCCTTATCTTTGCAGATCTTGACGGCGGCCGGGTCGTCGAACGGGGTGCTGTAATTGACGAAGAACAGCCGCTTGCCGCTTTTTTCTATGCTGACAAAATTAGAGTTTTGATCGAGTGTCCGAACAGTAAGGCCGAGATTTTTGGCAGCCCTGATGAGACAACGTGTGTTGGTGGTTTGGTATGCCATTTGTGCGGAGAGCATAGACCATTCCCTTCATTTTGGCGAGGTTCCCAATTTTCCAATGGTGCCCATTGAAATTCCAATGGGCACCATTGTGAATTACTTGCGGGGAAAAAGCGGAGCTTTCGGCATTTTGTTCTCTTTGATGAGTTCCTGGATCTTTCGGGCGGTTTCCGGCATGAAAGGAATCAGGCTTTCCGATATCCTGAACAGTTCCTTTACGTAGTGGATGACTTTAAAACCGGCCTGCTCCTTATCCTTCTTGACCAGTTCGAACGGTTTTTCCTTTTGGATGAGATCGTCAATGGCCGACATTTCCGACCACAGCTTGGCCAGGGCACCGTTCATTTCGAATTTATTCATCCACTCATGAAGCGAATGCGGCTCTTTGACACTCGAGAGATCGACGGGATAGGCCAAATACTGGCTGGCCATTTTCATGACGCGACTGACTAAGTTGCCCAGGCCATTGACCAAGTTTGCGTTGTAAGCATCATTGAAGCTCTCCTTAGTAACGTCCCCGTCCTCGAAAGGCGAAATGTGGCGTAAAAGATAATATCGGACCGCCTCCGCGCCGTATTCTTTTATTAGCTCGAGCGGATCGATAACATTTCCTAGCGACTTCGACATTTTTTTGCCGCCGGAAGTGATAAATCCGTGGACAAGCAAACTTTTTGGCAATGGCAGTTTCGCGGAAAGAAGCATCGCCGGCCAAATTGCGGCATGAAAACGCAGTATATCTTTTCCGATCACTTGCGCATCCGCCGGCCAGAATTTTTTAAAATTCTCATCGTCGTCCCGTCCGAATCCTAAAGCCGAGATGTAATTTGTCAAAGCGTCCGCCCAAACGTAAATTTTTTGGCTTGGATCGTTCGGCACGGGGATACCGACTGAAAGTTTTTCCGCCGGTCGGCTGAAACTGACATCTTCAAGTCCTCTCTCCAATTGGGCCAAGATTTCATTTCGCCGCGATTCGGGAACGATTTTAAATTCCCCGCTTTCAATTTTTTCTTTCACAGCGCCGGTGTATTTTGAGAGCTTGAAAAACCAGTTTTCTTCTTCAAGAATTTGTGGAGCTTCATTGTGTTCGGGACACTTTCCCTTTACCAAGTCCTTTTCGGTTATAAACGCTTCGTGACCAACGCAATAGAGGCCTTTGTACGAGCGCTTTTCCAAATCCCCTGCTCTCTGCATCCTATTCCAGAGCTCTATAACTCCGGGCCAGTGCGCCTTTTCATCGCTTGTCCTGATGAATTGGTCGAAGGAAATGCCAAGCAAGAAAAAAAGATTCTTAAAATTTTCCACTATGTCATTTAAATACTCCTCCGTCCCCTGCCCCGCCGCTTTCGCGGCGCGAACTACCTTTTCGGTATTTTCATCGGAGCCGGTGAGAAAATATGTCTCCTCGCCGTTTAACTTATGGTAACGGGCAAGAGCGTCACAGAGCACGGTGGTATACGCGTGACCCATGTGGAGGTTCGCATTGGGGTAGAATATGGGGGTGGTTATGTAGAATCTTTGCATAGCGTTTAGCGTATAGCGTTTAGTTTGCGGTTTTTAATTTTGCCGTAGAGCCAGCCCAATGACGCTCCGGCAAGAACGTAGAGTGACAGACCAGCTATCAGCCCAAAAATATCAGGACCTTCTCCCTTGCAGGGAGGTAGAGGGTTTTTGAAGAGATGGTCTAGGGCGTCAAGTTGATCACATCGAAAAATTGTTTCGGCACTCCATAGTGACAAAATGAGGGGAAGAAATAGAGAAATCCCAAGAATGAATCTCAACGGCCCCGCCCCTAAAGGTATGCTCAGTAAACCGATCAAAACCGGAATAATTGCAATCGCCGCGCCTTTTACCCAATACGGCCACGATTTGAATTTCATAGTTGGAAAATAAATTGTTAATCCTAGAGCCTAGAGCCTGTGCTCCTTTAGCGCTATTTATCTAATCAATTTTTCTAAAATAGCCGGCACTTCTGTGGAAAAGAATTTTTTAACGTCCGTCCAAGAAGCGTCAAAGTAAATTTCCGGGTCGGGATCAATTTCAGCATCGGCGAAATAAACCAAAGCTTTCGCTATGTGGTGATAATCGTGGGCAATGGAAGGATATTGAATTTTAAGACGTTTGAGAATTTCTTCAAGCGGTTCCAGATTTTTTGCGCACCAATATAAATCATAAAAGTCTCTTTTCCGTCCGCGCTGCGAAATAGCCGTTATCTTCATTACGGCAATATCTATTTTATGTAACACGCGAATATTGCCATACAAAATATAATTTTGCATGGGAGCAAAAAAGGGGTACGCAATGAAGCTCACCTTTGCCTTGCGAACCTCACCGTAAATCGTCCCTGCTTCTTCCACCTCCGTTTTCCATTCGCTATTTCCAATGAAATTTTTCAAAAACTCTTTGGAATCAAAAGTCTTATCCTCGCTGAAGAAATCCAAATCAAATGACTTTCGATGCCCCGCTTGAAGCGCTAATGCCGTACCGCCGGCAAGATACCATTTAGATTTCTTCAGCCATTTCTGACCAGAAAAAAAATCCAAAGCTTTTTTTGTCTCTTTGGGCAAAGTTTCGTAATGCCAATCTATCTGTTGAGAAGGAGTGTCCATAATGCTCTGGTTCGCGGTCTTATGCTCCTTGACCGTGCAATTACACTACGAAGTAAATTTTTGTCGTAATAATCCAAAACCCAACGCACTTCATTATCGTGCCCTAAATCCGCAACGCGCTCAATTATGTATTGCGCGTTTTTTTCCGGGTCTATCTTCTTGGGGTCAACGTCCCAAAACAATGATTGCCTGAATTCCATGACCCTATTTTACCAGAAAAACAGTGCGATGACAGGAGCCGCTAGGCTCTAGGCTCTAGGGAAGAAGCTGATTTGTGGTTTTTTCCGCCCGAGGCGGATCCGCCTTTGGCGGAGATTTTGCCGTAAAGCCAGCCGATTGCTACACCAAAAATTATACCGCTCAGCACAACGATGAGTACTCCGGTTACCACTTGTAAGGAGAAAACGGAAGGTAATTCTACTCCGCGCATAAGTTCCGGATTCTCGCGCGGCCATACACCACTTGCGTACGTCCATAAGACCAACACAACATCAGCAACGAGAGCGGTACTGATACCAACGATCCCTCCCCTCCCCCAATACGGCCAAGTCCCCCAACTCAAAATTTTGAATTTTACATTGTCATTTTGCATTTTGATATTTGCATTTTAAATTTTCTAGCGCCCAATATGGCCAATTTTTACAAAATTTCATTTTTTTTGAGCCTAGTGCCTAATGCCTAGAGCCTAGAGCCTAATTTAGGCTTTATTAAGCTTTCTCTTCTGCAGATCATTGAAATACTCCATGAGCAAAGTGGCTATGGGCACTGAGAGGAACAGGCCCAAGAAACCGGCCAGTTCCCCGCCTATGATAAGGGCCACAATGACGATTATTGGCGGCACTCCGATTATCTTTTTGACAACCATCGGATAGATGAGGTGGTTTTCGAATTGGTGAATGATGATGTAAACGCCGGCGATTATTAGAGCCATGCTGATGCCGCCCTGAACATAACCAACGGCTAAGGCAGGAATAGCCGCCAAAATCGGACCGAAGAGAGGGATTATTTCCAAAACACCGGCGATAACGGCCAGCACTATCGCGTTCTGGACGCCAAAGGGCGCCAAAAATAGATAGACCAAAACGCCGACCAGGACGCCGAGCAACAGCTGTCCTTGGAACCAATACCCTATTTTCATCTCGACTCTCTTCCAGAGTCCGAGAATGTACGGCTCATATTTATCCGGCACGATAACCGATAGAAAGTTGCCAACGCCATTCTCCTGGACTGCCAGATAAAACGACAGGACGATTATCAAAATAAAGCTCAACAGACCGCCGAACGCAAGACTAACTGCACGGAAAGCCCCCTCTGACGAATCCGAAAAAATCTGCGTCAGATTCTCCATGAACCCGGTCAAGGAAAAACCGGAACCGACCGCGCGCGTGCCCTCAGAGATACCTTCGGAGAGGATCTGGGCCGTATTTTTCTCAACGGAATAATCCTGCTGAAGCGGGTTCCAAAGGGATATGGTGTCAATGTATTTAGGCACCTGACTCAAAAAAGCGGCGGTGTCCTGAATGAGAGAAGGCAGGAAGAAAAAGACAACCGAAGAAGCTACGAGCGCTAAGACGAGGTAGATGATTATTACCGCGGCTACGCGGCGGACTCGCCATCTTTTCATGGCGATTATCGCCGGCTCGATGGATGAGGCGAGTACGATTGAAGTTAGGACGACCAAAACGACGTCTTTAACGAGGAACAGGAACCAGATGCAGAGAACGATGACAGCGGCCTTGAATATCGTTCCTGCACTGATCGTTACATTTAGAGTGCGGTCGTTATTCTCAGGCATAGAAGAACTCATCTCAATAATAATGTTTAGCTGAAAGGCTCAAATTTCGTGCGAAAAC
>CAZYRJ010000041.1:0-10574 GCA_964649625.1 uncultured Candidatus Saccharibacteria bacterium
ACCGCTCAAATGATGCGCAATAATCAAACAAAAACATCGCTTGTTTGCCGAAAAGCCCAAATTTCGGCAGTCTACGACTATTCCAGTGCAAACAGCTCATCTTTCGTCAGCAGAGGTTTCTATGCTTTCTCAAGCTTCGCTGTTTTCGCACGAAATTTGAGCCTTTCAGCTAAACATTATTATTGAGATGAGTTCTAGTTGTAGCTGGCTGTAGGAGAGAATCAAATTGAAGAAAACCCTTTTTTTTCGTATAATGACTCAATGACTCCAGAGGAAAAAGAATTGCTCGAAAAGATCGCGAGACAGGTGGATGAGAACAATGAAATTTTGAAAGGTGTGCGGAGGCACCAAAGATGGACCGTGATAACTAGGGTTGCCTACTGGGTACTTATTTTGCTGTTGTCTTTCGGAGCCTTCTACTTCATTCAGCCATATCTCGGTTTTTTGAGTGGAGACATATCGCAAATCGAGCAGTTCAAGGATATTTGGCCTGGTTCTGAGCAGTAATAGGGTAATATCGAATAGTTTTTCACACCAACGATAAAACCTCAGTTTAAACTGAGGTTTTATCGTTGGTGTGCACATTCGCCTTGCTAGGCTCGGTACTTCCTACATTCGGACTGCTGTCCTCAGTATTTTCTCACTCGCGTTCGGTCATCGTTCCCGCTCAGTCGCCGGATGGCGGGACCTGACTACAATTCTCGCCCACGACTTTTTCCTCGCCGTCGCTCGGAAAAGTCTGGGCACCGCCTCGCTCGTTTCTTTTGCTAAAGAAACATAGCTCCGGCGTTCTCGCTCGCCCGCAGGTCAAGCAGTTGACCTGTTCCTTCAGCACGAAAAAATCTGGCTTCCGCCAGATTTTTCTTGGTGCCGAGGGCCGGGCTCGAACCGGCGACCCTATGCTCTTCCGTTTTGGACTATATCATCATCCCCACGGGGGATGTTGGGCGCTTCGCCTGCATCAACTAATGATCGGCTACTCCTTTCGGATAGTCTCTACACCTTCACCAATCTTGCCCACCTCCAGTGGCTGCAATATTGAGTGTCCTGAGCTTGCCGAAGGACCGATTCCTTGACTTCACTCGGAACGCTCAATTTTGTAACCGCCAAGGGTGGACAAAATTGGCGCTTGGCTCGGGATTGTTTGCCTTTCGGACAAAGTTCCCCCGAATTCACCCAATTTTCGATCCGCCTTACGGCGGAAAGGCCCGAAGATCCAGGCACATGCTCTACCAACTGAGCTACCTCGGCTTTTTAGCCTTAGCTATATTACTAAAAAATGGAGTTTTGGCAATCGTCATTTAGCTGGTAGAGCGGGATCAATTTTATTAAGGAAACTACGAAGACAAAACACTAAATTCTTAAAAAAAAGATTTCCGTTCTTATTAAAAATGGAGGGGGCATCGACAGGATGCCCCCGAGCAAGAGACGCGCAATTTGCTCAGAAAGATTGAGTTACCCCAAACCGGTAATCATTCTTTCACCGCCCAATAGTACCTGCTGGGAAATCTAATGGCAAGCTAGCCGACTTTGACCTTAAGTTTAGTTTCGCGGTGTTTATCGAGCTTAGGCAGTCGAAGCGTTAAAAGACCATGTTTTTCGACAGCCTCGGCACCCTCGACATCAACTTCCTGCGGCAGGAGAACGGTTCTAGAAAACGAACCCCAGTAGAGCTCTTTGCTGTAATAGTCTTCCTCAGAGACCTCATGTGCTTCCTCGCGATGGCCTCTGATGGTTACCATATCTCTCGAGATAGAGATGTCCAGGTCATCCGGCTTAACTCCTGCCGTTATGGTCTTAATGATGATGTCGTTCGCTGTTTGATATACGTCAACCGTCAATTCACCCTCCTCTTCCTCTTCGGTTTCGACAGCTTGAGCCGATCGTCCTTTTCTTTCTTCCTTAATCGGCACTTTATGATTCTCGATCTCTTCATTTCGGTCGATTTGGGTGCCGGTCAGCCGTTCAAAAAAGCTGCGTTTATCTTTTGCCATAAATATTAACTTAAGTATTAATGTTAGCTTGTAAGGGTCGATAAACTGTAAAAAACATTATACCAAATGGGACAGATTTTGTAGAAATATAGAGCCTTTAACCCCGGAGCTTTTAACAGAGCTATTCTCGGTTAAAAGGTATTAAGAAATAGTTAACTGTTCCTTGATGTGCGCATTTGCTTTACTCTTTCGAACCCGAATAAAAGCGCGATTATGGCCAGCCAGACGCCGCTAAAGATCGCAAAGGTGCCTATCGAGCGGGACTGTATCACGAAATAATTGAACAACGAATGGATTATTATAGCAGAAAGTAGACCCGCTCCAGTGTGCCATAATTTAGATGCAGGTTTTTTATAGAACGAAACGGCTATGAAATAACCGATGACACCCGAGGACAGAACATGGAGCAGTGAAGCGCCGATAAACCTAAGATTGCCGGTTACAAGACCGGAGAGCATTCCTTCATTCAATAGAAACAGCGAATTCTCGGCGGCCGCAAACCCGAGCGCGGCGGTGATGAGATAGATCATCGGGTCGAGCGGCTCGTCGCAGTCTTTTTTGTGGAGGCCGCTCCAATAAGCCGCTCCGAATTTAAGGACTTCCTCGATTATCGCCCAGGCGATGATGACCAATGTCGCATTTTTGTAAAAAGACATTATCCACTGTTCGGCATAATTTTCCAATGGCAGTGCCAAAGCGACAGCTACCATGCCCAAGAGGAATGATACGAAGAGAAGTCGTCTCGGTTCGGGGTGAAGTCTGTCCTCGCCAAGCCAAAAGGCCAACCATAAGAGGGCCGGCAGGATGCCGCCTAAAAGCGCGAAGAAAAGTACTTGGACGTCAGGCATCGGTAATAATTTAAAATTTAAAAATCAAAGTGTAAAATGACAAATAAAAATTTGAAAATTAACAAGGGCTATTTCTTGTATTTTATGATTTAACATTGCCTGCCCGAAATGCTTCGGTATCAGTATAACTTGGCATGAAGATTATTTGTTAACATTAATTATCACGTCTAACACAACGATAGTTTCAAGCAGGCGGGTCATTTTCCATTTTGATATTTACATTTTGCATTTCTGTTGGCCATTTTTCTACCATTAATAGGTTTTCATTTCCCATAATCTGCCATATCTCTTCCGTTACGAAAGGCATGAAGGGGTGAAGCACGATAAGGAGCTTCCGGAGGGTATCTAAGAGGAATTGCTGACGGGAGTGGGCGGCGGTCTCATCTATTTTGGCGCCGGGGGTTGGAAACTGTCCGCCAAATAGGATAGGCTTGCTTTCCTCCAATATTTTATCAGCAAATGTATGCCAAATATAGTGATAGATCTTTTCGCCGCCCACGTAGAACCGGAAGGCATCCATGTCTTTGGTAACATCGGCGATGAATTCATCGCGTTCTTTAATTAGGACCGCGTCGGCTTCCGCGTACGCCGTGAAATTAGGATCGTGTGTTACGTTTTCGGCGCTAGTGAGTACGAATCTCGTTATATTCCAGACTTTGTTTGCAAAATTTCTGTAGGCTCTTATTTTTTCGTCCGAGAGGGCAAGGGACGTGCCCGGAGTGTTGCCGATAACCATGCCTATCCTAAAAGCGTCGGTGCCGTATTTTTCGGTTAGATCCAGGGGGTTTATGACATTACCCTTACTTTTAGACATTTTCCGGCCTTTGGCGTCGAGGACCAGGCCGTGCAAGTAGACCGTGTTGAAAGGGACTTTTCCGGTTCGATAAAGGCCGAGCATTATCATTCGCGATACCCAGAAGAAAATTATCTCGCCAGCCGTTTCCATGACGTCCGTCGGGTAAAAGGTCTTAAAATCGTCACTGTTCGGGTAGCCCAAGGTGGCGAATGGCCACTGTCCGGAAGAGAACCAAGTGTCGAAGGTGTCTTTATCCTGCCGAACGCTTCCGCCGCATTTTTCGCATTTCTTTATTTCGTCCCTCAAGTCCACCATGCCGTGCCCGCACTGGTCGCAGAGTTTTGCCGGAATGGGAATACCCCACACTATCTGCCTGGAAATGTTCCAATCTATGATGTTTTCAAGCCAATATTCCGTGATTTTTTTATAGTGTTCGGGAATATATTCAATTTCGCCGCTTCTGATCTTTTCCAGAGCTTTCTCGGCCAGCGGTTTCATTTTGATGAACCACTGATCTTTGATTTGAGGCTCAATTAACGTGCCGCATTTGTAGCAAGTATGGACGACATGTTTGTAATCGGGGTCAATCTTTTCGACCAAGCCTTTCTTCTGGAGTTTTTCGATAATGAGCGGTCTGGCCTTGGTGATATGCATGCCGGCGAATTCGCCGGCGATAGGCAAAAGCTTGCCGCGCTCGTCGATGATCTGCTCCTTATCGAGGTTGTGGCGCTCTGCGATGCCGAAGTCCACAACGTCATGCCATGGCGTAATGGTCATAATGCCCGTGCCGAAAGCCATATCGACGGCGGGATCTTTTATCACGGTTGCAGTTATCGGCCCGTTGATCCATTCCAGATTGATTTTTTGGCCATTTTTATATTGTTCGTATCGTTTGTCGTCGGGATGCATAACCACGTACTTGTCGCCGAATTTAGTTTCGGGTCGGGAAGTGGAGATGGTGAAGGGGCCATACTTGAGATAGTAATAGGGCTCTACTCTCTCCTCATCTTTGATCTCCAAGTCCGAGAACGATGTTTGATGCTTCGGACACCAACTCACAATTCGATTGCCGCGGTAGAGAAGGCCATCTTTCGAAAGTTGCTCGAAGGTTCCGTAAACTGTTTTGACGATGTCCGGATCAAGGGTAAATTTTTCTCTGGACCAATCGCAAGATGCGCCCATCTTTCTGACTTGCGCTTTGATGTTCCTCGAATTATTTAAAGTGAAATCCAGTATCTCTTCGTAGAGTTTTTTCGGTTCGATCTCGAAACGGGAGCGGCCTTCTTTTTCAAGCTGTTTTTCGTAAACCACTTGGGTTTCAAACCCGGCGTGGTCCAGTCCCGGCAACCAGAGCGTTTTGAACCCGCACAAGCGCTTGTAACGGACGATTATGTCTTCGATGGTCATCACCAGGCCATGGCCGGCATGAAGGGAGCCGTTGGCGTTGGTCGGCGGCATGACTAGGCAGAAGGGTTGAACGTTTGGCGTATAGCGCGAAGCGGGTAAATTGTCGGGGTTAAAAAACCCGCTTTTTTCCCAAAGTTCGTAAATTCGGTCCTCTGTTTCTTTAGGATTGTAGGGCTTTAGAAATTTGGGGTCCATATCGCGAAATGATAGCAGAATTGGCTTTTTTTACAAAAAACCGGCCAAAAGTATGGTCGGTCGGAAAGAGCGGGAGAGCTTTGCCCTGTGGGCATTGTTGGGTTAGCTCGATGGGAAAAAACGAGCCACGAACGCCGGCCACCAAAGCTCTCCAGACGTAAGTTTGCATCGCACGGTACAGTTTGTCAAAAAAAACCGGCGGAAACGCCGGTAAGAAGAGTGTGGAGAGCGATGGCTAAAGCTCCGTGGAAGCTAATATAAACCACGGATGGTTCAGGTGAGCCAAGGCTCTCCGATGGGCATTATCTGATAGTTCGATCGGAGTGTCAAAAAAGGCCTTCGAATGAAGGCCTTGAAATTTTGGAAGACAGAGCGTGCGTTCCAGATACGCAGGGACCGAGGCATGTGTCCGATCTCCAGAATCGGACAAGAGCTAGGGTCAAACGACCACTCAAACGTTTCTCTGTCTTCCAGGGCGGCAAAATAAAGAGCAGGAGAACTTGGTCGACCCAAGGAAATGGCCCGGATGATGGGCCTGCGACGCAGGGGATGCGTTGCCGGTATAAAGTCGAGCCGAAGTTCTCCCTTCTGAATCTACCTGGATAAACAATCTCTGTCAACTAGACGAGCTTAAGATTTCCCGCCGCGGCAAATTGAGAAGAGTCGGCTTCATCCTCAAATCGGGCCGCGCGAGATGCTCCCGAGAGGGCGATCATTAGCGCGTTATCGGTCGAATGGTCAATTTCGGAGATGTACAGATCGATCCCGCGAGATTTGGCAAAAATCTCAAGATTGTTTCGTAAATATCTGTTAGCGGCTACACCGCCGCCCACCAGCAGGGTTTGCGCTCCTAATTCATCCACAGCGGTTTTTGTTTTTCCGACCAAGCTGTCTACGACAGCTTCCTCAAAACGCGCCGCTATTTCTCCCTTAATGTCGGGAGTCAGCTCAGGCAGTTTCTTTACCAAATACAGAACAGAAGTTTTTAGGCCTGAATAGGAGAAATCGTAGTCATCGGATTTGAGCATTGGCCGCGGGAATTTGATTCCGGTTCCTGTTTTGCCGCTTGCTCTCCACGCGTGGGCGAGTCGAGATATTTCCGGCCCGCCGGGATAGGGGAGGCCGAGGATTCTTGCGACTTTATCGAAGGCTTCTCCGGCGGCATCGTCTCGGGTCGAACCGAGCAGTTCATATTGGAACCAGTCTCGAATCTTTACGAGTTCCGTATGGCCCCCAGAAACTAGAAGGGAAATGGCGGGGAAGCTTATAGCTTTTAGTTTATAGGAATTAGAAATTTGGGCTTCTTTGCCGAGCAAAGAAGCGAATATGTGTCCCTCCATGTGATTTATCGGAACGACCGGAATCTCCCAAGTGGAACTCAAGCCTCGTGCGAAATTGATGCCGGTCCAGAGCGTCGGCTCGAGGCCGGGCCCTTTGGTAACAGCGATCCGGTCGATAGGGGGTTTTTCGAGTTGGAGTATTCGGCCGAATTGTTCCCAAAGTTCTGGTTCGCGTTTCTGATCGATACTTGCGTCAATTGTCGACGCCGTCAAGTTTACGGTTTCTTTGTAAAGATTTGCGTTTCGGAGAGCCTGAATAAAAACCGGAACGAGATTCTTGGCGTGTTCCCGTTTGGCGAGCATCGGAAAAACCCCGCCATATTGGCGATGGAGTTGGATTTGCGACAAGACCTCATTCGCGAGGACTTTTATTGTGAAATCTGGAAAATTTCCTTCCGTTTCTATGATGCTTATCGCGGTTTCGTCACAGCTTGTTTCAATGCCCAATATAACCATGGAATCTGTTTTACAAAGCTAACACTAAAATACACTTTCTTGCCCGTTCAACTCCAGTTGCTAGTTTCAATGTCTGAAACGCGCATGACTTCGATGTTAACAGAAAAACGTCCATAAAAAAACCGCTTTGTTAGAAGCGGTCGGTGATGATAGCCGGGAACCAAAGGCGATTTCTGGATTTGGCAAAGGTTCCGTTGTCCTTTGCGATCTCGGTTGCCAGATAACCCGGCAGTTTGGATTTGGATGGCACGATGACCACCGCCATACTCACCAGTACCTTTGCGGTGGCTTTCCGCTTCCTCGAGGGAACGAAAATGGCCACGTTCCTGCCGTCGCAGTGATATCTGTTGCTCGTGCTGACGCTTGAGAGGGCGAAACGTCTGCCGTCCACTTGGACGACATTGGGTACCTCAACATGGCTGTTGCGGCCGCCCATCATTTCCTCGACGGCGTTCCTGTGCGCTAGGTGTATGTTACCCATAAAATATCATGCTTGTCGGGTTGTTGGTGAAAGAACTCTTGTCGCTACAACAAGACCAGGACTCACTCGAGTCCTGGTCTTTAATTTGGTTAGAGTTGTGGCGCCAAATCAAACATCAGCCCTCGAGTCAAGAGTGTTTCGCATCATCATCATGTACATCATAGCGCCGATCATTTGCATGATTGATATGTTACTGATCAGCTGAATAATGTCAAGTAAAAAGACGGCATTAGGATGCCGTCTTAGTTTGCGAAATGATCTCAGTTTTCGGTTCAAGCGGTTTGCCGCAATATGCGCAGAGGTGGAACCTAAGCGCACAATTGGGACAGCGGACCAGAGCCGCACTCATCTCACCCTGGCAATCTGGGCACCGTTTGACGCCTGCGCACAAGCCATCTGCTTTGTTGCAATCTTCACACAGCCAGTCCACACGGACTAGATTCAGTTTATCAACCATAAATCTGTTCTTTCCTTTGCCGCGGTTAACACTATCAGTCCAAATTCCAAAGTCAACAGTGTGCCGCGGTTAATTTTGAGAAAAAAGCATAGTATTGCCATCAACTGTGCCAACCAATGTTTTTAGGTGGGGCATAAGTTCAGGCACATATTTTTTGATGGTACTTACTCCAAAATATGCCAGCGAATTGGCTTTCTCAACAGCCGCAAGTCTTTCCGAGCCGATTGATTCTCTGTAGAGTGCCGAGACCATAAGGACCGCCCCATTTTGCTTCGGAATTCTGTTTTGTTTCAGATTATCCAGTACGATGTGAGCGGCTGTCGCGATGGGCTGGCCTAGATCGTAAGTGAAAGGCCCGACGATTAAGGCTTTGTTAGGAATGTGAAGCCAGCTGAAGCCTCTGCCCAAAGCGATTGTATCCTCGCCGTGTTCGACCTCTTTGACCGGTCTTTTGGCCTTCCGTGTTTCGCAAATGTGTTCAAGGTTGCCCAAAAGGATAGGCAACAGATCATTGACCATTCTTTCTTTCATGTCCGGAAATAGCTGTTCGACCATGACTCGCAGGTTTTCCTCCGAGATACTGCTGAGTTTAGACAGATCGAGAGTCTTGCCATTTTTGCCGTGAATCACTAGCGCGTCTTCGTCGGTTTCGACGCCGATTTGGATCGGATAGACGACTGTATGATTCTGGCCGAATATTCTTTCAGACTGCTCTTTAAGATTTTTAGTGTGAAGCTCGGCCTTGTCGCGATCATAATCGAAACCTTTACATCCTCGGTGCACGCTTCCGGCTGACCAGTGATAGGTAATAAGGAGCAGGCAGTCTCGTCCTTTGGTTACTGAATAGGCCACCCAATCCTGGATCATTTGGCCGAAATACGGCCAGCCGAAATCGAATTGGCCGCCGACGTTTCGGAAAGGCTGAATGATGCCCCAAGGTGTTTTGGTGATGAGCGGCAAGTTGAGGCGGCCGTCCATGCACTTTAATGCGACGATTTCTGTCGGATGCGTGGCTCGATATTGTCGTCGGGCTAGGGTGGCGTCTGGACTGCAATACATCGCGCTTTGCGATCGGTTATGCTCCAATAAAAAATCGATGATCTTTGGATTTTTCATATTTATAAATATTGCACAAAAATATGATGTAGTATTCTTCGAATGAAAAGAACTGTCAATATGACTCGTAACGGTGGGGAATATCTGGGAATGTGTGGAAATGTTGGACTGCAGGATGTCGAAAGAATTGCAGTAATTATTGACGTAAGAAAATACAGTAATTCTTGGCGTAAGAATTATGTCGTAATTATTGTTTTCGACCACACATCTATAACTAGCTATAGCTAGTTATAGATGTGTGGCAAAGATAAAGAAACAAACGGAGAGTGTTGGTCGAGCTGTGGTGCTGAGACCTACTGTAGGTGACGGCCTATTAACGTCTTTTTCATGCGCTTGGGCTAGCGTATGTCATGATTAGCCGCGCAAAGTATGGATACGTTTGGGTTACTTCGGCCTTTTTTGCTTTAAGTCTATTGGGGCACTGGTTGTTCGGATGGCTCGCATATACCAACGAACAGGCAGACTTAGGTTTGCCCATCCAGTTCGGCGAATACGCGATTGAGATGAGCCGGGATATGTTCGAGAATTGGCAATCCGAATTCCTTCAGCTCATTTGGCAGGTGGCCGGCTTGGCTTTATTACTTTATGTCGGCTCGCCGCAATCTAAAGACGGCGATGAGCGCAAAGAGGAGAAGATCGACGCTATTTTGCACGCGGTTAACCTAAAAAAGCTCAGTCGTTTATCGAAACATGAACATCCGAAGAGCGAGATTCTTTCTCTTTTTTGACGACGCTCACGTTCGATTCGTCCCCGTCGCTCTTTGGCCGGACGATAGCTAAAATATCATCACGCGAAATGTCATGCTCACCGGCTCTGTACGCCGCGATAACAAAATCAAAAAATCTGTCCGTGTCGGCAGAATTACCGGCAGTGATCCAGTTGGCTTTAGCGGCAAAATGCTTGAGAAGTTGTTTTGTGGCGGGGGACATAGAATGGATCAAGGCAAAAGATTTATTGCAAAGGTTTTTTTAAATACTTTTAAAATTCCTGCTCGGAATAAATTCCGATTCCGGCGGAGGCAAACAATTCGTAGTCAGCCGGGTATAAAGGGTCAGGTGGGGTGAGGGAACGGGGAGAGCTAAGCCGGCTTTCTCATTGACCTTCTTATAAAATTTCGCTAAATTCCGGTCGGACGGCTTTTTGGACGATACTGGAGCGGGTGTGTTCGGGCACCGCATCACCGAATCCGGCTTCAGTCAGCTCATCCCTTGAATAAAACTTTTGCATCAAAAAAATACTCCGGCAATAATCCATATGTTCAGTCCAATTTCTCGAATTGAGCTTTGATAATTTTTTTCAATTCTTCCCGGCCAGGTTCCGCCGCGATGTTTTTCAATATAAGGCCGTTTTTAAACGAAATGATGCTTAAATTGAATTCTTCCTTCAATTTTAAATTTAACTCCTGCGCCGCCGCCGAAGATCTTTCCTCGATTCTTTCCGGTTTTTCGGCCATCAATAATTCCTTCCGTTTATCAGTAAAAAA
>CAZYRJ010000041.1:10584-11231 GCA_964649625.1 uncultured Candidatus Saccharibacteria bacterium
GGCGAATCCTTGCAGAATCAGGATTTTGTGGGGGGAATGCAGAACAGACGGCGCCTCGCGCCGACCATATTTTTGGCGGAAATTTGAATTCCGAATTTTGGCGGAGAGAGAGGGATTCGAACCCTCGAGGCCCTTTCGAGCCTGCCGGTTTTCGAAACCGGTGCCTTCGACCACTCAGCCATCTCTCCTTATTCAACTGTCGAAGTGGCTGAGTGTTCGACGGGTCGTCCTCCTACAGCCTGCCTCGCTTGCGCTTGGCAACGGCCATTCCCGTATTCTCGGGACCGGATTAAAAGCAAAGAAAGTTTGCTTTTAATCCACTCTGACACCTCTCCAGATGGGACGGAAAAAACTATAGCACTTTTTGCGATTTTATCAAAAAATTGCTATATTCTCCCCTGTATTCAATTTTGCATTTTGATCTTTGCATTTTGAATTTTCTATGGCCCTATCGTCTAGTCCGGTCTAGGACACAAGATTCTCAATCTTGGAACATGGGTTCGAATCCCATTGGGGTCAAAATGCGTTAAGAAAAAGCGGACTGCTCCGCCTTTTTAGCATTTTGAAAGTGCAGTGATGTCGGCGAGTACGCCGACCGCGAGCTGGGGTCGCGAGTACTTAGGTCATTTTGGCTTCCTTTGCCAAAA
>CAZYRJ010000042.1:0-2065 GCA_964649625.1 uncultured Candidatus Saccharibacteria bacterium
TATCGATGCTATAGGTTTGGTAGTTGATGTGGACTCCACTGGAAAGGCTCGGCAAAAGTTTGCGGAAAAACAGGAAGAAGGGTCAAGACAGAATATTGATTACATTGTAGCCGACATCACGAAGCTACCTTTTGATGACGAAACGTTAGATGTTGTTATCTCAAGGATGACAATGCAATATCTCGACAAAGAGCAGCAGGAACGTTTTTTGAAGGAAGTTGCTCGTGCGCTTAAAAAAGAGGGGTTGTGTTTGGTTCAAACTATTACCGATGAGGGCCATAATAAAGAATTTAACGAGGTGTGGGCAGAAATTACGGAATTAATTTCGAAAACTTCAGATTTCAAGAGACGTTTTCCGTGGCTTGGAGAGTTTACTAAGAGGACAGCATTTAGGGAGGAATATGGTTTGGCGCCCATCTTTGGCTCTAAACAAATTGCTTTCCCTTTTTCTGTGCCCGCGTTCGCTGAACGTTTCCGAATTAACACAGAAGAACTTACCGCGCTTTACAAAGCACAAGCAAAGAAGTTTCCGGATTTGTTTGAAGTGGTTGATGGTGAGTTGTGTCTAAAATCTAGATTGCTTAACTTACGCTTTGAGAAGGTTGAATAGGCGGCGCTATTAAACAGTGCCTTCAAGCTCAAGACCGATCTCGTCCCAATTTAGGGTTTTGAACTTGTCCATCAGCCGACCCGATAAAAAAACAGCTTTCGCTGTTACTCGTGCCAAAAGGATCGGATGGCGATCTGGTGTTTGGCGGCGAATTCTATGACCGGCTCGAGCTGGAACTTTATCGCGAGTTTGGCGTAGTCCTGGCCCGTGCATAGGCTGTAGGCCTCAAGTAGGCACCACATCTTGAAGAGGATCTCGGCCTGTCCGACGGTCTTCAGTTTTCCCGACCAGCAGATGAATTGGCGGCCACTTTCGGGATGTTTGTGGATGTGGATCGTACCCTGGGGCACGAGGACGATTTCAAGTTCGTGGTGAACGCCTTTTGGCGGCGCGTTGGAGTAGAAGGCGGGCTCAATGAGCCGCTTCTCCGGACTATCGCTTCGATGTACGCGACAGGTGAAGCCAAAGACGCCTCGAGGGGTGATGACGGTCGTTCGGAGTTGCATAAGATCTAGAGTTCTTTCCTACAGGAAACGCTACAGCAAATTTTGCCTTTTGCAACTCTGCTATACTTCTGAGATTATGGAGAATCGAGAGATAGAGGTTAGATTTTTGGATATAGACAAGACAAAGCTTACGGACTCATTGACGGCTTTGGGCGCGGATCTTTTACGACAAGGACCTCCGTTGGCGGGACGAAGAGCACAAGCTCGTTAAGTTGCGGGAACGGGCGGGAAAGATAACTTTGACCTACAAAAATCATATTGAGAAAACTGCCAATGGTACCGAAGAGATAGAATTTGAGATCAGCGATTCCTCGCGGGCGAGTTTATTCCTTGAGCGCATCGGATTAATTGCTTACCGGCATCAGGAAAAAAAGCGGCACACATGGAGATACAAAAATATTACGGTCGACATAGACATCTGGCCAAAAGTGCCTACCTATGTCGAGTTGGAAGGGAATAGCGAGACCGACCTTAAGGCCGCCGCAGCATCGCTTGGCTTCGATTGGGGCAATGCGGTGTTCGATCATCCGCGCGAAGTTATTGAAAAGGTTTACAAAATTCCTGTCGGCAAGATGCGCTGGTTCACTTTCGGCCGTTTTGAGTAAGCGCATATAAAAGTTCAGGCCTCACATAGTGAGGCCTTTAGGGTGAAAGATTGTTAAGGTGATAAGAGAGGGGTGGTTTCAAAAGTGAAGGGGGGATACTACCGGAGTAGCGAGATGGTGGTTGAAACGACCGCTCCTATGAACTTAAAAATCTTCGTTGGTGCTGTCTGAATGATATACTACTCCCCTTAAAATTTGTTACAAGCCCATTTCCGCACTCGACAACGTTTTTTCGCGATGCGTCATGAAAAATAGATGAAGAGAATCCTCGGCTTGAGCAGGGCCAAAAAATCGCTATGATTATCTTTCATGCAAAAAACCGAGAAAAACCCATACGACTACGA
>CAZYRJ010000042.1:2075-11223 GCA_964649625.1 uncultured Candidatus Saccharibacteria bacterium
ACCTCGTGAATTGATCGCTTCGGTACCCGCGGAACCGCGCGATTCCGCGAGGCTCTTTGTTCTCGATACCGCTACCGGCGAAATCGCATTCGACCATTTTTCGAATTTAGGTTCTCGATTACCGAAGGAGGCGCTCCTGGTCCTCAAGGATACGAAGGTCGTGCCTGCCCGCATAGACCTGTATAAAAAAAGCGGGGGCAAGGTCGAGTTGTTGATGCTCCTCAATGAGTGGGAAGGCGCACCGTCTCCTATCAAAGTGATGGCCGATAGAAAGATAGAGGTGGGGGACGAGCTTCATGCCGCGTCGTCCGAAATTTTTCGAGTCGCGGGCCAAGACAGACATTTTTTCTTATTGGAGCCCCCGTTCGACGCTCTACATTTGGACGACTTTCTCAATAGGTATGGCAGGACCCCGATACCCAAATACATAAAAGGGATAGGTCTTTCTGAACGTGAACTTCGGACGCGTTATCAAAGCGTGTTCGCCGCGAAAGCCTCTTCGGTTGCGGCACCTACGGCGTCCTTGCATTTCACTAAAGAGGTGTTCGCGAAACTGAAGGAGAAGGGAGTACGAACGGCCGAGATAACTTTACATGTCGGACTCGGCACCTTCGCTCCGGTTTCGGACATTAACCTCAAAACCGGCAAATTACATTCGGAATCATACGATATATCGTATGATTCTTCGCGATTGATTCGCGAGGCGAAACAAAATCATCAGCCAATAGTAGCCGTTGGTACGACCGTCGTCCGGGCCCTCGAGTCCTTTGCCAGTTACATTACATCGAGTGATACGCTTGTCGGGGTTAAGGATTCGACTGACATCTTTATTCGTCCGCCTTATGAATTCAAAATCGTCGGCGCAATGATAACGAACTTCCATCTGCCGGGCTCCTCGCTCATGATGCTTGTCCAGGCTTTTTTGGAATTTAAGCGTTCACCCCTTCGCATTATCGATCTTTACAAGAAAGCCATAGCAGAGAGGTTCCGTTTCTACTCGTTCGGCGATGCCATGTTGATCAAATAATGGAGTTGTATAGACATGAGCAAGCTTATACCCGAAGAGAATTTCAAGGATAAACTGGCGAGCCTTAAAGGTTGGCAGATCATCGATGGTGAATTAGCAAAAGCCTTTGATTTTCCCGATTTCATTTCTGCCCTGCGTTTCGTAAACGCGATTGGACGTGTCGCGGAGTTCATGGATCATCATCCAGATATCTTACTGTCGTACGGAAAGGTTGAGGTATTAACGACCACTCATTCTCAAAAAGGATTGACAGATAAGGATTTTGAGCTTGCGCGAGCCATTGATGGGATACGACCGGATTAGATTCACTTCTTATTAATTTTGGTTAAGTATCCTTGACCCATGTCGAGCACATGGGAAGAGGGAATGACCGCGGACCGTTACCCGGCACTGAAAGGCGATTTTACGGCTGACGCGGTCGTGGTCGGCGGCGGAATAACTGGCGTGTCGGCGGCATATTTCTTATCGGGATCCGGCAAGCGGGTCATATTGATTGATAAGGAAAATCTAAAGGAAACGGTGTCGGCTTATACGACGGCTTTTTTGACGTATGTTACGGATACTTCGCTTACCGAGCTCGTCGATCTCTATGATAGAGAATCGGCCAGGATGGTCTGGCAGTCGGGGGTTGATGCCATTGACATGATCGAAACCAGTATCATCGAGAATAAGATCGACTGCGAGTTCATGCGTTGTGACCAGTTCATCTTCGCGGGGGAGCCGAAGGAGTGGCGAGGTATCGCCTCGGATGTCAGGCTGGCTCGAGGAATGGGATTTGATGTTAAGAAGTATGATGACGCTTTACCGTTCAAGAATTACGGAGCAGCCGTGGTAAGATCTCAGGCTAAATTTCACCCCGTGAAATATCTTAAGCAGTTGAAAAAAATAGCTCAAGACAAGGGCGCACTGGTGTTCGATGATTCGGAGGCCGTTTCTGTAGAAGGGTATGCCCCGATAATCGTCAAAACGGAGTATGCCGGCATCGAGGCGCCGTACGTTTTTATTGCTACACACGAGCCATTTAATAGTCCGCTTAAGTTGTTTGCTCGAAAGGCAGAGTACACGAGCTACGTAATCGAGCTCGGTATCAAAGCCGGCCTTTTAAAAGAGGCCATGTATTTGGATCAGCACAATCCCTATCATTATTTTCGGCTCGACAGGGGCGTTAATGGACTGGATAGGCTGGTTCTTGGCGGGGAAGACCACAGGCATGAGCTGCCGATAGACGAAGAGAAAGTCTACACGGCGCTTGAAGAGTATTTAAAATCACTTATGCCCGGAATTACCTACGAAATAAAGAAGAAGTGGTCAGGACCGATCATTGAGCCCATTGACGCGCTCCCTTACATTGGCTCCTACATGGAAGATTATCCGAACTACTATGTCGGCACGGGTTTTTCGGGGAATGGCATGACCTATGGGACGCTCGCCGGGAGGATGTTCGCCAATTTGGTCCTCGGCGTGGGCAGTCCTTATACGGAAATTTATACTCCACTGCGGAAAGCCAAGGTCCGCAGAGTTTTGCGGAAAGGTAAGGATTTTGCTCAAGAATTCGTTGGCGGATATCTAAGGGACGTCGTTAAGCGCCCCAAAAAGAGAGACGGCACAGAGTAGTGTGTTTCCTGGGGCGCAGGTTTAATTTTGAGCCCGAGCCGGCCAATGACCAGCCTCGGTCATTCGTATCTGAGGGCTTCCATCGGACTTTTCCTCGCGGCCTCACGGGCGGGAAAGATTCCGAAGACAAGACCGATCGTGGCCGATACGCCAAGGCCCAGTATGGCGCCGAGGTAGGGGAAGCTGAATGACCAGCTGGCTACGACTGTTTTTGAAAGGATTACGGAAATTAGAGCCCCGAGACCGGAACCGAGCAGAATGCCGACTGCGCCGCCAATTGAGGTGAGAATCACGGCTTCGACCAAAAATTGGGTCAGGATGTCGCGGTTTGTGGCACCCAAAGCTTTTCTTAGGCCGATCTCCCGGGTCCTTTCCGTGACCGAAACGAACATAATGTTCATAATGCCGACGCCGCCGACGAGAAGTGAAATGCCGGCGACGCCAGATAGGAATACGGTCAGGATCGTGGTGATAAGACCCAGTCTATCCGCCAGGTCAGCCTGGGTTTCGACAAAGAAGTCGTCTTTCTCAGGGTCCGTGATGTTATGAGAATCGCGAAGCGTAGCTTTAATGTCCCTGACGGTTCGGTCGATGTTCCGATCTTCATCGGCTTCGATTATCAACCTGTGAAAATATTTTATTCCCAAAATATATTGTTGGGCCGTGGTATAGGGAACGATGGCTATTTCATCGAAGTTGAAAAAAGAAACCTGGCCTTTTCTCGGCAACACTCCGATGACCCTGAAATTGCGGTTTTTTATACGGATCTTTTGGCCCAAAGCGTTCGTGTCGCCGAATAATTCGCTCTTTACCTTGTAGCCGAGTACGACTACGTCGGCGCGGCCGCGGACGTCGTCTTCATTGATGAATTCGCCGATCTCGGGTGTCAAGTCGAAAATTGAAGACATAAGTTCCGTAGCCCCGAAGAAGGTCAACCGGTAGGTTTCACTTTCGAATGCGGATGATTCACCGCCAAAGACAACAGGCATAATGGCCTTCAGGTTGGGGACATTAGATTTGTTCTTAAGCGCCGTAAGGTCCTTCTCCTTGAGCGAATCACTAAATATCTGGGCCGCGTCCGATGGTCCGGTCGGCTGGCGCCCGGGGGCAACGGCAATGGTTTTCGAGCCCATGCCCTGGATCTGGGAGAGGATAAGGTCTTGGGTTCCCTGACCGAGCGACATGACGAGAATAATGGCCGTTATGCCTATCACAATTCCTAAGATCGTAAGCAGGGTTCGCGACCTGTGTCGTTTAAGAGCCTTCAAAGCTGTACCAAATTGGTGTCGTACGATCATAAGAAAAGTAAAATAAAACAGTCGAAATGCAAAATGACAACGCAGAATTAACAATTATTTCAACGTAAAAAAATTTCTTTACCTTCACCAACTAATGTAGTTTTGCCGTTTTCTATTAGAATTGCCTGGTCGTCGTTTAGGATTCGGAGCGGGTATTTTATGTTTTTAATTTTTTCTTGGACGAGGTTTTTATATTCAGGTTTATAATGAACCGTTAACAAAAAAGGCACTAATGCCATTGCCCTTAAGTCTGTGACGCCATAATGGTCGTATTTATTTTGATGTCTTAACCCTGCCATTTCGATTGTCGGACAAGTGACGTAACTTCCAGCGCTGGCACCCATATAGATTAATCCTTCAGGAAGTAGTTTTTTAATTACTTTATCAAAGCCGCTTTCTCTTATTGATTTTAGAAGATAGAAACTATTACCACCGGTAACATAAACCAGGTCCATATTTTTTAGAATAGTTTTCAGTCCGTTCTCATTTTTTCCGTCTAAATCAAGTTCTTGGCAGTCGTAATCGTGTGCGCGAAAGAAAGCTCTTTCTCTCTCAATATAGGCGCGATCCGTCACGACTTTTGACGCAGTGATAACATATGCCATTTTTAAATCCTTGAACGGCTTGTTAAATAATTGGGGGTGATTTATCAGAAATTTTCCAGAAGAGAGCAACAGCAATTTTCTTGAATCTTTCAATTTTACACTGTCATTTTTCATTTTGATTTTTGCACTTTGCATTATTTGATGAACTCGTCTCTAGAAGTGCGGCGGTGGTTGACCACCTCATCGCTTTCGACCGTGCCGTCAAGAACCCGGATTATGCGGCCGGCATGTTCTGCCGTGTAAGTCTCGTGCGTTATTAAGATGATAGTCTGGCCTTTATCGTTCAAATCTTCGAGTATTCGCATGATGGTCTGGCCGGATTTTGAATCGAGGTTGCCGGTCGGTTCGTCCGCGAAAATTATTTTCGGTTTTGTGACAATGGCCCGGGCGATGGCAACCCGCTGTTTTTCGCCTCCAGAGAGCAGTGCCGAGTCGTGGTTCATACGATGAGCTAGGCCAACCGATTCAATGGCATCTTTAGCCAAATTGGTCCACTCCTTTTCGGGTATGGCGGAATACAGAAGGGGGAGCATAACATTTTCGAGCACGGTTGTCTTTGGGAGCAGGTTGAAAGATTGGAATACGAAACCAACATGACGGTTTCGTATGAAGGCTTTTTCGTTTTCGGAGTATGAATCGGCATCTTTATTCTCGAATTTATATAGTCCGCCTGTCGGTGCATCAAGAAACCCGAGCACGTGAAGCAGGGTGGATTTGCCCGAGCCTGACGGTCCCATGATAGCCACGAACTCCCCCTCGCTGATCTTCAGTGAGACATTGTGAAGGACCGGGGTGACGACGCCATCATTTTCAAAAAACTTTTCGAGATTTTCGGTTTCGATCAGAGCCACGATATATTATTTTGCTGTTCACCCCTATTTCTGACCGGGCAGGGCGACCATTTCTCCCTCACTGAGGCCTTCGAGGATTTCGATCATTCCACTCGAGCTCCGAACACCGGTCGTTACTGTCTGCTCAGCCGTGCCGGTCGCGGTTATTACAATGACCACGCGCCCTCGTTCGCCCGAGGATATCGCTCGTTGAGGAAGAATCAGCACGTCCTTTTTCTCAGCAGTTTTGATGGTCAAATTAGCTGTCATGCCAGAGCGGATCTCTTTGTCAGAATCCGCGAGCGAGAACGTCGTTTTGTAAGTTGAGACGCCGTCGATAACAGTTTCGGCCGGATCGATCGCGATTATTTCCGCTTCGAAATGCGCGCTGTTGCCGTACGAATCCAACGTAACCGCCGCTTTATCGCCGACTTTGATCTTAGCCAGATCCGCTTCTGGGATATTTGCCTCGATCTTGTATGAACCGTCGCTGATAACCGAAACGAGATTGACGCCCGCTGAGGCGAGCTGACCGACTTTGGCGTCCTGTTTCGAAACCACGCCCGTAAACGGCGAGCGAATCAAGGTTTTGCGAAGGGATGACTCGGCGTTCTTTACGTTCGCTTCCGACTTTAGAATTGCGCTTTTTTGCTGTTCGAGCACTTCTGCCGTCGAACCTAATTTCTTTAGGTCCAATTCCCGCGCGATCTTCTGGACGGCCATCTTCTGCGAGGCGATGTTGTCGAGCAGTGTTGAGACTGATTCGAGGGCGGTGTTAACATTGGTGCGGCCGGTTGAGATATTATCCTTGTAGGTTGCAAGGGTGGCATCGGACACGTTAGTCGCACTGTTTAAGACAGCGCCGATTTTTATGAGAAGGCCCTGAACTGCAAGAATGTATGTCCTGACTTGCATGAGGGCATCGGCTTTTTCGCTCTGGTTTTTGTCAGAAGAAAGGAAATCATTGTTCAAGGCTACAAAATTTGAAAGGGTTTCGGTCATTTTTACCCTGGCGGTCAAAGCATCATTTTTGTATTGCTGGTCGCTGACGCTGAAAGTTAGGTCCACGCTCGGCGATTGGTCATTCGAAAATATCGGGTCAGCTTGCTTATTGACTGCACTATCGGCTCTGTTATAAGCATCATTGATGACAGTGGCCACGGTCGAGTAATAATTCGCGAGGTCCTGCGTGGCTTTTGCCAGTTCCGCTTCTTTGACGGCGATCTCTTCGGGGCGGCTACCTTTGGCCAGTTCTTGATACCGAGCGTTATCGGACTGAAGCTGGGCCTTGGCGTTTTCAAGCGCGGCCTGTTCGGCTCCGTTTTCAAGGCTGACGATCGTTTCCCCCGCCCAGACAGGGTTGCCGGTTTTTTTGTAGACACCTGCGATCGTGCCGCTCTTTTCAAAGGCCAAGTCAACCCCTTCCATTGGCTTGATCGTTCCAGAGACCAGCACCTCTTCGGAGATGTCTCCTTTGCTGACTCTGACTAGGTCGGCTTTGGTTGTTTTGGCATTTCCGCGGAATGCAATGATGGCTAAAATGAGGACAAGGATGCCAATGGTGAGGTATTTACGCTTGCCGGCAAATATTCTCTTAAATAAACCGGGTTTTTCCATTGATAGTTAATTTAATTGATTAGAATATAATTTCGAATAATATAGCATAAAACATGAAGAATCCAGCAGAAGAATGGCAAAAGGCGGCGCGGGTCTTAGTGGCCGGCGGTTTGGTCGTTTTGCCTACGGATACGATTTTTGGAATAACGGCCCGGGCGTTGGATGAAAAGGCCGTTGCCAGACTATACGCCGCGCGCGGAAGGGATCCCCAACAGGCGTGTATCGTGCTGTGTTCCGGCATGGCCGATCTCAAAAAATTGGGCGTTCACATCGACAGCGCTCAACAAGAATTGCTTTCCAAAATTTGGCCGAATCCGGTTTCCATTATCCTTCCGGTCAACTCTTCTCATCCGACCTATTTGAACCGCGGCCGGGGTACCTTGGCCGTTCGCATCCCCAAGGGCAAGCAGTTGGAAAGATTGTTGAAAGCAACGGGGCCTCTTATCGCGCCCTCGGCGAATCCCGAAGGAAAGGCGTCGGCAAAGGATATCGATGAGGCGCGCCAATATTTTGGGGACAGGGTCGGTTGCTATGTCGGGGGGGAAGCGGGCGGCATGCCATCGACGCTTGTGGAGCTTAAGGGCAGCAAGCTTAAGATCATAAGAGAGGGAGCTTGGAAAGTTCCCGAAAATTTAATGGCAGAACCCGTCTCAAAACCTATCGCAATCCAAAGCCAAGACAAATTCGAGGAAAAAAAGACGAATCCGAGGTGAGGAAGCGAATACCTGGAACTTCCGCAAGGCTCATTGAGATATTTTGCGAACAAGGTGAGCCAAAATATCCAATGAGTGGACAGTTCTTGTAGGGAAGGTTGTCTGCGTGCGATAACGCATAGGCAGGCGATGCGAAACAATGAGTGCCACATTTGTGTTAGGTTTTGAGACGGGTTCTATTGTACAATGATACTCCTCGACCAATGAATCCCGTAGTAGAATTTCAGGTTGCGATAGATAAATATAATAATATATTTGCATTAAGGTTTGGTTTACTAGATATTTGGCAATTTTAACAAGTTCGCAAGAACGACCTGAAATTTCACTACAGGATGAAAAAAATAATCGCACTCATCTTAATAGCTCTCGGATTTTTCCTCGGCTATCAAGTCCGGGGAGGCGAGCCTCTTGTGGTCAATGGGCCGGAAGTGGCGACCTCGACCGTCAGTTTCATCATTAATCCAGGGGCGGGCTATGCCGAGGTCATTCCGAATGCCGAATTACGCTCGGGTGACAATCTGTTCGAGTCGTTAAGCCGTGCGACCAAAGGCAAGGGTGTCGAATTATCATATAAGGATTACGGCGGATCGATGGGAATGTTCCTAACCTCCATCGGGAGCACTTCGGCGTCTGGCGATAAGTGGTGGCAGTATTGGGTTAACGGCCAGTATGCCAATGTGGGAGTCAGCACTTATAAACCGCAACCGAAGGACGTAATAGAGTTTAGGCTGACCAACCAGCAGACAATTTAAAGTGCAAATATCAAAGTGAAAAATGACAATGTTAAATGCAAAATGTCGGGCATTCAAATTTTTTCATTTTTAACTGTTTGCCTGCGCATGTACGCACGCAGACAGGTCATTTTTAATTTTGATATTTAATTTTTTCATTATGACGACAAAAATAAAAATACTAATTGCCGTCGGGTTAATCGGTCTTGCTGTTGTTGGCCGTCTCGTCCCGCATCTTTGGAATATGACGCCTGTCGCGGCCGTTGGATTGCTCGCCGGTAGCCGCATGGGATTGGGTTGGGGCATAGCCGTGCCGCTTCTCGCTATGGCAATAACCGATCCCATTTTAGGTTTTGCCGGCTTGTCGGTCATGGCCATCATCTATGGATGTTTTGCTTTGACTGGCCTAACGGGATATTTTTTAAGGAACAGTAAGAAAGTCTACGCTATTTTAGGAGGAAGTTTCGTATCAACGATGATCTTTTTCTTCGCCACCAATGCGGCAACTTGGCGGTGGGGGACGATGTATCCGCATGACTTCTCCGGTCTCGCGGCTTCCTACATAGCCGGTATCCCATTTTTACAAAATCAGCTGATCGGAGACCTATTTTTCACCAGCGCATTGTTCCTCGCCTGGGAAGGGGCTAATGTGTTGGTTCTTAAGTTGAACAAAAAGAAAGGATCATTATTTGCCCGATTACAGTAATTCGTCC
>CAZYRJ010000043.1:0-10862 GCA_964649625.1 uncultured Candidatus Saccharibacteria bacterium
AAGGAGCACTCAAGAAGTAACCGGCTTAATGAGAATATTAAAGAAGTGATTAGACTTGATGAGCACTGCTGTTAATTCGAGAAACATTGGGAAAAAAAGTGTCAACAATAAGCTACGCTATAGTGTAGCTTATTGTTGACGTCCGGAAAGGGAAAAAACGAGAGCGGGGGCGGTGTGGGAGATGTTTAGATGTGTATTTGGGAGGGTCTGTTGGGAGGGTCTGACCTTCACAGTTCCTGAGCCGATATTTTGGAGTTTGATTTCTCTAAATTGAAAATAGTTTCGGGGAGGGCGAGAGGGCAGAAATGCAAGACAAGAAAAGGATGCAGGCCCGTAAAATATGCATGGAAGAAATTGGAGAGCGGGCCAAATCCCTGCTATCTTTAAGGACGCTATAGCGTCCTTAAAGATAGCAGGGATTTTGGTCAAGATAGAGATAGGTCGCAACAGAGCCGCACAACAGGGTGAGTGAGCAATCGGAGGAATAGCACTTGGAAGCAGGGTTCGTTGATAATATGGTTCAATTTCGAATTCATAATTATCGACTAATTGGGATACGCCTAATCAACAATAGCCTAGGATATTGTTGATTTATAGGCAGCGTGGCTTTGAAGGGATATCTAAGAAAGAATCTGGTTTATCTTATCCGCTTCCATATTGACCTGGTTCAAGGTTTCTTTGATCTCTTCCGGAAGATCGGGCCGAAGCAATGCGGCTTCCGCGTCCATTTTAATTACCGCTAGAGAATTACGGACGTCGTGGGCGATTTGCGATTGGGCCTTTTTCAAAGACGCAACCGATTCGGTTTGATTGCCGACCAACTCGGAAGCCTTGCCGAGTTGTTTCGAAACGTAGGCCGTTGTTACTGCCAAGATGACCGCTAAGATAATGCCTATTGAAGCGTTTAGTGCCGCTTTTGCAGGGGTAACGTACGAGATATAGGTCATCACAAGAAGTGCCGCGCACGCTCCGTAAGCCGTATAGGAAAGTGCGTCTATCCGATTTTTTTGCATAAGTGTTAAATCTTTAGCTTGTACCGTCATTGAATCGGTAGCCAAAACCCCAGACTGTTTCTATGAGCGGCCGGCCTTTGTCGTAATTCAGTTTGCGCCGTAGGTTTTTTACGTGCACGTCAACGACGTTCGAGAATGAATTGAAATCGAATCCCCAGATATGGTCCATTATCTGTTCTCGGTTCAGGACTTGATTTGGATGCCTCATTAGATATTCTAACAGACTAAATTCTTTAAGCGTCAGATCGATCTCTTTCCCGTCGCAAAAGACTTTCTTTGTGCTCGTGTGCATTTCGATAGGGCCGACCTTGAGTACGACGGGCAGTGATGTTTCGGGTCGGCGGGTCAAAGCGCGTATCCTGGCGCAAAGCTCTTCAATCGAGAAAGGCTTGACCAGATAGTCATCCGCTCCGGAGTCGAGCGCTTTGACCTTATCTTCGACATCATGCTTTGCAGTAAGTACGATGACCGGAGTTTTTACTCCCAGGCCTCTTATCTCGGTGCAGACATCAAAGCCATCCTTACCGGGTAGCATCAGGTCGAGGATGATCGCGTCATATTCGCTTCTGTAGAGGCTGATGCGTGTTACTGCCTTGATGCCGTTATTAATGAGGTCGACAGCGAAGCCTTTGCCTTCGAGACCTTTTTTCAAACGTGAAGCTAACCGTTCGTCATCTTCAACTAAGAGAATTCTCATGATGTATGAAGAAATTTAATATTTATAAAGTTAACCCCGAGAAGTAAACCCTCCGAAAAAAGGCTTATTACACAGATTATCACTCCGCCATATGAAGTAAATATGAAGAATATGAAGAAAGTCCGCTCCAGAGCTTAGAGATTCTTCAGATTCATAAATAATTCACGAAGTTCTTCTAATATTGTTTTCAATAGAAACTTAAGAGCGACTGATGCGAGCGGTCGTCTAAATCTAACAGTGTAAGCAATTATGGCCTCTGCTTCGGGCACAAAAAAACATGTCGAGGAAGATATCGATATTATCGAAAGAAACGCGCGGGAATCGAATCTTCGAAAAAAAGACGAGAGCCTGGAGCTTGCCTTGGACGCCGGCAATATGGGCGCCTGGGAATGGATCGTCGAGACCGGCAAACTCCACTGGTCGCGACAGTTCGATCATATCAAAGGCCTCCGTCCGGGAGAGTTCGACGGCACTCTGGATGCATTTCTCAACTTAATTCATCCAGAGGACGTCGAAAGTGTAACGCGGGAGATCAAGGAGGTCTGGACCCGCAGGAAAGATAAGCTCTATGCAGTGCACAGGATCATGAGGAGTGACGGCGGCATAGCCTGGCTCGAATCAAGAGGTAAGCCTGTGTACAATGGCTATGGCAAAATAGAAAAGATTGTTGGTGTTTGTTTGGATATCACAGAGCGCAAGCTGGCCGAGAACCGTCAGATTTTTTTGGCGAACGCAAGCCGAACTCTATCATACTCACTGGATGAATCGGACACGCTCCAAAGTCTGGCTAGCCTGATTGTGTCAGATATCGCGGACTTATGCAGTTTCGACCTAATAAATGACGATGGCCGTCCTGTTCGGATCGTACTAAAGTTGAGCAAAAGCCTTCCGAAGGTCGCCGGCGCGGAGCTTGATAATTTCAGCTTTATTAAAAAGTTCCAGAGTAAGGCTATCGCCGGCAAACCGTACATATGCCCCTACGTGAGTGACGACAACATCAAATCGTGGGTTCGAACCGAAGAGGAATATCAGGGTCTTAAAAAGTTGAACCTGACGTCCCTTATAAGTTTACCGATGATGGCCAGGAAAAAAAAGGTAGTTGGCGTTTTAACGCTCGGGGTTTCCTCGAGCCGTCAGCCTTTTTCGAGCGACGATCTTTCTTTCGCGGCCGACCTTGCGGACAGGGCGGCAGTAGCCGTAGATAACTCACGTCTATATCAGCGCATCCTGTCGGCGGATCAGGCCAAAGGCTATTTCTTATCCGTGCTGTCGCACGAATTGCGGAATCCGCTCGCGCCGATAAAGATGTCGGTAGACGTCCTGAAGATGTTCTCAAATGAAAATCAGGCTTATACGGAGTCGCTGTCCATGATTGAGCGGCAGGTTGGGCACATGACTACTCTCCTTGACGACTTACTAGAAGTATCCAGGATAAAACATGGGCGAATCGCGCTCCGAAAACAGCTGATCGACGTCAGAAAGACGGCGTCGCACGCGGCAGAAACTTTCAAGGCCATGTTTTCGACAAAGATAAACAATCTGGCTGTGCACTTACCGGAGGAGCCGCTCATTATAAATGGCGATCCTTTGCGACTTGAGCAGGTTGTGGTCAATTTACTGACCAACGCCGGCAAATACACCAATGACGGGGGGCGCATAGAGTTAAGCGTTCGCAGGGAAAATAAGGATGCTTTAGTTATCGTAAAAGACGACGGTGTTGGTATTTCGGGGGATATTCTCGCGGGAATCTTTCGGCAGGGCATAAAGGCGGATAAGATTGCGATATCGCGCGCTCTCGGAGGGTTGGGGGTCGGGCTTCAGCTTGTCAAAAGTCTCACAGAAGCTCACGGCGGCACGGTCGCGGCCGAAAGCGAGGGGTTGGGAAAAGGCAGTAAATTTACTGTACGCTTGCCCATTGAAGAAAATGTCCGCCCCGAATCGGTTGCGCTTGCTTTTGATGGTTTGCCGAATATCGACAGCACAACTGCCGAGGTTAAGTTACCTCCTGGGACTTTCGAAAATTCCGGTGCGAGAAGCCGAGTCCTCATTATCGATGACAACATTGACGCGGCGTACTCTCTCAAGGTGGCGCTTGCCAGCCTGGGTTTCGAGACTGATGCGGTTTACGAAGGTCCCTCGGCGATTCGCCGCTTTGGATCAATGCGGCCTGACATCGTGCTTCTCGATATCGGTATGCCCGGCATGGATGGCTACGAGATAGCGCGTCGGCTCAAAGAATCCAACGTGAAAACTAAAATAAAATTTAAGCTGGTCGCGTTGACCGGTTACAGCCAAGAAAGAGATAAGGAACTCATTAAGAATTCCGGCTTCAACTATCATCTCGTCAAGCCGATTTCTCTATTCGCCCTTAATACCTTGCTTCGCAATATGTCGGATGAGCTCAAGGGCAGCTAACCGTTCAGTTATTTTTCATCTGTTAGTACTAAAATTCTTTAAGTCATTTTTACGCTTCCTGACGTCGAGGCGGCGTTTCGGTGTCAGTATTATAAGTAAGTTGGCTCTAATTTTATGCCGGCTGAAGCGAATCGCGATCAGCTGGCGCTCTAACTTATGAAAAAATATGCGAATGGAGAAGAGGTTCATAATACTGGTCGTTCAAAGACAGTCGCGGTCGTCGGTTTAGGATACGTCGGTTTGCCGCTCGCTTTGCTGGCAGATAGAAAACATTATCGTGTTTTGGGTCTGGACATCAACGAAGATAAAATCAAATTGCTTAAACGAAGGGTCTCGCCTTTTCACGACGAGCGGGTAGCGCGTCAGCTTCTCGATGCTACAATCGAGTTTGATACAGACGAAACACGGCTTAAAGAGGCGGAAATAATAGTCATATGCGTTCCGACTCCCGTGTACGAGGACCATGTTCCGAATTTGGAGCCTCTTGAAGGCGCGAGCCGTATGATCGCGCCTTATCTAAGGCGGGGGTCGCTTGTTGTTATTGAGTCGACCATCAATCCAGGAGTATCCGAAGAGATTGTTCTGCCGATACTTACGAAGGGTTCCGGTTTGCGAGCCGGTGAATTCCACCTGTCCCATTGCCCTGAAAGGATCAATCCTGGCGACAAAGTTTGGACCGTCGATACGATACCGCGGATAGTAGGAAGCCTTGAAGGTAAAGGATTGGATAAGACGATCCGATTTTACGAATCGATCATAGATGCCGAGATACGGCCGATGCGTTCGCTCAAGGAGGCCGAGGCGGTAAAGATTGTCGAAAATTCATTTCGCGACGTCAATATTGCTTTCGCGAACGAGCTCGCGATGTCTTTCGATAAGCTTGGCATTGACGTCGTTAACGTGATTCAGGGCGCGGCGACAAAGCCGTTTTCATTCCTGGCCCATTTTCCCGGCTGCGGCGTCGGCGGACACTGTATTCCAGTTGATCCATATTACCTCATCGATTACGGAGAGCGGAACGGTTTCAATCATCAGTTCCTATCGATGGCTCGGAAAATAAATAATGAAATGCCGCATTTCACCGTCGATCTCTTGGAGAAATCCCTCGGTCAGCGCGGTTTGGATTTACAAGGGGCAAAGATCGCTGTGCTCGGCCTCTCGTACAAGGCCAATATCGACGACACACGCGAGAGTCCATCTTTCGAAATAATCAAGGAACTTAAAAAGCGAGGCGCCGCCCCGGTCTCATACGATCCGCACGCTTTGCCATTTTCCGACGTAAAAACTTTGGATGAGGCTACGCTTGGCGCGAGCGGCATCATAGTCGCGACTGCCCACAAAGAATTTCTCGGCCTGAATCCCGAGTATCTTAAGCGGCGCGGTATTGAAGTGCTTGTTGACGGCCGCAACTGTCTTAAAGGAGAGATTTTTATCGCAGCAGGCTTGAGTTATGCCGGAATCGGCAGACCTCTTCGTTTTTCCAACAAGGGCGGCACTGTTATAGGTAATTTCGGCGCATTCACTACACCCAGCCGCTAGTTTGTCAGGGCAATTAACGGGGAGGATCGGTAGCATTAGAGGTTTAATCGCATGACTCCCATGTCACAAGAATTTAATTATGTAGATACGGAAAATCGGACAACCCGAGGCGGGATGATCGGAGTCTGGGCGATGTTTTTCCTTCTCATCTATGTCGTTTTAGCAATCAAATTCGTTACGTTTCATGAGATAGGAGACAATCTGTTTTTCACAGCCTATAGCTTCGGCGTGTCGCTCTACATCATCTCGCGGTTCGCTTTAGCGTACTTCTATACGCCGAGACTCGAGTACGAAGGAGCTCAGGAATATGAACCGACGGTTTCCTTCGGCGTGCCCTGCAAGAACGAGGGAGCCAATATATACGAGACCATAATCAGAATGGCAGTCTCGGAATATCCGACAGAGAAGTTCGACATCATTTGCGTCAATGACGGGTCAACGGATAACACCCTCGATGAAATGGAAAGAGCCAAAGCCGATGCCGCCAAAATGGGCGTAAAGGTGCGGATAATAGATTGGAAAGACAATCGGGGTAAACGGGATGGCATGGCCGAATGTGTCAGGCAGTCCGACAGGGACGTCATATTTTTTGTCGATTCAGACAGCTTCGTCGAACCCGACGCTATCCGCAAGATCGTGCATTATTTCGGCGACCCGAAGGTCGGTGCCGTAGCCGGTCACGCGTACGTGGCAAACGCCGAAACGAACATGCTCACGAAAATGCAAGCCGTGCGCTACTATGTCGCCTTTAAGGCTTATAAAGCGGCAGAGGCGCTTTTTGGCGCCGTAACTTGCTGTTCGGGGTGCTGTTCCGCCTACAAACGCGAGTATCTGCTCAAATTCCTGGATGCTTGGTCCAATCAGAAATTCCTCGGTGTCAGGTGCACATACGGTGACGACCGGAGCCTTACGAATTACATGTTGTATTTCGGCTACGATGCTCTATTCGCTCCGGAGGTTAAAGCTTACACGTTCGTACCGGATAATTTGCGGGTGTTCATGCGCCAGCAATTCCGTTGGAAAAAATCCTGGGTCAGGGAGAGTCTTATTGCCGGTACATTTATCTGGAAGAAGAATATTCTGATGAGTGCCTCTTTCTATCTTGGTGTCATATTGCCGCTTCTCGCTCCGCTCGTTGTTGTGCGAGCGATGGTTTGGTATCCATTGACCACGGGCAAAGTGCCTCTGTATTACGTGGGCGGGTTGCTTCTCATGGCCGTCATCTATGGCCTCTACTATTACATTTATACGACGGACGGGAAATGGATATACGGAGTTTTGTTCGCAACTTTTTATACTTTAGTGCTCATCTGGCAATTGCCTTACGCGATTATCAATTTAAAAGATGCTAAATGGGGAACGCGTTAGGCGCGAGCCTCTTACCAACATGTATCTCATCAGAAAAGATTTGCTTCGAAGAAGATCTGCCATCTTTTTGGTAATATGCGTCATCTATTTCTTCGCGCTAATGGCTTTCCGAGCATATGGGGGAACGTACAGTCAGTGGAAGCCCTATTACTGGAAATCGCGGGCGGATGCCCTGAACTATAAGCTTGGCGCAATGTCAGCGGCCTTCTTGGCTGGGTCCAATAACGCCGACAGAACTCCGGTCGCGGTCAATTCTGTTCCCGTTCTGGTCTATCACGGCATATTGGAGAAAAGCGACGGCGTGAACGTTGATCTTGAGACTTTCCAGGACCAAATGCTCGCTTTGCATAAGAACGGCTATCATACTATCTCGGTCAACGACCTTTATGACTTTTTAACCGGTCAAAAAAGATTGCCGCGCAATTCGTTCCTGATAACTTTCGACGACGGGCGCAAGGACAGCTATTACGCCGCCGATCCGTTGTTGAACGCGCTCGGCTATTCGGCTGTGATGTTCGCGATCGCCGAGTATTCGAATAATGACCGGAACGGCTACTATCTCGATAGTGACGAGATCAAGAGGATGGCCGAAAGTGACAATTGGACCATAGGCTCGCACAGTTACAGCCATCGCGATCTCGCTAGAGTGTCGGCGTCCGATCTTCCCAACGAAATAATCGGCTCCAGGTCCGCACTGGAGGACCTTATTCGCCGGCCGGTCGAGACGTTCGCATTCCCATTCGGCGATGTCGGCTCCAATGAGGCTCTGAACCAGTCCAAGCGCACGCTTCGGGACCAGGCTTTAGCCACCTATCGAATGTCTTTTTTTCAATATCTGAACGGCAAGCGCTTCACCCAGAATTATCAATTGCCTGGCGATCTGGGCGACCATTACCTCGTCAAACGCGTTTCCGTAAAACCCGAATGGAGCGGGGAAGACCTGATCACGATATTGAGGGCGGGCAATCCGAAGTTACTGCCTTATGTCGCGTCGCTAGATAAGCATGACGGATGGGTCAGCACACTTTGGGGTGATCTCCGCCTTGAGAACGGCCGGCTGATTGTTCAAGCACTGCCGGATTCGACGGGGAGCGCCGTTGTTTTGGATGGGACCAGGCTTTGGCGTAACTACGAATTCGCCGCTTCGATAAGCAAATTGGGCGGCAGCAATATCTACCTCTGGGCCCGGTTCAAAGACGACAATAACTATGTCGCGTGCAATATTGGACTGTCACTTGCGCACATAGAAGAAGTGGTGGATGGCAAGGTTCATGTCATCAAAGGTACCGAGGTCATTATTCCCGAAAGCACCAAGCGCGAAGGTTTTAACGCGATCATTCGCGTTAACGGAAGGACAGTCGAATGTTTGAGTAATGGCGTACCGCTCGTATCCACGGAATTCCTAAGCCGGACGCTGGATGAGGGAGGGATAGGGTTCAAGGTTTGGGATTCGGCGCGGGGCGCGGCCGGAATCTCCGTTACCTCGGTAGGCGTGACCTCGCTCGAACCGGGCTCAACTCCTGCCGAAAGCCAAAAATCAGCGACCCTTTAATAACATGGACAAGACAAAAATAGTCAGATCATTGCTAGCGGCGTTTTTGTTCTTCGGGGCCGGCTACGGCAGTACCTACTGGACGAACGTATACGGTCCCGGTCAGCACGCTAACGTAAATAATTTTCGAACTTCACCCGGACAGGACACACGGCCCGCTTCTAGCTGTAACAGTTTTCCCGTCGGCCTTTTCCTTGAAGAGGCGCCATCGCCGTTTTACAGCCGGAACAAATGCTGGTGGGTCAATTCCGGCGCGGTTTTAATCGTGGATAAAGGTGTGGCGAGAACTGCCAGCGGTCCGATCTATCAGATGAAAAAATGGCAGGAGCTTTACGCCAAGGACGACCCCGTCGATACGGAGGGCGGCTGGTATCCGCAGAATATCTTCCGGCTGATAAATTCCGTTTCGAATCTCAACGCTCTCGAGCAGGTATATTTCAATATTGACCGGTATCGCCCGAGCGAATCTCCCAACCGGAACCTGACTAACGGGGTATTTCTTTTTTTCAGATATGTCGATTCCCAAAATCTATACTTGGCCGGACTGCGCGTTGACGGCACAGCCGTAATTAAAAGAAAACTGAACGGAATTTATCAGACGCTCGGCTCGGCTCCATACACCGATACGAAGCCGTATGATCCGAAAACAAATCCGAATCTTCTGCCGGTCGGCAACTGGATAGGCATCGCCGTCGAGGCAAAGAATGGCGAGGACGGTTCCGTTCATATCAAGTTCAACGTCGACTTAAACGACGGCCGCGGTTGGCGGACTTTGATAGAGACAAACGATTATCCGAATACCTTACCCCAGGGCGTTTACCTGACGAAGCCAGGGCGCGGCGGTATACGGACGGATTTCCTTGATGTAAAATTCAAAGACTATAGAGTTACCACTATCTAAATCCAAAAAAGATAATTTTGGCTGGTCGGCACTCTCGGCTTGGGAGTTGTGTGTGGCGGGGTGTGGCGAGGTGGATAGGGGTGAGGTGGGGTAAACCGGGGTGTGGCGAGGTGGACTGTGGTGGGGTGACGTAGATCGGGGTGAGGCAGGTGGACTGGGTGAAGTGACGTGGATTGGGGTACCGCGGTGAGGTTGAGTGGTCCGTGGTGAGGTGAGGTGAGATGGGATGGGATGGGATGGGATGGGATGGGATGGGACTTTCTATATCTCCGAGTTGTACGTTTTACACTTTATTTCAATTTATCCGCGATCGCGGATAAATTGAAATAAAATGTACATGGTTATATTATAGTGAAATGAAAACACGCGGTAGCGGCGTATTCCAAAAACAAATTCTGACTGTGTTATTAGCGGGTCTGACAATGGGCCTCAGCCGATCACCCAGAAAACACTGGCGGATCATAAGCAGTGAGTTACCGAAGGAGTTGGCAAAATGTAAATTGCATAGCCTCGAATACGGCCTGCATCGACTATACGATAATGATTATATAGGAATTAGAAAGGACGAGGCCGGCTATTATCAACCGTATCTTACTTTGAAGGGTAAGCAATATGCGCGGCGTGTCTCTTTGGATTCGATTTCACTCGATTCTCCGCCATCTTGGGATGGCAAGTTTCGGCTGGTCTTTTTCGATATACCAGAGCGACTAAAGAAAGGCCGCGACACTCTGCGATTTCATCTTAAAAGGCTTGGATTTAAAGAAGTTCAAAAGTCTATATTTTGCTATCCCCATGATTGCGCCGCGGAGATTATGCAGATTCTGGAGGAATTGGCGCTACAGCGATTTGTACAGTACGCAGTTGTTGATGAAATGAGCAATGCGGCCGCAATAAAAAAGCTTTTTGATTTGTGATTTTATATTTTAGTGTGTGTGAGTGAGTGTGAGTGTGAGTGTGAGTGTGTAAGAGAGAGTATTCATTTTAGTGTCAGAGTTACATTTCAATTTATCCGCGATCGCGGATAAATTGAAATATACAAGAGTGATCTGTACTCGATAAGGCCAAGGCTAAGGCTAAGGCTTTTAAAATAAGGCTACAAATTGTATATTGATTCGACTCTACGTCCTTGTCGGTTAATGGACGTATACACGGTTTTTCCGACGCTTCTGTAGTTTAATGGATAGAACATGGGCCTCCGAAGCTCAAGATACAGGTTCGATTCCTGTCAGAAGCACCAATACAGAACGAAGCGGCTTTTTCAAAGCCAGAAGGTGGGACGCGCTTCGCGCGTCCCACCTTCTGGCTTTGAACTTCGTTCTGTATTGGTGTATTTATTGTACCAAGTTAGAACCTATTTTCAAAACAAATGATGTCGCG
>CAZYRJ010000044.1:0-10739 GCA_964649625.1 uncultured Candidatus Saccharibacteria bacterium
AAGCACCTCGTAAGGCAAGAATTCAAGCGTGTCGGCGTTGGCTTGTTTCCTGATTTCTTCCACCGAACAATGCGAAGCGATCAGTTCGGCGTCGGTAGGTGTGTGAAGGCCGTAGATGCATCGCCTGCGAAATGGCGGGTAAGCGATCCTGGCGTGGACTTCAAGCGCTCCGATGCTTCTGCACATTTGAACGATTTTAGGCAGAGTGGTGTTTCGGACAATGGAATCGTCGATGACCACGATACGGCTGCCTCTGATCTTCGAGGCGATGAAGGTGAACTTCAATCGGACTTCAGTGTCGCGAAGCGCTTGGGTCGGTTTGATGAATGACCGGCTGCCATAGTGGCTTCTGAAGATGAGTTGCCAATCCTTACCCGAACGGCCGCTTGCGGCAAAGCCTTTGGCATAGAAGTTGGAACTGTCCGGAATCGGCGTTACGTAGTCTGCCTTCACAGGGAATAGCCGTTCCAATTCCTGGCCGACGCGGTAACGATATTCATCGTTGGGCAATCCGAAGACTCGGCTGGCGGGATGGGCATAATAGACGTGTTCGAAGACGCATCTGTGCTCATCGGCCTCGGCAAAACGCCTTTCGTGCATACCGCGTTCATCAAACCAGACGATCATGCCGGACTCGACGTCCCGCAGGTGAGTTGCTCCAAGGTTAGGGAAGGCGCAATCTTCCGACGATGCGAAGAACGAATCACCGGCTTGGCCAATGGAAAGCGGCCGGTTGCCGCTCGTGTCTCGGGCGGCAATGAGCTTGTCGGGTGTCATGACCAGAAGGGAACAGCTCCCTTTCAGTAAACGCATCACGGCGACCAGGTCGTTAATTATATCGCCGGTGAATTTGGCTTCGAGTAGGCGGAGAATGTACTCCGTGTCCATTGAAGTTGCCATCGGGCCCGGTACGAGCGTCTTTAACTCACTGATATTCGTTATGTTGCCGTTATGAGCAATGGCGATATCACGACCACCGTAGCGGCCCGAAATGGGCTGGATATTGTTCCTAGTCGGATCATCGCCGACCGTGGGGTATCGGATGTGGCCGATAGCTGATTGGCCGTGTAGCCTGTCGAGCATCTCGGTCATGAATACGTTACGAGCGATACCTTTCCCTTGTTCCCGGAAAAGGTTCTTGCCGTCGGTAGACGCGATGCCAGCGTAGTCAGTTGCCCTATGCTGGTTAAGGTGTAGACCTATCAAGGTCAATTCCGCAGCTTTGTGGGCGTTAAATACGCCGATGATTGCACACATAGGATGTATTGGTATTGCAAAGTTCTAACTGCCCCGATTATAGGTGGATTGGGGGAAAGGGCAAGGATTGTGAAAGCGGTTTAAGAGCGGTTTAAGATAGGTCAAAGCGTTGCTATAATGTTCCGATGCGTTCAACTGTATACCGGTATCGTTTGGAATTTATCGTTTTTGTTTGCGGCGCTGTCGTGATGATTTTCGAGTTGCTTGGTTCACGGGTCATCGGTCCCTATGTCGGCACTTCCACTTATGCGTGGACGAGTTTGATCGGCGTCATATTGGCCAGTTTAAGCATCGGGTATTACGTGGGCGGGGCGGTCGCGGACAAGAAGCCCGAAACGAACACTCTGGCGCTGATAATTTTGTTATCAGCAGTTTGTATTGCGATAACCGTTTTCGCCAAAGATCTGGTTTCCTCGTCCATCGTCGTAACAGCTATGACGATCGAGGTCAAAGCGCTCCTCATTTCGCTCATACTGTTCTCGCCGGCCAGTTTCCTATTGGGTATGGTTTCGCCGTTCGCGGTAAGACTTCGGCTTGAGTTAGTGGAAAAAGCCGGCCGAACCGCCGGTAATCTTTACGCTATCTCGACAGCCGGAAGTATTTTCGGCACATTCTTGGCGGGTTTTTACGTTATTCCTAATTTCGGAACGACCAATTCGCTCGCGGCTATTTCGATAGTTTTGGTAGTGCTTTCGCTGATTTTATTCATGCCGCGTTTTGGCAGGGCGCAAGCCGTTCTCATTTTGCCGATGTTGATATTCTTGGGGTTGGCATACTCGGCGGTAAAACCGCTTAGCCTTGTAGCTGATATTGATACCGAGTACAACCGTATCTGGATATTCGAAACAGCCGATAGGTTGACCGGCAAATCGATACGCGCCTTGTCGATGGACCCCTATGGAATCCAAGCGGCCGTGTTTTCAGATGGGTCGGCGGATTTGGTTTTTAGTTACACCAAGTTTTACGACCTTTCAAATATCTTCGTGCCGAATCCCAAGTCGGCTCTGTTTATCGGTGGCAGTGTTTATACCTACCCTCGGCATTTTATTAAAAATAATCCCGAGGCGGAAGCTGATGTGGTGGAGATCGACCCGGGTATGACGAATGCCGCAAAGAAATACTTCCGGTTGCCTGATGATCCGCCCTTCAATATTTATCATGAGGATGGCCGGCTGTATTTGAACAACAATGAAAAGAAGTACGATCTCATTTTCGGTGACGCGTTCAACTCGGCCTCATCGGTGCCGTTTCAGCTGACGACGAGAGAGGCTGTCGGAAAGATGTATGATTCGTTGAACGATGGCGGGGCGGTGTTGGTTAATTTGATCTCGGCCATAGAGGGTGAGAAAGGCAAGTTCCTTCGAGCCGAATATCACACGTACAAAGAGTTCTTTCCCCAAGTTTATATTTTCCCGATTAATGACTTCGTTGACCGTTCTTTAAGGCAGAACGTCATGCTAGTAGCGTTAAAGACCGACAAAGTGCCCGATTGGAATTCTGTGCCGCCCCAGTTTGCGGAAAAAGCAACGCGTCTCTGGACCGCAAGGATCGAAAGGGATGTGGCCATTTTGACGGATGACCATGCTCCTGTCGAATCATACATGCGCGATTCTCTTTAATGTGAGCATCCACAACTCTATTTGTCGGCCTGAACCTCAGAGCATATAATTTATGCATGGATTCTAAGTGGTTCAATTAAAAAGCTGAGGCTGTTCAATTACGGCTGAAGGGTTATTCTATCCGTGAGGTTGAAAAAAACCTGGATATTGCCCGATCGACTCTAAGCGGATGGTTCCGAAGTGTAATTTTATCCCCAGCGCAAAAAAAGTGCTTCTGAAAAAACACAAAATGGCTCTGGTGAAAGCCAGAGTCGAGGCAGTGAAATGGCACAATGCTCAAAAACAAACAAGGCTTTTGGAAGCGAAAGACAGAGCGGAACAAACGTTAAACCAAATTGATTCTATAGACGGCAACATTAGAGAGCTGGCATTCGCGATGCTTTATCTTGGGGAAGGGTCCAAGATAAAAAATCGAAACATCTCTCGGAAATACCGATCCTCTGATTTTGAAGTTTTTTGTAAAAATGTTGGTTAACCATTTCGGCGTCGATCCAAGTAAAATAAAATGCGCGTTGCATTTGAGGAATGACCAGAACAGTGTGCAGATGAAAGAATATTGGGCGGCTGAGTTGGGATTAACTATGGCCAACTTCACGACAGTCGTAAAAGACAAAAGGACGGCGGGTATTAGATCCTATGATGGCTATAAGGGTGTTTGCGTCGTCAATTGCGGTAAAGTTGAAATTCAAAGAAAAATGGTATATCTTAGCAGGGCATATTGCGAAAGAGTTATCTGCGCGCTTAGCTCAATTGGTAGAGCGCTTCGTTGACGTCGAAGAGGCAGGGGGATCGTAACCCTCAGCGCGCATAAAAAAATTATCAGAAAATGAACATCTCTCTAATTTCTGATTACATATTCATTGAGGATAAGGATCTTAAAGGAGATGTCGGAATTGTGTTTGGCACTTGGAACGTCTGGAAGGAATCTATTGACCTTGCGGAAAAGTTATTTGCCAAAGGTGTTGTGCCAAAATTTATCGTTTCTGGAGGAAAAAATCCTGAGTCGGGCATAATTGAGGGCGATTTGATGGCCTCAGAGTTGGAAAGGTTAGGCGTTCCTCGGAGAAACATTTTTGTTGAAAACCGGTCAACGAATACTCTTGAAAATGTCCTTTTTTCAAAGCATATTATCGAGCATGAACTTGGCATCGGAAATGTCAAAGTGATTACGGCAGTGGTAAAGAACTTCCACGCGCGAAGAGTTTCAATGACTTTACGGAAGCAATTTCCAGAGGATATAAAATTTCGAATAGCGGCATATGAATCTCTTCACTTTCCCTTTAATCGCGGGAATTGGCATAAGACCCGCGCAGGGAAACAGCATGTAATGGGGGAGCTTATTAAAATTCAAAAATATCTAAAGAAAGGTGACGTAGCCGAAATATAATCACGGGGGGGGCAGAGACCTCGTCTGCGAAGTGGGGCGCTGACCGACTTTCTAAGGCCTTAAAACATCCGTTACTCGTTTTGCCAGGATAGTTGGCTTATAATGTTAAGTATGAGCATCCACGTCCGCTCAAAACTCGATCCCAAAAAGAAATATCTTCAAGTGGCCTTGAACGGCGCTTTGGAAGATGCCCGGGCGATAATTTCGACGTTACCCGTCAATGACCGTATTATCGTCGAGGCCGGGACGCCTTTTATAAAAAGGTACGGCCAATACGGCATAAGCCAGATTCGAAGCTGGTATTCGGCTCATTTGGCGGGTGCTATGTTGGCCGCAGCCGTTCCTCAAGCGCTCATTGAAACTCCGATAATCGGATCGGCCTTTAGGCAAATGCTTTTTAAGAACGATCAACTGAGGACGGCACCGGCCGCGCCTAAGATGCCATTGCCGACTTCCGCGTATATTGTCGCCGACATGAAAACTATGGATAGGGGAGCGACCGAGGTGGAAATAGCCGCTAATGGCGGGGCAAGCGCTGTCATCGCCTTGGGAACGGCGCCAATTGAAACTTTGAATAGCTTCATATCGGCTTGTGAAGATCACGGAGTGGATGCCATGATTGATATGATGCACGTCGAATATCCGTTGGCCGTGCTCCGCGCTCTAAAAAAAATTCCTCCGGTCGTTATTTTGCACAGAGGCGTCGACGAAGAAAGGGACAATAGGGAAAAGAGAATCCCCCTCCACGAGATAAGAAGGATAAAAGGTAATTACAACATTATGATAGCTATAGCGGGAGGCGACACCTTGCGCGAGGTCCAGAGCTCGATTTTTAACGACGCCGATATCGTTGTCGTTTGGAAATCGGTCTATCAGAAAACAGAGGAAACCGCCGACCTGGTCAGCGGTTTCCTAAAGGCTATCAAGTAGGTCTTTATTTTTTCTCTTTCATGAACTGAGAGAGACTTTTGATGCCTTCGAAGAATTCGACAGGGAGGGCGAAAATAACGGTCTTCGACGGATCGGGGTTTATCTTTTCAATCGTCTGGAGCGTTCTCATGGAGATGCCTCCTGGTGTGCTTGCGAGCACTCCGGCCGCTTGGGATAGCTGGTGAGCTGCCTCGAATTCTCCTTTGGCGCGGATAACAATAGCTCTCCGCTCGCGCTCGGATTCGGCCTGCTTGGCCATGACTCGCTTCATGTCGGCGGGCAATTCTATATCCTGAATTTTAATATCCGTCACTAATATGCCCCATGACTGTGTGGCGGCGCTGACTATTTTTTGAACTTCTTCGGCTATTTGTTCTCTTTCGGAAAGCAAAGGGTCAAGCTCGATGGCGCCGATAACGTCGCGGAGAGCCGCCTGGGCATATTGGGACACGGCGGTCGTGAAATCTTTTATATTCAAAATGGCAAATTCGGCATTTTGGACTTGGAAATAGACGACCGCGTTAATTCCGACCGGCACGTTATCTTTCGTGATGACTTCTTGCTGGGGGATATCAGTTGTTGTGATGCGCAGATCGACTTTGGTCATGCGTTGGATGCCCAATCCCGCGAATATCCAGGTCAAGCCCGGCGTCCGCGTGCTTGTGTATTTTCCGAGAGTCAGCACAACCCCGCGTTCGAACTGATCGACGATGCGCAAACCGGAAACCAAAATATAAAAAGCGGCGACCCCTAAAACAATAAGTAGTGTTGGCATAATATGACGGCGCGTTTGTTTAAATAAAAGCGCGCAATAGTTGCTCCCCAAAGTATAGCACAGCGATGGAAAGAATTTGGGAGCCGAATCCGTCAAAGCCCTAATACATAAGGATATTTCAGCAAACACTCATGAACGAAAAATAAGATGGGTGTGAGTAATTCATGGTAAAGCAAATCTTTCGGGATCAGGTCATAGGCTTCGTCGATTTTATCCGCGCGCGCGGCGTGGTCGGTTTTGCCGTAGGCTTTATCATCGGCGGTGCGGTTTCGACGGTTGTCCGTTCGTTAGTCGACAACATAATCAATCCTCTGATTGGCTTATTGCTCAGCCCAACTCAGGCGCTCACCGATCTCATAATACCCATAAGCGGCGTTTCCCTTAAAGTTGGCGATTTCCTGAACGCCCTAATAAACTTCATGGTTATCACGGCCGTGGTTTATATCGGCCTGAAAATCCTGAAGTTAGATCGCTTGGACAAGCCGAACTAGTTTTTTGTGGCATGGAGCCACATGTAGATATCTTCCAGGGCCTTGATGGAATCGCCCATGGCGATGTTGTTCTGGTGGTATAGGCCGGTCGTGCAGTCGCCGGCCGCCCAGACGCCCTTTTGGGACGTCGTCTGTTTTGCCGGGTCGGTTACTACTTGTCCGAATTGATTTATCTCCACGAGATTCTTGGCGAAGTCAGTTGCGGGAATGGCCCCAATCTCGACGAAAATGCCTTGGACGTCCAGCCTCGATTCTTTGCCGGTTTTGATGTCCTTATACCGAAGGCCATCCAAGAACTTGTCGCCGGTAATTTCCAGTATCTCGGCGTTGGTGATGAGCTTGAGCTTTGGGTTGACCAATGTCTTATCCACGGTTATCTTGTCGGCCCGGAAGTCGGCGCTGCGGTGAAGCAACGTAACGGATTTGCAGTACGCCAAGAGCTGAGCGGCGCTTTCGAACGCGGCATTGCCTCCGCCGATAACGGCCACGTCCATATCGGCAAAAAGCGGCCCGTCGCATGACGCGCAATAGGTCAGGCCTTTGTTTTCGAACTTGTCCGCGCCTGTGGCCGGGAGTTTTCGGCGGCGGCTGCCGGTCGCGATGAGAATTGAGCGGGTTTCGTAAGAAGCTTTGTCGGTCGCGACTATAAAATGATCGTCCTGTTTCTCAAGCGTAATAACCTGCTCGTTTTCTTTGACGACGAGGACGTCGCCGGCGTATTCCATGAGGTGCTTCTTCAAAGCCTTGGCGAGTTCGACACCCGGTATCGAAGGGATTCCTATCCAGTTCTGGATATTTTCGGAGACGATGCTTTGGCCGCCGATCTCTTTAGCGATAAGTACGGTCTTAAGTTTTTTTCGAGCCGCGTAAACACCGGCCGCAACGCCAGCCGGTCCGCCGCCTAAGATCGCTAAGTCATATAGCATAGCGTATAGCGTACAGCTTTTAGCGTTTAGCGGCAAGATAAACTTCCATTCAGAAAGATTGACACGGCACATATCAAAGAGTAGTGTTCGATTCAGACTTTGTAAGTGAACGAAAGGAAAATATGATCCCAACCGGTCAATCATGTTTCGTCGCGACAGCATGCTATGGAGAACAGTGCGCCGAAGAAGTTGCGGTTCTTCGAGGGTGGCGAGATCGCGTGCTGGTCAAGACTTTCACTGGTAGATGCGCGGTGCGATTGTACTATTACGTTGTTGGTCCGCCTTGTGCGGCAATACTCCGCATTTTCCCTGCGTTGAAACCTCATGCAAGGAAAATCTTGGACAGAATCGTAAAAAAGGTGCAGGCACACGGCTGAGTTTTAAAGTACTCGGCCTTTTTCATTTTCGGGTCCAAAATTCTTTAAGAATTCATACTTATTTTGAAAAACGATTTTTGTTGAGAAAGAAGGCCGGATTCACACATTCGTGAAGTGTTCGTGAAGATATTAGACAGGCTATGCTCAGTTGGTAGAATGCGCGGGTATGAAAAAAACATTAACTCGAGCATCTGCTATTTTTATCATTTCCCTCATTATTTTTCAGTTCGGCTTTCATGATTCGACAGGCGATAAAGTAAGCGAGGTCTACAAGTCATCCTCGTCTGAAAAGACATTGTTAACGGAGGAACCCGGCCTTAGCCAAGCGGTAACGCAGATATCACAGGCTTTGGCTTTGCCGGTAGCTTACGGCCAGTCCGAGGAACAAAAGCCTGCAGAATTGATCATCCCTTCGATAGGTCTGCATTCACCGGTCGTCGATGTCGGCATAAACGATAAAGGGGAAATGGATGTGCCGACTGGCACGACCAATAATGTCGGTTGGTATATGTACGGCACTATCCCGGGCGAACTAGGCAGTGCGGTTCTCGATGCCCACGTATTTGCCGCCTTCAAAAATCTCAAGGACGTTAAGGTAGGCGACTCGGTATTTGTCATTTCTAAAGCCAAGAAACTGCTTCATTTCGTTGTGGAAGAGGCGACCGTATATGACCTTGCCGACGTGCCGTCTCAAAAGCTTTTCAATCGGAGAGATGGGATTCGCCTGAATTTGATAACCTGCGCCGGTGAATTGACCGAGGACGGTTCGACATACAACAAAAGACTGATAGTTTACGCCAGGCTCGTGGAGTAGGCTCTAGGCACCTAGGCACCAGGCTCTAGGGCTCTCCAAGGGCCGAACCGGGGGCGTATGATTTGCCCATAAACAAAACCCGAGCAATTGCTCGGGATTTTTTGTTTTTTCTAAAGCCCAGCGCCTAGTGCCCAGCGCCTCCTATTTTTTCGTTCTCCGGAGAAAGGCCGGGACCGCGCTCCAATCGTCGTCTTCTTCGGGTGATGCAGGTTTCGGGGCGGCCTTTGGAGGCTCGGGGGAGCGCTCGGATGTCGTTACCGGAGCGGCGGGCATCGCTTGTTGGGGCGATTTGACTTTACTTGAGTCGGCAACACCGAGCGGGAAAAGGGTTTTTTTGTTTCCAGTCTCGGGGAAACCGGAAGCGATGACGGTTATCTTGAGTTCGTTCTTCTTGAGCTTTTCGTCGCGGATGGTGCCGAAGATGACCTTGGCTTCCGGGTCGATCGATTCGGTGATTATCTTGGCGGCATCCTGGATCTCGAAGAGGGTCAGATCGTCGCCGCCCGCGATAGAGAAGAGCATGCCGCGAGCGCCGGCGACCGAAACGTCAAGGAGCGGGGAGTTGATGGCCATCTTGGCCGCCTCCTCAGCACGCTTCTCGCCGCTCGCGAAGCCCACGCCCATCAAAGCCGGTCCGGCGTTTTCCAAGATGGCGCGGACGTCCGCGAAGTCGATGTTGGCGATCTCACCGGGAGTAGTAATAAGGTCGGAAATGCCCTCGACTGCCTGTTTCAAAACTTCGTCGCACATGGCAAAAGCCTCCTTAGCCGTGGTTTCTTTTGAGACTGCCGAGAGCAATCGGTCGTTCGGGATGACTATGAGCGCGTCGACGCTCTCTTTCATTTCGGCGATACCCTGTTCGGCGATGCGCATTCTCTGCGCGCCTTCGAAGAAGAAAGGCTTGGTCACGACGCCGACTGTGAGCGCTCCCATTTCCTTGGCGATCTTCGCGACGACCGGTCCGGCGCCCGTGCAGGTGCCTCCGCCCATGCCTCCGGCGATGAAGACCATGTCAGATCCTTTAATGGATTCTTGCAGTTCCTCCTTTGTCTCTTCCGCAGCGCGGCGGCCGAGCTCAGGGTTCATGCCTGCGCCGAGACCCCTCGTTACGTTCTTGCCGATATGGATCTTCTTCTTGGCGAGAGTATTGTGGAGGTCCTGGGCATCCGTATTCACACCAACGAATTCAACGCCTTTCACTTTGGCGTTCACCATGTGGTTCAGAGCATGCTTACCGGAGCCGCCAACGCCGAACACCTTTATCCTTGCGAACGATTCAACTTCCGGGGTGATTTGAGGCATATAAATAGCATTTAGCGTATAGCGCATAGCGTTTAGTTAAGACGCTAATCGTTACCGCGATTACTTGGTAATTTCAATGGCTTGCGGCAATCATAATGAAAATATCCACAAAAATAAAGTCTTGACAGTCTGCATAAAAAGGTTAGGGTTTGCCTAGGAAGCGATCGAAAAGGCTCTTTTTATGGCTATAGCAATCGTCAAGGTTTGGGGCATGACGCCGGATGATTTACTTCGAATGGGTCAGGTTCGTGCGGCGATCCGCGACGCTCTGGCAGACCCATTTATTGGAATAGACACTACCGGTGACATAATCATAAAGTTCCCGGTCGAGTCAGACCAAGTGGTACCTCCCGAGCATTTAGTTGTTGAGGTGGAAATTTTCGGGCTGCAAATCAAACATAACACCCAACAGCATGTTGAGCGTGTTCGAGCAGATTTTTTGAACTTCCTTACAGCATCTGTCAGCGAGAATTTTCCTGAGACGGCCCTCGTGCTGGTGCCGTGGGTAATATACCCTTGTGCTGTTGTTGTGAACTGCATAAATAAAGCGGGTTAGCCCGCCTTTTTCTTTTCTTAAAACTTAGGAAGCTTTTGAAGCTAAATATTTATTAATGTAAAAACTGTTTGACCCCATTGACGAATCCGTCGCCAACTTTTCTGGCCGAATTGCCAACTCCTGTCTCCTCTCCTGCGTTCGTCAATCCGATGAGGCATAGGCCGTAAGCTACAGACCACGATGCGTCTTTTATTTGTCCCTTGGCGCCTTCTCCAAAGCTGATGGTGCCGACACGGGAGGGAAGCTTGAGTGAGTTCTTGGCCAAATTCTCGACCATTTCTATGCTCGAGCCGCCGCCTGTGATG
>CAZYRJ010000045.1:0-3148 GCA_964649625.1 uncultured Candidatus Saccharibacteria bacterium
CAAGCGCCAGGTAAACCGCCAAATTAGCGGGGCCACCCGAAAGTGGCTGAACGTTCACCGCCCAGACACTTGGGTCGAGTCGAAAAAGTTTGAGAGCCCTTTCCTGGCAAAGCAATTCGACTTTGTCGGTATTTTCCTGGCCGCCGTAATATCTTTTGCCGGGATAGCCTTCGGAATATTTGTCGTCAAAGATGGAACCAAGAGCGGTCAGCGCGTCCTTTGACGCGTAATTTTCAGAGGGGATGAGGTTAATGACTCCTTTCTGTCTCTTTTCTTCGGCCTTGATCAGTTTTTCGATTTGTTTGTCTTTCATTGGAATATTCAAAGATTATAGAAATATCGCTCTTTCTAAGACTGCCGCGAGAATTTGAAGTCATTAAATCATTCGGAAATTGTAGCAATTCCCGGCCAAAATAAAAGCCGCCCTTAGGGCAGCTATGGTGAATTCCTGCGTTTGTCAGCGATACTGCGAGCAACTCTGGCCGCTTTCCAACAAAAGTCATTTTGTTGCAAAGGCAGTGATGAATGGATTCGCGGCGGCTGCGAACTATCTTTTCTGCGGGCCCGTATCAGAGGCCCCTCGTCAACCAGGTTGTCGTCGGCGACAAAAAGGAAGTCACTCTCCAAATAGACTCTTACGAGCCACCGAAAGCTCATTTGCCGGTCTTCGATAAATTCCCATTGGTAGTTTGGGAATGTCCGCCGCAAAGTAGGCAACGGATTTAGCTCGAAGCAGAAACAGGATTGAAGCAACTCCTGAATTTGGTCTATCACGACTGATTGCAGCCCATTCTTGGCCGAAACATCAGATTCAAGGTCATGCTCCATATCTTTCCAACCCTCGACACCTAACCCGAACACGAACTTCTTTTTTTTCACTTGTGGTTTCTCCACAATCTCGCGGATTAGCTCACCACTTGAGGCAGGTGACTCCGTTGTGTTACTCAAAGAACGACAGATTCAGCGTTCGCAAAATCTCCTCTGAAGGTCGTTACTATAACATTCTTAACTATGCTCCGTCAATATACGTTAAACTGTGGCTATAGCTTACAATTAACGTATGGGGAGTCTTGAAGCGAAAGTGGCAAAAAGAGTGAAACGAGCCAATCTGAAAAAAGCCATACTGATGAGTGTGGCGGCTGCGGGCGTCTTAAGCGTTGCCCTATTGGCGCCGAATGCTCTCCAAGCCCTAGAAAAGATGGGAATAATAACTTTTAAGAAAAGGCAGAGGGAATTTATAAATGCAGCAAGGGACCGACTAATCGAACAGGGTTTATTAACCAAAGACAGTCGAGGTTTACTGGAAATGACAGCAAAGGGGAAACAAACACTGAGGCGGCTCGAGTTGTCGGATTTTAAATTAAAAAAACCCAAAAAATGGGATAAGAAATGGAGAGTCTTGATCTTTGATATACCCGAATATCGAAGGGGTCTTCGAGAAAAAGTGCGACGGACACTCAGAGCAATTGGCTTCGTCCGAGTTCAGGATAGCGTTTGGGTTTATCCCTACCCTTGCGAAGATCTGATAACCTTCTTGAAAGCCGACTTTAAGGTTGGCAGAGATATTCTTTATCTGGTTGTCGAAGAAATGGAATATTCATTTAAGCTCAAGCAATCCTTCGGCTTAGTGGATTAGGAATCCAAAAAAATAATCATTTTTGTAAATTTGGGTATACGTTAAATATTAGCTATAGCGAATATTTAACGTATGTACTGTATCAATAGCAAAAGATACGTTTAAGCAATATATAATTAAAGTATGAAAACTAGAGTTATCGTCTCGGCAATCATCGAAAACGACAAAGGCGAGATCCTTTTCGGCCGCCAGAAACCCGGCCGAGGCGTTTATCTGGACAAATGGCACATTCCGGGCGGTGGTGTGGAAGAAAACGAACGGATCGAAGAAGCCCTGCGACGTGAAATTAAAGAAGAGACAGGACTTCAAGTCAAAGATATCGAACCGATAACTTTTTCGGATGACGTCACGAACCGGCTCAAGGACGAAAAAACCGAAGAGATTCATATGGTTTTTCTGGATTTTCGGTGCAAAGCCGTCGGCTCAAAGACCTCTGCGGCAGATGACATCGAGAATCTGAGGTGGGTGGCCAAGACGGAAATAAAGGATCTTGAACTACCGCCTCCAAGCCAAAAACTTTTCCGGAAACTCGGCTGGATTAAATAGGCTTTAACAAATATAATTCTCTGCACTATGAAACCATACTTGGAAAGGACCCCTGACTCTCAATACCAGCGCTTACTTCGCGACATTATGGAAAAAGGCGAAAGAGTTATCAGCCAACAAGGCGTCGACGCCTTAACCTTGATAGGACCGGCCCCACTCCATTTCAAAGTCGAGAATGGCTTCCCTATCATTAACGAGCGCAATATGGCCCCGAAAGAAGGTGACAGGTTGCCCGTTACTATTTGGAAACAGGCCATCGCAGAGATAATCGCCTTTCTGAACGGAGCCCGGACTCAGGAAGAATACGCCTCATACGGATGCACCTGGTGGTCTTCCTGGCTAACCGAGGAAAAGTGCAAAAAGCGCGGACTCAAGTCCGGAGATAACGGCCCCGGTTCTTACGGCGCGGCTTTCCATGACTTCCCGACCGCAGAAGGCCCGACTTTCAACCAATTCAAACACATCATCGAACAGATAAAAGAAGAGCCCCAGCTCCGCACCCATTTCATTACGCCTTGGGTACCGCAATACTGCGGGCGAGGCAAAGGCAAAGTCCAAAAAGTGGTGGTCTGTCCCTGCCATGGTTGGATACATCTTCGAGTGCTTAACGGCAAACTGACCCTTCACATGTTCCAGCGCTCGGCCGATGTGCCTGTCGGCGTTCCTTCGAACATGGTCCAGTATTTTGCCCTTCTGCTCATGATCGCCCAAGTCACCGGCCTAGAGCCATATGAGTACGTGCACAGCTTCTCCGACGCTCATATTTATGTAGACCAAGTGCCGGCCGTCGAGACCATGCTCGGCCGCGAGCCAAAAGCCTTGGCAACTTTAAGCATCGACCCTTTGATAAAGGATATCTTTGCTTTCCGCAAAGAACATTTCACCTTATCAGATTACAATCCCCACCCGGGCATCAAATCGATTCCCGTCGCCATTTAATTTCCCAAGGTCGGACCTTGGAAAAAA
>CAZYRJ010000045.1:3248-10652 GCA_964649625.1 uncultured Candidatus Saccharibacteria bacterium
AAGGTCGGACCTTGGAAAAAACATGTCTATTTCTATCATTTCAGCAGTTGCAGAGAACAACGCCATTGGTCTCAAGAACGACCTGCCTTGGAACCTGCCCCGCGACCTAAAGCATTTCTCGAAGATAACGAAGGGGCACACGGTCGTCATGGGTCTCAACACCTACCATCACCTCATCATGAGGCTCGGCAAAAACCTGCCCGATCGAAAGTCTGTTGTCGTGACACCGGATGATTTCACCGCCGAAGGAGTCGAGGTTATCCACGAATTCGACCCCTGGGCGGAGAAAGCCAAGAAAGACAGCGAGGAATTTTTCATTATCGGCGGCGCTATGATGTACCGGACCGCTCTTCCCGTCGCGGATAAACTCTATATCACCAAAGTTCACGCCAAGCCCGAAGGTGACACCTTCTTCCCCGAAATAGACGAGAAGATATGGAAATTGACCAGTTCGGAATTCGTGGCAAAGGATGAGAAAAACGAACACGACGTAACTTTTACGATATATGAGCGGCACTAGGAAAAAATTTGTCAACATTGAGGCCATCGGCAAAGCCGACGAAAGCAAGAATAAGGTCTATGAAGAGATCGCTAAAGTCGGCCACTGCCCTTTTTGCGGCGAAAATCTTCTTAAATACAATAAAACTCCTGTCATCAAAGAGACGAAGCATTGGATAATGTTCAACAATCAGTGGCCGTACGAAAAAATTAAGCACCAGATTCTGGCCGTCCACAAAGAACATATCGAGCACATCAAAGAGCTTACTGCCGAAGCCGGCGCCGAGCTCGTCGAACTCTTTGCCGAAGAAGCCAAAAAACGGAATATGCCGGGCGGCGGCATTGCCATGCGTTTCGGCTCGAACCCTGAACACGGCAATTACGGCAACAGCGTCCTTCACCTTCACGCTCATCTCTTCGAACCGGACCTAGATGCTCTCGGCGAAAGCGAAGCCTGGAAATTCAAATTCGGCCAGCCCAAGAACTACAAAAGCAAGAAATAATCTTCAGATGTTGCAGTGTTGCAGAAGGGCATATTCTGCAACAAATTCGGCCAGCCGAAAAACTACAAATCGAAGAAATAGCCCCGATTTGACAGACCACCTTACAAAAAGTAAGGTGGTTTTCAGTTCGCCCAACACACAACACTTATACTGAATGAAAGAGAAAATCAGCCCTGCCGAATTGGCTACGCTTCGTAGCGCCCTCGAAGCCCGTATCTTGAGCGAAGCTCCCTGCCTCAACGACACCCGGCTTTATTACTTAAGACGCGTCGGCACATGGCCCTACTGGAAAATGGCCCGAGAAGACATGGTAAAAGGCCAGTGTCCGTTCTGCGAACCCCAGTATCGCGTTCGGAACAATGTTCTTTTTGAAAATCGGAGCTGGTGCATCCACCGCAACCCCGTCAAAAAGAAGAGTAACGGCGTCGGCGTTCACCTGCTTGTTGTCCCCAAACGGCACTTGCTTGCCTGGGCCGAATTGACCCGGCAGGAGTGGGCCGACCTGGCCGACATGTTCGAGTGGTCCAACCGCGAGCACCGCCTCGTTGATTGGGGTTTTTTGGGCCGAGAGGGTGACGTCGAGGGAACGATCCGCCACATCCACATCAACTTCATGCAGGTGGACAATACCAAAGAGGTCAGGCTGCCGCTCCGGAAGTCCGAGAAGGATTTTGTCCTGGAAGACGGACCGCGGTGCCTCATCTTCGAGAGAGCTTGGAAATATCAAGCGGCCGGTCATGGTCCCTTCCCTTTCGAGAAGATCTTGTTGCCCGAAGACTTCAAGCTTGTCGAGGGTCGACTGGAAGTAGCCGCGTAACACGCGGCTTTTTATTTTCCCGGCGTTTCGACAAAAATTATCTCAACTCCATTATCTTTGAGAATTCGCTCACCGTCCAAAACGGCGTAACCTTTGCTGTAATAAAGCTTCTTTATACCGGCGTAAGCAATCTGTTTCGCGCACGGAGGACATGGAAAAGTCGTGCAGTACATTTCTGTCCCTTCGAGCTTTATCCCCTGCCGAGCCGCCTCGGCCACACACCAGGCTTCCGCATGCATGGCGAGTGACAACTCTAAATTTATGCCCTTGTGAAATTCTGCGCGGGGATCTCCTTCGTAATCAGCCTGATGCATTTCCGGAACATAAGAATTGAACTTATGGATCAACACTTCGCCGTCTTTTAATACGAGCGCACTATTTCTCCTCCACCAGTCCGGACTTTTCAATGCCTCGTCTTCAACTTTGACCATTATGTCCTGGTGAAATTTTTCAGCCGTGGTCTTTCGCTCTGGAGCGATGACATTCTCGGCCGTAGTATTCTTCTTGTCCCATCGCAAAAAGACAGAATCCCAAATTATCTTTTTGCCGGGCAAATGTTTTGCCAAGATATCTTCAACGACATCGTCGCGGCTCGCCACAATTTCAACAACCTCATCCGAATTGGCCAGCTTTCTCAAAAAAGCCGCGTCGGCGATATCGATTTTTCGGCCGTAAAGGTAGGAGCGTAAAAGCATAACCACGTTCGAGGGAGGTAGCATTCTTACCTCCTTGCCCTTTTGGATGAACTCGATTTCGCTCAATAGTTCGGAGCCAAGGACATATATCTCGGCTTTGGCGTATTTCTCGAAAAAACGCCGGTATCCTTCGTGGATAACAGGTACGTAGGTTAGCAAAATTTGTCGAGTTAGAGATTTTTTTTCCTTCATTTCTTTTTACTGAGCTTGTACACAAGCGAAGGTGCTAGAGTGAGCTTCGATTCAGGAAAACATTGCTTAGGATGTCCAGGGCGAGCGACCGAGTGCGAACGAGGGAGTACTGAGGCCAGTAGGCCGAATGTGCATAGCAAAAATCCAGCAGGATTTTATGCGCGTTTTCCCGACACTGAAGCGAGTGGCTTTTTCCCATTGCCTTTTATCTCATTGATGGTGTCTTCAATGGCCTTCATGACCCGCGGGGTCAGTATTTGTTCAAAGGAGCCCGCCATGCCGATCTGAAGCGTCCGGATTTTGGCGCTGGTAGAAGTCGTGGCCTGGCGCGGCAACACCACGATCCTGCCGCAATGTTTTGAGAGTTCTTTTATCTGCTCGGGTGAATAGGTTTCTTCGACACAGATCAGCGTATCCGGACGGACGGCCCTGATAAGCTGCCATTTGGCGTCCTTCTTTTCTTTGAGAAACACGGCATCGACGGAACGAAGATGGCACAACATTTCCAATCGCTCTTCTTGAGGGACCACAGGCCGGTCGGGTCCTTTGCGGCTTCGTATCTTCTCGTCGCTATCGACGCCAACGATCAGAAAGTCGCCGTAGCGCTTTGCCTCCTCCAGGTATCTCCCATGACCGATATGGACCATATCGAAAGAACCGCTGGTCAAGACGATCTTCAGCCCAAGACCGCGACAATGCTTGACCAGCTCTTTGATGGCCGGATAACCCTTTGCATAGCGGTGCTTAAAGTTTGGTTCGAGTCCCAGCACACCCTTTTTCCCTATTGTCATAAGGTCAGTCGTTGGCATTGAAGTGATTGGCATAAGAATAGTTTAGCTTGTGATGGGTATAGGATAATACAATCGCTCCGCAAATAGAACTTGGCGAAGACCTAAAGTGATGACTTGATGTAGATTGAGGCGATTTTCATCATTTCATCCATGTCGGATTATCACAGCAAACAGAAAACCGCCACTCTGCCGTTTTTTTCCGCATTATTCTTGAATCTAAATTCTTGAATCTCCTCTGTCAGCTACGAGCTATTTGACGTCAATACCCATTGACCTGGCCGAGCCTTCGACAATCTTCATGGCCGCCTCGACATTTACGGCGTTCAGATCCTTCTATTCTTTCTCCGCGATCTCCTTTATCTTGGATTTCGGCAAAGTACCCAACTTGGAAGTATTCGGCTTTCCCGAACCCTTATCCTTGCCGATAGCCTTGAGGAGCATACTGGTAACGGGAGGCGCTTTGAAATCGAGAGTAAAAGTCCTATCTTCGAAAACATTGATGACGACCGGGACCATATCGCCTTTCATATCCTTGGTTCCGGCGTTAAATCGGGTCACGAATTCCCCGATGTTGACCTTAGCCTGACCGAGGGCGGGACCGATGGGAGGCGCAGGATTGGCCTTGCCGGCCTCGATAGTAAGTTTAAGTGTTTTAACGGGTTTTTTTGCCATGTTTCAAATTTAAAATTAAAAAATCAAAATGGAAAATGACAATTTAAAATTCAAAATGACAGAAGTTTTTTAATTTATACATTTTGCATTGTTTGCCTGTGCGTGTACGCACGCAGACAGGTCATTTTAAATTTTGATATTTGCATTTTGCATTAATTAGATTTTCTTGACCTGAAGAAAATCTAATTCCACCGGCGTTTCGCGTCCGAACATTGAAACGAGAACCTTAACTTTTCCACGGTTCTCGTCAACTTCCCCGACTTTGCCTTCGAGATCTTTAAAGGGACCGTCAACGATAACGACCGCGTCATCGATCTCGAGGTCTATGTTGTGCTTAACGATATCAGAAGACATTCGATTAAGAAGCGTATCGACTTCCTTCTGATCCAAAGGCACCGGGTAAACTCCCGAACCGACGAAACCGGTTACACGCGGGGTATTGCGGACCACGTACCAGGAATCATCCGTGACGATCATCTCTACAAGTACGTAGCCGGGATATACTTTCTCTTCCTCCTCTGCTCTCTTGCCACCCTTAACCTTTATCTTCTTTTCGGTTGGCACAATGACGGCAAAGATTTTGTCTTCCATGCCCAAAGACTCGATGCGCTGTTTGAGGTTCCTCGCTACAGCGTTCTCATAGCCCGCGTATGTGTGGATGGCGTACCAATGACGCTCTCCGTCTGTTTTTTGTTTTGACATGATTAGGCTCTAGGCTTTAGGCTTTAGGCTTTAGGCACTAGGCTCTAGAGAGGAAATTTTTTGTCTTTCCTAATGCCTAGGGCCTATTGCCTGTTTTAAATGATCTTTTGAACCGCTAAAGTGAAGATATAATCGAAAATGCCGAGATAGGCGGCGACGGCGACCGAAAAAAGTATGACAAGCGCCGTGAAGCCCATGGCCTGATTTCGAGTCGGCCAGGAAACATGGGACATCTCGACTCTGGTCTCCTTTATGTAATCGATTATTTTGGACATAATTGTATGTGACAGGCTCTAGGATACTAGGCACTAGGCTCTAGGTCAATTTCCCGCCTAGCGCCTAAAACCTAGTGCCTTTTGTAATTAAAAACCCCCGAGGGGGCATTACAAATATGGTATCGCCCTTTGACCCATCTGTCAATGACGGAAAGGCCGTCCTTCGACAAGCTCAGGACAGCCTTATAAAATCACATTCTATTGACGTCTACTTGAGCTCGTAGGTGATCGTAACGTTGGTCGTAACCTTATTTTCGCCCGGTGTTATTTCCGGAGCCGCCCCGCCCGTCTCAAGCTTCATGTCCTGATTGGCAGCCCTGTAGGAAAACGGCATCGGCCAACCACCCGTCGACTCGCTAAAGTTCACTACTCTGCCAAGCGTAACCCCGAGGCTTCTCGCAATGTCTTCGGCATTCGTCTTGGCCTGAGAGACAGCAGAATTACGAGCCCGTGTCTTTAATTTCTCCTCATCGTCGAATGTGAAATTTACGTTCGAGACGTCGGTGGCGCCGAGCTCACCCAGTCCGCCTATTAATTTGCCCGCATCGGCAAGCTTTCGAACCTTGACCTCGTTGGTCTGCGTTACGACGTACCCGGCCAAAACGCGCTTGCCCTGATTGTAATAAGTTGCGCCCTGATATTCGTACCGCGGGTACAGATTGTAACCGATCGTCTTGATATCCTTTTCAGCCACCCCGTTCTTGGACAAAAAATCGCCGATAGCCTTGGTAGCTTTAGTCGATTGGTCCTGCGCTTCGGCTATCGACATAGATTCGGAAGTCACCGAATAACTGAATGTCGCGATGTCGGGTATGTCGACAGCTTCACCAGTACCGCTTACGGTAATAGTGTTGTTGTTGGCGACATCCCGGCCGATGACGCTGTAGGTCTTGAACTCATTGATCGATTTAGCAAGCAGAAAGAGCGCTAGGAGTCCGACGGCAATGACCGCTACCGTCCGGAGGCCTCCATCCAAAACACCTCTTCCGTAATTTGAACCCGTGTTCGTTTCCATATTTATTATTGACTGATAATTTAGGGCCTGTTCAAAGTCTAAGCCTAGATAAAATGTTTAAATTTCGTGCGAAAATCGCGAAGTTTGAGAAGCCATAGCGAACTCTGGCGACGAAGACTGAACGATTTGCAGCCGAAATTTAGACATTTTAGCAGGCGAGCCTTTGCATTGATTATTTGGCGGTTAGACTTTTAACAGGCTCTGGACCTAATACCGAAAAAGTATAACTGTCCGGGAACAAAACTCAAACCTTGTTCGTTGCTTCGAAGCAATCGACAAGATTTTCGAACAACCCGAGGACCGTCATTTGCCCGACCCCACCGGGAACAGGCGAAATGGCAGCGACGAGCGGAGCCACTTTATCGAAATCAACATCGCCGACGAATTTCTGCCCAGAGACCTCCTCGAGCAGTTTGGTTTTGTTTTTTTCTGCGACGGTGTTGATGCCGACGTCCACCACAACTTGGCCTTTGCCGACAACGAAAAAATTCTCGTTGACGAATTTTGGCTTGCCGATGGCCACAGCTACAATATCGCTTTTTCTGGTTATGTCCTCCTCGTTATACGTATGACTGTGGCAAATGGTAACTTTCGCGCCGGCTTTCTTCATAGCTTCGGCGATCGGACCCCCCGCAAGTTCCGAACGGCCCAACACAGCCACTTTTTTGCCTCTGGGGTCGATCTTATAATACTCAAGCAATTCCATGACGCCGCGAGCCGTTGCAGGGACAACGGCAAAACCGCCGCCCTTGGCTCTCAGCTTGGCCGAGGCCGTCGTCAATCCGTCAACATCCTTTTCCACTTTTATCGTATCAATGATCTTTTGCTTGGCGAGGTGTTCGGAAATAGGCAATTGCAGAATGATGCCGTCGACATCCTCATCTTCGTTAAGTTCTAGAATCTTATCGATCACCTCGTCCTCTTTAACTGACGATGGGAACGTGACGTGATCCACTTTTACGCCGAGCGCCATGCCGAATTTTATTTTGGAATTGATATAGGAATTCGACTCGGCTTTACTGCCGACCTGAAGGATGGCCAGAGCCGGTATTTTACCAAGCTCCGCGATGCGCTCTTTCAAGCGCGCCGCGTAATGATTCCGCGCCGGTTTGCCATAGAGTATTTCGGCCATGGGACCATAGTATCCGATTTATATGAATAAAAAAAGCAGCTTATTGGGCCGCTCGGTTTATCTAGAACCCATCTCAATAAAAACGTGGTAAAATAATGATATATCAACTAGC
>CAZYRJ010000046.1:0-9859 GCA_964649625.1 uncultured Candidatus Saccharibacteria bacterium
ACGATCGACTGGCCCATTTGTTGGAACATGCCGACGTAGCAGTCGGGGGCTTGGCCATAAGATCCCTTGTCGTTGAAATAGAGCTCGGCCTCGACTTTCATATACCGCATAGCCAACATGATGCTCGCGTTATCGGCTCTCGTTCTGGCCGAATTAAGTGAACCAAGTACAACGGCTGAAAATATGCCTATGATAGCGGCGACCGCCACTATGACCGACAAAATGACGACAACGATGATTGTGCCGCGATGAGTATCGTTGGGATTTTTATACACAACCACGGAATGCGCAAGCTTGTCGTGCAAAGCTTGTTTCCTTTCCGTAAAGGCCGCCATGATATAGCCGATCATCAATATAAGAGCCGACAGCAGTTTTCCCGGAACTTCGCGAATGACAATGGCCGAAAGTTTCAGCCGTTGCCCGTCTTCGGCGCGAACGGCAAGACCAACCGCCATCTTACCGAGAGTTGCCTCGTATTTTGAGGTCATGAGAACGTAATAGGTCCAGCCGACCAAATTGGATAAAACGAAATTAAATATGCCGAAAGCGATAGGATTAAAACCGCGAACGGCGCTCGGAAAACCAACCCCTATCACGAAACCTAAGATAAGGAGGACGATGTACAAAAGGATGCCGTCTACCATAGCCGCCGCGTATCTCACCCAGAATCCTGCATATTTGACGCCATAACCCGCCGTTGCGGTCGTGGGCACCGGAAAGAGGGCTTGGCTGATAATGGCTGGGGGCCAGCCATTCTTGGCTAACTCGGCAGAGATGGCCTCTGGTGAAACACCGCTTTGTATCTCATGACGGACATACTCAAGCAATTTTTGGTCCATGTTCAATAGTTAGACTTTGATATAAAATTATCATACCACCCGTAGCCGCAGAAATCGACAAGGTGGGTGGCTATGGAACGAGAAAATATGCGGGGTAGATGGCCGCATCCTCTGTGTGATGCCCATTTTCTTCCTCAAAAATAGCGCGGATTCTTATACAATGTCAGAGTCTGTAAAAGACGTTCGACCTATTTTCGCGGCCGTTGGAAATAGAGCAAGAGATTACTGTAGCCCATATGGTCTTAACCTGAAATTTTACTCGCAACTCTCTGAAACTTACGAGAATTCATTCCACCGAAAGAATCCGACCTGCAACTCACAACCCTTAATGTAACTCTACCCGTTCCCCTTCTTCCGGGTGAAGAGCCTCGACACCCAAATAATCTTTTATTCGCTGACAAAGGAAGAGGGCCGATTTAGGTTCGCCCATAACCACAAAGACTTGTTTTAGGGTATCGACGGACTGTTCAACGAAATCGAGCAAGTGGTCACGGTCCTTGTGGGATGAATAGCCGAGAATATTTACGACTTCCGCCCGAACCACGATACTCTCGCCGTCTATTTCCACTTTTTTCACGCCTTCCTCTATCTGACGGCCTAAGGTTCCAGCCGATTGATAGCCTACGAACAAAATGATGTTCCGCGAGTCCTGCAAATAATTTTTCTCGTGTTCCCTGATACGGCCGCCCATCGACATGCCGCTTCCGGCTAAGATTACCTTCGGATTAGGGGAATCGGCGATCCGCTGCGATTCCATCCTGGTCGGCGTGAACTTCAGTTTGGGAAAATTCAATATGTCGCCGTATTTTTGGAGGGCTTTTTTGGCCTCGTCATTGAAAAGATGGGAGCTGTGGCGATAGATCTCGGTGATAGTAACGGCAAGCGGCGAGTCCAAATAAACGGGCACGAAAGGGATCTCTTCGCTCGAAACCAGCTGTTTCAATTCATAAAGCAGTACTTGGGTTTTTTCAAGCGAAAAAATGGGCACCAAAAGAGTGCCGTTTTTTTTGACGGTCTTCAAAACAACATCCTTCAGTAATTCACGGCGGTCTTCGACACTTTCATGGTTCCGGTCGCCGTAAACGCTTTCCATGACCAAATAATGGGCACCGCGGATGGTCTCGGTGTCTCGAAGCAAAGGCGAAGGGGAATTGCCGAGATCGCCCGTAAAAACCAGGCGGACCGGTTGATGCTTACCTTCGCCGTCGCCATAAATAGCTCCGTCCAGGGCAAATTCGAACATCGCCGAACCAAGCACATGGCCGGCATCACGCGGCGTCACAAAAACGCCTGGGGCCAATTCCCTTGAGGTACCATAAGACAACCCGTCCCACAGCTCTAGCGAACGCTCCAGGTCAGCTTTTTCGTATAAGGCCAGAATGCCCTTCCTCCTCGCTTCTTCGTCGGCAATCTTCAAGGCATCGAGAAGCATAGGCTCCGCCAACTCCTTGGTTTCCGGGGTACTCACGATACGGCCGTGGAAGCCGTCATGGACCAGTTTTGGCACGCGGCCGATATGGTCGATATGGGCGTGGGTAATTAGAAGAAGGTCGATCGTCTTCGGGTCATATGAGAACGGCCGACGATTTTTTTCCTCCATTGAAGCCGAGCCCTGGGTTAGGCCGCAGTCGACAAGCATCCGGTGAGTAACATCGCCATCAGAGAGTTCGAGCAAATAATTAGCGCCCGTAACCTCTTCAACTCCGCCGCAAAACGTAATGGCTATCTTTTTGCTCATCTTCCTTTTAGTTTAGTATTCACAAAATAAGCCGACCCGGCAACCGAACCTAACATACCGAGGATAATGTCTTTTGTCGTATCCAACTTGTAACTACTATACGTAAAAAAGGGTCCTAAAACATATTCGTAAAGCTCCCAGACTCCGGCAACAATAAAGGTAGCGGTTATTGCTAAAAACATAAAATCTCGACCCTTTGCCTGCCTGGGCGGAAACGGCCAATAACCTGAATAAAAATAGAACCAAATAGCCGAAATACCGATGAAGGCGCCGCCCAGAAAATGCATTGGCATGTCAAGCCACCAAAACTTGGCGTAGGCGCCTTGGAAAATACCGAGAAGCTGAACGACCGAAAGCAATAGGATAAGAACGGACATCTCTATTAGCAATCTATTGCGGGTCGTCATCCTGTAGTGAAAAATGGCTTCGTTCCTTCCGGAGCTGGACATTTTAATTTTTTACGCGTAATCATGCTCTAAAATAATCGAAATCTTGTTTAATCCCCATTAATTTATAAGCCATTTCCTACTGCGGGACCATTGACGCTTATTATAACAAAAAATCGCGTCCCGAAAGACCCGATTTTTTTAAGGATCACTTAAGTATATTTCCCTAGATAAAGTTCTAGGTGGGTGCCCGCAGAGGCATTCGTCAGATCCCGTAAGGGTTCATCGGTTTGCCTAGATGTAAGGCTCCCTTGAAATATTTTACAGAGAAAAAATACTCAAGTGACCCGTATTTATTATACGCCTCCGCGCAAATAAACAATACAAGTTTGCCGAATTCGAGCACACATAAGAGACGGCGCGCAATATCTCATTTCTAAAAAAGAGCCACCAAACCGCTATTCGTACAAAGCAAAACCCCCTTTTTAGGGGGGCCTTGCTTTTTGGGAGGATGCAAAATCTCGTTGCCAGATAAATTTAAAAATGGGTATCTTCAGTCTCAACCGGCGCGCTATGCGTGCAAACGGCAGACAATCTTGGATTCCCTAAAATTAGAATAGTTTTACTGGGCCGGGAAATTGTCATCCCTCGTTCTTAAAACGTTCAATGTGGGAAAAGATTACAAATGAAGAATTGGGCGACTTATTCGAGCAAACCGTCGAGGTTAACATCGTAGAGAATTCGCTCGGAAATGAGCTTGTAGTTGACGAGCTCGTCCTTTTTGAACCAATGCCTGATCTCGTTTTCGGCCTCTTCATCGGAACCTGACGCGTGAACAAGGTTGCGAATGGCGCGGTTATCCGTATCAGCCATAACATAGGAATCCAAAACGAAATCGCCTCGGATCGTGCCAACATCGGAAGAAAGCGGCTCGGTGCCCCCAGTGATCTTGCGGACCAACGGTACGGCGTGCGCTCCTTCAAGGGCCATTACGACGACCGGACCGCTCACGAAATACTTTTTGAGCCTTTCGATGACCTGAGCGCCGACTTTGAGAGGATCTTCCGAAGGAGGCTTAACGCCCTTCTTCTCATAGCTTTGAATGGACTTTTCGCCGACCAAGCGCTTCCAGTTCGGGTCCAAATTATAGTGTTTTTCAACGTGAGCAGCTGAAGGCACGGACATTTTAAGACCGACTATCTTCAAGCCTACTTTTTCGAACCTGCCAATGATCTCGCCTATCAAAGTCCGCTGAACGCCATCGGGCTTGATGATCACTAAAGTGCGGTCTGTTTTGGGGTGCTTCATGATAAGTTGAAAGTTGTAAGTTTAAAGTTACAAGTTATGAGAATAATGCGGGAATGGTACGGTAAAAAAGAGAAACTTACAATGGGTAGTCAGCGAACTCAAAACCACGACTGGCAAGAGCGCATTTCCTTAGGCCATTTGAGAAGGGAGTAGAAAAAAACGGTTTTCCATAAATTCATGCGATATATCGTATGAATTTAGACATGTTGTTTTCGCTCCTTGATTTTTGCCGTAAAGAACCCTGCGCCAAGAGCGCCGGGCGTTCTGGACGCTCGCAGTAAAGCCAGCAAAAAACTGATTCTTACGATATAAAGCCACTCAGATAAACATAGGAAAAAAATGAAACTGCCGCTCCGATTAACGCGCACTCGCCCAATACGGCCAAGTTCCAGACCGAAAAATTTTCAATTTTACATTTTCCATTTTGATTTTTGCATTTTGAATTTGCAATGCTATTTCTTATACCTCTGCATGATTTCGGCTTCGACGCTCACCCTGTCGCGGCCGAATTTAAGATGAGACAGCTGCTTCAATCTTTCGATGTTGCCGACATTACCTGCAGGAGGCGGCAAAGTTTCCATGTTGAACGGTCGAACCGGGCGCCCGTTGGCCAAAAGGCGGACATAAGCATTTCGGTTGTTCAAATTGATGATATCTCGGGCTAAGAAGACCGGAGCGAATTGCTTCTCCAAAAATTCGGCGTCCTCCGGACCAACCCTGAATGACACTATGGTTCCGACGTTTCCGAAAACCGAAGCTTTTATTTTATCCGAGAGCTGGCCGATGAATTGGTGGGCTATGTTCAGTCCAAGTCTATATTTTCTGGCTTCCGAAAGAATGACCGAGATGGAATCGGTCGTAACGTTCTGGAATTCGTCGATATACAGATAAAAATCAGGAAGCCGCGAACCGAGCGAATCCACCCTTGAAAGCGCGGCCATAAGGATCTTGCCGACGATGATAAGGCCGAGCAAGTGGGAGTTCAATTCACCGAGGCGTCCTTTGGCCAGGTTAACGAGAAGGATCTTTCTGGTGTCCATTATCTCCCGCAAATTGAATGACGATTGCTGTTGGGCGATGATTGGCCGCATTATGTCATTGGCCAAGAAGTTGTCGAACTTCGATGTTACGTACGGTACGATATTCTGAAGGGCCGCCTCCCCGCCGGCTTTTTCGGCCACTTCCTTCCAGAAAGAGATGACTATCGGGTTTACGCATTTAGAAATTTTGTAGTCGCGGTAAGCTTTATTGGTGAGCACTCTGGCAACGTCGAGCAGCGTACTGCCGGAATCCGGGTCCTCGAGCGCCAAGAGAACGGAATTGCGGAAATATTGTTCGAACATCGGGCCGCCGGTCTGCTTAAGGTCGAACAGCTTCTCGAAAATCGACAGCATTTCGTTCACGACAAATATCTTCTGTTCGGGATAGCGCCTGTCAAATTCGAGCATATTAAGCCCCATCGGCCGCTCGACGTAAGAGGGATCAAAATAGATGACATCTTCATAACGCTCCTTCGGTATGGAAGCCAGAACGTCTTGTATGTCGCTACCGTGCGGATCGATCATGCAAACGCCCGCGCCAGCTTTGATGTCCTGAATGATCATATTCTTAAGGAGTGTCGTCTTGCCGGTTCCGGTTTGACCGATCGTGTAAAAATGCCGCATCCGATCCTCTCGGGTTACATAGATCTTTGATTCGCTCCCTCGAGCCTTATTCAAGCCGATAAGCGTACCTTCGGAAGGCAATCCGACGGGGGCGGGCGCAACACCGGCCTCGGCCTTCTTGAGTTCAGGCGAAAGCGCTTTGATGTGAGACGTCGGGAAGTGCATCAGAGTGGTCAATTCTTTGATGCTAATGGGCAGAGCCTCCCGATCCGAATACATGCGCCAGGAATATTCATGGAGCAGTTCTTTAAGCCTGCCCTTTATCACTTCGCTGAATTTTATCTTGTTCCAGCCGGCATTTTCGAATTGAGCGAACGACGCTTCAATGTGGCCGAGGATCTCTTTGGCACTGTCATAGTCGGCGGCGGACGCGATGACGCGGATGTCAGTCAAGACGATCGGGCTTGCAAGCTTGGCCTTCACGTTATCAATAGAGCGTTGGTCAATCTTTGGTGCCTCGGCCGGCTTACTCTTATCTTTCTTCGACTTCAGGGGCGGACTCACCATATCGCTGATTCCCTTAAGGAGTTTGGCCCCGAACCCGAATGGAACATCAACGGCTGTTGCTGTCGGAACGCCTTTTTCCAGTTCGCTCAATGCTTTTCGCCACTTATGACTATATTCCTCCTTGGCTGGTCTGATCACAAACTGGATGGAAGCGCCTTCCCCATCGCGGTCAATCTTCGAAAAGCTGTTCATGATGACTGTGAGCGGGTCTGTATCGAATATCTCATACGTCTTCAGCGGAAAGATCGGATTTTTAGTGAGCGTGGCATAAGCTCCGACGGAGACCCCCTCGGGATTGAAGACGTTGTAATCATTTTTTTCTTCACGGATCTTGACGCCCGCGAAGAGCGAATGGATCTGTTTTTCGAACAATTCGCGGCGCTTGTCCGGCACTGCGGCGTAAAACACGAACTCATCGTTACCATTGGCATTTGCGATCTCGACGGTAAAATAGTCCTGATCTTGGGCGTCGTGGAGCATGCCCGCGTAGAATTGCTCCATTCCGGAAATAAACTTTTTCAATTCTTCCCTGGCGTCCTCTTTCGCGACTTCCGGTAAAGTAATCTCATAAAGGGTCATGTGGGCCGGCTTCCAAAACTCATTGCCCTGCTTTAGACCGGGCGTATCGTAGCCGGCCTTAATGTACTGAACCAGAAAACGATGGAAATCGTCCTCAAGATGAGGGCTCTTCAACTTCTCGAGCACGTGGAGAGCATTGCGAAGGCCATGTTTATGGAGCGCGTCGATCAAGCCTTCGATCTGCTTATCGTGCGATTCCGGGGCCAATTCCAAAACAATAGCGCCGGCTTCATGCGGCGCGATGACCTCAGCCTGATGGACCAATTTTTGCGGAGCCGTCCGGCTGTAATCTTTTATAACTGCCTGGATCGACTCGTCTTTGGGAACGGGCGACTCGATACCATAAAGCAATTCACGCTTTTTGATCTCTTCGCGCAAAAAAGAGATCTCCTCCTCAGGAGAGGAAAACTTTTTTCCTTCATGCGAAAGTTGCCCGAGTTCCATTGCTCAATATTATAACACCTGATGCCCCGATGTTTTAGCCGAGTTCCTCGCGTATCTGATCCGCTTTAGCCATCTCCTCATTCATCTGCTTTAATTCCCTGAGCTTTTGCAGACGTTCCCTAACACCGGTCATATCCTCAATCAGGGCTTCATTAAGCTCGTTTTCCACGGCGATATCTGCCAATCCGTCCGCCAAGAGAAATCGGGCCTGCTCTTTTACGTCCGGCGAGCCCTTTAGCGCCTCTTCCAGATGGCTCGCCGCCTCGGCCTCCTTTCCCTCGGAGAGGCTCTGCTCGAATTTTTTTTGGTCAAATGTTTTGTCGTCGGCCATGTTAGCTTTTCTTTATTTTGGCTAAAAATGTTCGGAGCATGAGCTTCTTTACCTTACTTTCTTGGTCGGTGCCCAGCCCTTTGATATGATCCTCGACTCTTTTCCTGATAAACGCCGATGTCTCACGACTTGATAACCGCCCGATCTGGTTTTTGGCCAGCATTTTTTCGATACTCTTTATAAATGTCCCGAAGTTGCGATCACCCACATCGATAGAAGATAAGTGGGCCTCAAGCTTCGCACTGGCAGCATCTTCAATGAATTGCTGAAGCTCCTCATTATCATCTTCACTTCGGAGATCAGCAAACTCCGACCTCTCCTCAAGCCGGCGCAAGTAGGAGCTTAGGTTAGCGACTGATGATTCGAGTTGAGCAAAATTCTTTTCGCCGACGGCCTTTTTGGCGTCCCGTGTATAATTTTCCTTTTGTTTTACCAAGGCTTCCTTGGCCGAGGCGACCATCTTTTGGATGATCTCGTTCTTTTGCATCACTTGTTCCTCCGCCTCTACGAACGACCAGTACATCTTTCGCCTAATCTTGGCCTTCTCAGCCGCGCCCATTCTGACATTTTTGAGCCGCTCGATCTCGGCTTCCAATCTCATTTTTTCGCTTTGGATCGTCGGCGTCTTCATGTTCCGAAGGGCAAAGCCTTTTACGCCGCGCGCCTTGGCGTGCTTTACGGCCTCTAGGCGTACCTGAAGAGCCTCGACATCCTCGATCTCTTTTTCAACCCCCTCCATCTGCCGTTCATAGGCAACCTCGGCATCGCGTAGAAAAACCGAGCCCTTGCCAAGAAGCTTCTTGAGCTCGCTCTCATCTATCGCGCCGGAAACATACTGCTCGAAGGCCTCGCGAGTGCCGGGCGGTATCTTGAAATCCTCAAGTTTTTCTTCAAAAAATCTGCCGTAGAATTCCCGTTTTGTAGCATCACTTTTGGCTTCATTGAGTTGGAGCAATCTTTTCTCGGGATTGCTGAAAAAGGCACTGACCGAATCGCCAATCCCCTTTTGAGAAGCAAGCTCCATCACCTCGGAATCCCGCCTGACCTGCTCAAGATCCTCCTTTGCCTTCTCGGGCTTCATGGCATTTATTTCATGGTCAATCGACTCTATTTGCTGCGGCAATTCTTTATACTTCCTCCACTCCGTAAAATAATTTTGAAATTCCGTCCGGTTCTTTGCCGCCATCTCGAGAATCTGATCTTTCATGGCCTCGTAATGCGCCGCGTCGAGTTTTATACCCATTTGGCGCTCGTATCTCTCCCTGAAATGGCCCGTCAATTCCGAACAGAGCCTCTCGGCGCTCTCGAATATATAGAACCTCTCTTGAATAGTTTGCGCGTCAGCCTCGGGGTCCAGGTCATCATCATATTTCGCCATAAAATCGACAAAACCGGGCTTTTTGAAAAACTCGTCAATCTTAATGTTATGAATCTCAATGGGCTCAGATTCTTCCTCCTTTTCGCTAGCCTCTATTCTCGCTTTGGGCCTTGCTTCTGGTACCTTCATTATGTTGATTTAATGCTGGACTAACGGCGCCATGATCGATCGCGCATCTTCTGGAGTCTGGCGTTTTCAGACGCGACCCACTCTGCGCGAGCCTTCTTTTCAGGATCAAGTGTAGCCGGAACCCCGCTTGCAACTTCATTGAGCCTCCCTCCGTTGAAATTATAAACGCCGGGCATAGGCGGACCTTTGCGGGCTGCTTTGCCATGATTAGCGGCCGCCGATGTCGCTTTCGCGAAGTCACTCGGATCTTTACCGGTTATGTCCTCGACCAGGTCGGGCTTTTTAAGCTTAACTTCGGCGCCCCCATAATCCGGCAGGTTTCCGACGATATTGTCGGGATCGGTCAACCTGGGCGGATTCTTCTTTTTTTTCCAGCTGCGCTGCTCGTATTTATAGACCGGCTTGGTTTCTGAGGAAACTCCCTCAACGCCTCCCGACTTGGCTTCGCCGGTATAGAGCGCTTCCCATTCTTCCTTAGAGTAGGCTTCCGGCGGAACGCTGACCGGCTGACCGTCCAACTTGAGGTCGGTCGGAACGCCGCCCCGCACCTTAAAGG
>CAZYRJ010000047.1:0-8257 GCA_964649625.1 uncultured Candidatus Saccharibacteria bacterium
TCGTATCTCCGCGGACAAATAATCCATAAAGAGCCGGGCTGTATTGTCATCGAAACAGGCGGCATCGGCTATAAAGTGGCTATGACGGGCGAAACCCTAGCCGAAATCGGCCAGAGCAAGGCCGAAACCGAACTCTGGATCCACCATGTCATCCGCGAGGATAGTTCCGACCTTTACGGCTTCCTGACGCGAGAAGCCCTGGGTTTTTTCGAGATACTCATAAGCGTTTCTGGCATCGGACCAAAAACGGCCCTTTCGGTGCTTAACGCGTCTTCCGTCGAAAATATAAAAACGGCCGTTTCAACCGGAGAAACTGCTTACCTGACCAAAATATCCGGCATCGGCAAAAAACTGGCGGAAAAAATAGTCTTCGAACTGAAAGAAAAGATCGGACCTGCCGTCGAAGGAACGGCCACCGCAATGAAAGGTGACTCGGATGTCCTTGAAGCCCTGCTGTCCTTGGGGTACGGCGAACGCGACGCCCGCGAGGCCATCAAAAAATTGCCGCGGGAAGTTGAAGGCACTGGCAATCGGGTCAAAGCGGTGCTAAAAGTTTTGGCAAAATGAATACCAATCTAACTTATGTATTTGTATTTAACACAAAAAAACTTTGCTCTATATTAAACGATCGTTGGAAATAGAGCAAAAATAATAAAGCTTGGTAATTAACTTAGATCAAAGCGAACTGCAAAGCGACCCTCATCATCAAGAGAAGTCGCCAATATCTGTCTAACGTACTTGCGTGCCCCTAAAAACTTCACTATTTGATCAACTTCTTCTGCGCATGAATATGGGTGAACAAAAACAGATTTTTGATACTCAATAAAACCTAGTCTCTTGAAATGAAAACGCAACGTATTTCTCAACTTTTTAAGCGACTCGGGAACATCAAACACTAGTATACGCCAGTAACCATCCCATTTTCTAGGCTTTGATATTGTCACATTTTCCAAATTGAAATTGCGTGCCTGCACTTTACCTTTTTCACTAAGCACAATAGAAACCGTACCATCCAACTGTTTCTCTTCTTTTAAGATGCCTTTTCCGTAAAGCAACCGTATCGTCCTTTTTAAATTCGCCTTTCTTAAACCGGACAACTCGCCAGCCATTTCCCCCAATATTTCAAATTGCTTTTTAGGCGAACGACTTAAGCCCAAAGATAATCCGCCCAAAAGTAAAGTTAACACTGCTTTTCTTAAATTATTTTTCTTGTGTCTTGGTTGCAACATAATTAAAGCAATATTTAGTTTCCTCAAATCATAGTGCCCAATTTGAATACTTTATCACGCTTTTTGCTCTATTTCCAACGATCGTTGGAAATAGAGCAAAAAGCGATAGAGAGGGAAATTGACAGATGGGAAAGAAAATGCTGTGGTGAACATACAAAGCACCGAAAAAACCCCTCCGAATTACGAGAAGCTATACCCTCCCCGCATTTCGCCCATACCTCCGAAAATCGTTTGCACAATTCTCTGTGTCCCACTCGCGGCACTTCGAGCATAGTGTAGAACAAAGCAAGCAGTTTCTATGATGATGGCAAACCGTTATCCATAGTGGAGGACCGATTTAACAGCCGTTCAAAATTATACGAAAAAAGAAAACAGCATACAACATGAGTCGTACGCTGTTTAAAACCAAAGGGAACAAGAACTAAGTTCTGAAGGGAACGGGTTCTGTCGCACGGGCACCATAGCGCGGATAGCAATCGTCGGAATAGTGCCAGCACAAGTAGACCCTCGCGCCGTACCAGTCACCGCGCGCAACCCTGCCGTCGGCAAGACGGTCTTTTGGGAACCATGTTACCGTTTCCGGGTCAAGATGATTCTCTGTGATGGCAAAGTGCAGACTGTCGGCATCGCACCAGCCGTAAAGACCTGCCCAGATCTTCTTCGGAACGACGATGAGCTGGTCCGGCGACTTTTTGTTTCCCTCGCCGAGCGTGTCTTCGTCCGGACGAACGGAACGATTGATGAGATACAGCTCCGGCTTTTTAGGACCGCCGGAATTTTTGTACCCCATCACATCCACTTCTTCGTAAACGGGGATACCAAGCTTTTTCTTCCAGTCTACAGCCAAGCGGTTTGTGGCCCCGACGGGACGAAAGACAGGGATAACGTCGGTGCGAGCGAGTTGCTCCTCAGTGAAAGCAAACATGTCCCGGAGCACGATGGTATCGCCGGTCCAAAACTTGTGCAGTTCTTCGCGAGCCGCGAGCCAGTGTCCGAGAGTCGAACCGGTTGTGCGCAAGTTGGGAATGATAATTTCTGGCGGTTCCGGTATCTCGACTCGCTTCGGTGTTTCTGTAACCCAGCAGGAACGCTTGGCAAGAAAATTCTTGAGTTCGGCCTCCCAAAGATCACCTTCGTCACCGAGGAGTACGTTGTCGACTTGTTGGCGCAGTCCGTTGTATTTCCGGAGTGCTTTTCTGAGCATGGGGTCCATGGTCAGTTCCTTTCGTTTTGGTTTTTTTATTGAAAAAGAGCTTGCATCAAGGAATGAAGCCGGTCGATAATTTACCATTATTGTGTGCCTGAGTCAAGGACGGAGAGGACCTTTTTGCCGTATGATTATATTATGGACAAAGCCTTATTTTTGGCCAAGAAACTAATACCCAAACCGTTTTTTAATTTATTTCAGCCTGTTTACCACTACTTTTTGGCTCTGGTTGGAGCTGTGCTCTATCGCTTCCCTTCCCGTCGCATAAAAGTCATAGCCGTCACCGGTACTAAGGGGAAAAGTTCGGTCGTTGAAATGTTGACGGCTATTTTTGACGAGGCTGGTTTAAAAACCGCCTCGGCAAGCACCATCAGATTTAAGGTCGGTGAAAAGATCGAAAGGAACCTCTTCAAGATGACAACGCCGGGCCGCTTCTTCATTCAAAGATTTCTGCGCCAGGCGGTGGATGCCAAATGCGATGTCGCGGTGATAGAAATGACCTCAGAAGCGGCTCGGCAGTTCCGCCACAAATTCATCGACTTCGACGCTCTGATATTCAACAATCTTCAAAAAGAGCACATCGAATCCCACGGGTCATTCGAAAAATATCGGGACGCCAAACTTGAGATCGCCAGAGCGCTGGCCCAGTCGCGGAAGTCGCCGAAATTCATGGTGGCAAACGCCGACGATAAGGAATCCGAGAAATTCTTCGCGGCCGCGGGCAATGCCGTTAAAATATCATTCTCGCTTAAGAACGCCGAGCCATATAAAACCACTGATAACGGCGTAGAATTCAATTTCGCGGGGAAAGCCGTGAGCTCGAAACTGGTCGGGTTGTTCAACATCTATAATCTCATAGCCTCGGCCTCGTGCGCCCAAAGTTTCGGGGTGTCGGAAGACAAGATCCGCGAAGCCATCGAAAAGATATCCTCGATCCCTGGCCGAGCGGAAATAGTTAGAGGCAAAAATTTCGACGTGGTCGTCGATTACGCTCACACACCGGACTCTTTGCGCGCTATTTACGAAGCTTTCCCCGGCCGAATGAAGATATGCGTCCTTGGAAACACAGGCGGCGGTCGCGACACCTGGAAACGTCCGGAGATGGGCAGGATCGCCGACCAGTATTGTACGCAGGTTATTTTGACCAACGAAGATCCGTATGACGAAGACCCGCGGACAATAGTCGACGAAATGGCCGCGACTATCCAACCGGCAAAACTGACAATCGAAATGAACAGGGCCAAGGCAATCGGCATAGCAGTTAACGAAGCCAGCAAGAACACCGGTTCGGTCGTACTATTAACCGGCAAGGGCACTGACCCGTTCATAATGGAAGCTGGCGGCAAAAAAACACCATGGAGCGATAAAGCTGAAGCAGAAAAAGCGATTCTGCTAAATGTCCAATGAGAACGAAAAGGTAGTGTTTGCCAGCCCCGTCTTATATCTAAATAACCGTGTTTTCATGCTTTTTTAGCTGTTGACAGACGTTTCGCGGGGCGTAGAATAAATTATGAAGTTCTTTCATAAATGATGGACGGGGTTTTGAGGGCAGTTTTTGGTGCTTTCAAAACTCCGGCCATCTCAACATGGAATTCTCCGGAGTGTCCGCAAATGGGCATAAGCCCTACAAAGAAAGGACGGTAGATGAAAAAACTGGTAATTGCGGCGGGGAAAGCCGCATTCGCAGTGGTTGCATTGGTCGCATTCGTGGCGCTCTTCTTGCCAAACGGCCTGGATCCAGGCGGAGGTGCGAAAGCCAATAACGTTCCTGTGGCATTGGTGGATACCGGCCAACATCTCGACAACTCGGCCAATAACGCCAACAACATCATCGGCTACGCTCCCGCGACTTTGGTGTCGAACCCGAACAACAACCGCGTGGAACAGAATGTGGCGCTCAATACCCCGGCTCGAGAGAATCGGGCAGGACCCACGAGCCAGACGCTCGTGAACAGCGTGAACCGCGCCAATACTACCGCGTGGATGACCCCACAGCTTCAGCGCGAGGTGCGCGCCGGGCCGACGGGTAGTTCGTACGTGAATGGATATTCTGCCAACAGCAAAGCGCAGAACCTTATCGACGCGGCGGCAGCCGTTTACAAGAGCATGGAAAAAACGAACGACATCGCCACCATCGCGAAGACTCGGGCGACAACATTCCTGGAGGCGGCGTTAAGCGCCGATTTTAGGCAAGCGCCGATCCAAGTCGCCAGCACTACCTGCGCAAACGCCAACAGCGCCTGAGTTTCAAGCTTAGTTCACAGCCAATCGGCCCCGGCCGATTGGCTTCATTTTTTTGCTTTACGCCTTACCCTAAAGGCTATACGCTATTTATATGCCAGAACTACCTGAGGTCGAAACGACTGTGAGAGCCCTCAACAAAGAGATCAAAGGTCTCTTCGTAACCGATATTTGGTCCAGCTACAATTCCTCTTTTCATAAAGGAAAAAACAACATCAAGGATATCGCTTACTTCGACTCGTTCAAAAAATCCGTTGTCGGCCAAAGGATCGTCGGCGCCGAACGGAGGGCAAAAAACGTTTTGATCGGCCTCTCGAATGGTAAGACCATACTGGTCCATATGAAAATGACGGGCCATTTTTTGTACGGCAAGTTTTTTAAAATGGCGGGACAGCCGGGCGAAATTTGGAAGCCCAGGGACGCAAATGGGCCTTTGAGCGACCCCGTGAACCGCTTTATCCGCCTTGTATTCACGCTGTCCAACAGCCGTCATCTGGCCTTTTCCGATCTCCGGAGATTTGCCAAGGTCTATCTCTTCCCCACATCGGAAAAGTCTGATGTGCCGGATCTCAAAAACATCGGACCCGATCCTTTATCAAGAGGATTTACGGCCAAGGTCCTCAAAGAGCGTCTGCTCAAGAAACCCGGCGGTAAGATCAAGCAGATTTTAATGGATCAGGAGATCGTCGCCGGAATCGGCAATATATATTCCGATGAAATATTATGGTTAGCCGGAATCCATCCCTTTTCCGCTCCCGCCCAAGTACCCGAAAAAGCTTTGTTAGCGGCCCATAAAGCGATGAAAACAATCTTGGATAAGGCCATTGAAATCGGAGGCGACTCAATGTCGGATTTTAGAAAACTGGACGGCAAGCCGGGCGGTTTTCAGAATTTCCATAAAGCCTACAGAAAAACGGGCGAACTCTGTTCTAAGACCGGATGCAAAGGAAAGATCGTTCGCCAAAAAATGGGCGGTAGAAGCGCCCATTTTTGTCCGGTGCATCAAAAATTGTACAGGTGATATAATGACTTAAACTGAAAAATGAAACCGCAGTGTAAAATTCATATGTTAAACGATCATTTTTGCATTTGTAATTGTTTGCCTGTGCGTGTACGCACGCAGACAGGTCATTTTGAATTTTTATATTTTCATTTTGAATTTTAAACATGGATGCCGTTAAGGAACTCAAATGGTTCGTCGCCGGAATAATCATTCTCGGCGTAATTTGGATAGCGGCCGGCGGCTTGAAGAGCGTTACCAAGAACAACCCCTTCGTTCGACCCGCGGCGCCTTTGAGCACCGGCGGCACATACGGTAGCAGTAACAGGTTAATGAGCGTATTGTTTCCCTGGGCACGGGTAAGCACATCGTCCAATCCGCTCGGTGCTCCGAAACCAGGCAGGAATTCTTCCCTGCCTATCTCACAGGGCGCTTTGCCGATAGTAAATAACACTCAGCTGATCGGCATGAGAACGGCGATAGGCGGCACAAAAGGGAATTATTACGGAGCCGATAAGCCGCCCGGACCGACCATAAACGTGCCGGACACGGTCAAAATTGTTCGGGTTCAGCCTTCGGCGGATTACGAGTCAGACGCGCCAGCGGATGAATATCTTGAGATAACTGCACCCCTGACGAACCAGAAACCTTATCTCTTGACCGGAATGCTTCTTAAAAGCAGGATGACCGGAAATCAGCAGGATATCAGGGACGGGATACCCCTTTATTACACCAACACGGTCAATCAGCGAGAAACTATATTCCTTAAACCAGGCGAAACCGCCTACGTTATCAGCGGTCGGTCCCCCCTCGGCTACTCCTTTAAAATCAATAAGTGCATTGGCTATCTCGACAACACCACCCAAAGCTGGGTCATCGGTCTTCCCGCGGGTTGCCCGGGGATCTTGGATTATCCGCTCCCCGCGCGGCCAAACGCATTCAGCGATAACTGTTTGGATTTCTTAAAACGGGTCGGTAGCTGCCAGTCCCGATTCAGGTATCCGACCAACATTGAGGACGCCTGCAAAAATTTCGTCGCGGAGCGCATGAGCTACACCCGATGCGTCGCCGATTTTGGGAATGACCCGAATTTTTTGGGACCGGAATGGCGAATCTACTTGAGCCGGGAGGTACGGCTTTGGAAATCTAGGCGAGAGATTGTTGATCTATTGGACCAAAAAGGAAATCTCATCAGTACGCACAGTTACTAAACTTCCCTCAGGGGAAGTTTAGTAAAATATGGAAGGGCTAAAAAGAATAACCCCTGCCGCGACCGCGACGTTAAGCGACTCCTTCTTTCCACACATCGGGATCTCCGCGATCTGATCGCAGAGGGACAAGACCTGCCTTGAGAGCCCAGTTACTTCCGGCCCCAAAACCACAGCCATATCGCCCGCCTTTTTAATTTTCCGCCAGTCGATCGATCGCTCGTCCTGTTCGATGCCAACGATATAGACTTTTCTCTTCTTGAGATCTTTGATGGCTTCCTCCGTTTTTTTGAAATAATGCCAAACTACGCTTTTTTCCGCCCCAAGAGCCACTTTTTTAAAATCGTTTCGTTCACGGCCGAAACGGTCGATCGGGGTCGGCGTGGTTCCGCACAAATATACAGCCGCAACACCCGCGCAATCAGCCGTCCTGAAGATAGACGCAGTATTGTGGACGCTTCTTATATTGTCCAAGATGACATAAACATCGCGGGCTTTGCTCATGGTTAATATCTACAATATTACGGATTCGGAGAAAGGCAAATTGATATGTCCGGGTAATCTGATAAAATTGAGCGATGCTCCCGTTAGCCGCTTCGCGACAAAAATGCGGGATAGCCGAATGGTGATATTTTTTATTAAATAACTTACAGTGAAACTTCGCGGGCAAGGCGAAATGTTCCCTGTTTCTAACGGAATGATTGATTTCCATGTTGTTAGCCTGTTCCCGGAACTGCTCATTTTCCAACTGTGGGGACCCACCATGCTCCGGATCGCGCTCGGAATAATTTTTATCGGCTTCGGTTGGACAGCCCTATCCGTGCACAAACAGACCAAGGCGGCATTTTTCGAAACACTTAACCTTAAGCCCGGCACCTTCTTTGTTTGGTTTTTAAGCACTTTGGAAATGCTCGCCGGCATTTTCTTGGTCGCCGGCTTCATGACCCAACCGGCGGCCATGTTTGCGGCCCTCGTAGCGGTCGGCGCCCTCATCTTTAATAAAAAACGGCCGGATATTTTTCCGGAGAGCTTCAACTTCCTCTGCCTACTTCTTCTTATCGCCCTCTCCCTCATCATAACCGGCCCTGGAGCGTGGGCGATAGATCTGCCTCTTTAAAACCAAGACGGATAACTTATCACTGACCGCCCACGACCGTCTTTGATTTTAGGCCTTTATTATTGTAAGTTGTATGCGTTGTCAGTTGTGAGTGAAAGCATCCGCCCATAGCTCAGTTGGTAGAGCAGCTCCCTTTTAAGGAGAAGGTCGCAGGATCGTAACCTGCTGGGCGGATATAAATAAACGCAGTATAATTGCACCATGGTCTCTTTCAAATTGCGGTGCACTGCGTATATACGAATCGAAGTAAAGCCC
>CAZYRJ010000047.1:8267-9798 GCA_964649625.1 uncultured Candidatus Saccharibacteria bacterium
ACATCTTACCTCAAAGTTAAATCGATTGAATTAATCAAAAATATTTCAGGCATGGAAAGAGAACTCCAATTATCATTTTTGCGCGCTTTTTTGACGATGAAGGCTCAGTGTATTTTATTGGGAATAGACGTGCTGTGAGAGGATACCAGCATAATTACAAAATTCTACTATTGGTCAAAACTCTGCTTTCGGAATTTGATATCGATGGACACATTGACAAAAAACACAACGAAATTGTGATCAGTCGAAAAAAAAATCTTGAAAAATTTGCACGGCAAATTAATTTCGCTCCAGGATTATGTGTTAACGGAAAACGCTCAAATAGCGTATGGAATAAATCTCGGGAGAAAAGAAATATTCTTAAGTCGGCACTTGCGTCGTATCAAAACAAATAATCGACTAAGCTAAATTCACACAGCATGTCTTGGGATGATCGTTCCCCGGGCAGACTCTAAATACGCTAAGTGAACCAAGACTTTTTGAGTTTAGGAGACAGTCCTATTTTTTTTATATTGTTCGGCTGTAATTTGTTGACAATTCCCCTCCGTTTTTAATATGAAGTGTTGAGAGAGGAAGCTGATATGAATAGACAAGTTGTCCTTTGCCGCTGTGGCAAATCTGCTAGGCGAACAGTCCACCTTTCGGTGGATCATTCGGATGAAAACGGGTGTGGTTTTGGTAGCGACAATCAAATCGATAGTTGTTCATAGCACTCGGTGCCTGTTGAGGGTTATTGCGTCGAGCGCATTTCGCCTTCTTCGAAACGAACGAGACCGAGTGCGTCGGTATGGAAACAAAACTGATGCCAAAATCATGGTCGACATCCCTAAGGAAACGGATTGCTGAGTCATTTCACGCAAACCGACGGCAAACAGCCCCCGGTCTTTTATTGTTTTTCCCCTCTTCTGAGAAATGCATCAGGTTATACATCTTCTGCAGGTAATTTCTGTCTAAAAAGTCCTCCGCCCTTACCGAGGTCTGAAACTCACTACTAATAATCTCATGCCGTGAAATTGATGGTTAAAACCTGCGGTCCCATTCCCGCAACGCCCCATACACAACCTTGTTGCTATAGCAACAAGGTTGTGTATGGGGCCATGATGTCATTGCGGCGCACTATCGCGAGTAGAAAAGAGCGCGTAAGATCGCCATGGACAAATGTTTGACAAGCACGTTGGCTAGAAAATGCGACATTATCCTCTCCATTCACCGCAACGGGTCAAGGGACAACGGCCACGACGGAACTCTTGTCATCTCCGCATTGACCGAAGCCTACTACGTAACCACTGACGCCGAGGCTCTTGCTTTTCGTGACGGAAACCGTGTCGCGGAAGAAGTTGAGGCACAATACGCCGGCTTAGCTGATTACTTCGCAAACAAACCGGCCGGAGGTAAGAGCGGGCATAAACCGCGATAAATAGGCCGAGAAAACATTTCTCGACCTGTATTTCGCAGATGTGGAAAGACGCTTATCTGTGGTAATATGCCGCGCAGGAGTTTTTTACAGTATGAGCAAAAAGCATTTTCCGAA